>LIUG01000001.1:0-2398 GCA_001462245.1 Candidatus Fibrimonas termitidis
AACCGCCTCCCAACATAGTTCGGCTGTCATGAGTTCTTTTGGCACATCTCCAATCGTATGCCCTTTCTGCCGAACCGCCACAAGGCACATTTCCGGTGTTTTGAGTTCATCAGGCACGTATTTAAAATCGTAGGCTCTCTCCTTCACCATTGCCATACACAGTTCCACCGTCTTGTGCTTTTTTGGAACCCATTGAAGAGCCTCGCCACCGTCCAGAACCGCCATTAAGCAGAGTTCCGCTGTTTTGTGTTCTTCGGGTACAAATTCAAGCGATTTGCCATAATGATTAACCGCTTCAAAACATAATTCCGCAGTCTTGAGTTTTTCCGGCACATATTCAAGTACCCAGCCTTTTTGCTTAACTGCCAATTTACACAATTCTGCCGTCTTTAATTTTTTGGGTACAAATTGAAGCGTTATGCTATTTTTTTCAACTGCCTCTTGGCAAATTTCCGCCGTCTTTAGTTTTTCGGGTACATATTCTAACGCCCAAACATCTTGCTCAACCGCAATTTGACACATTTCCGCTGTAATGAGTTTTTCAGGCACGTAATACAGGGCTTCACTATCCTGCTCAACTGCTGCTTGGCAGAGTTCCGTTGTAATAAGTTCTTGCTGCACATATTTAAGTGCAACACCTTCTTTCCGCACCATTGCAAGCCATTCTTCGTAGGTTTTTTGATACGGTTGATAATTGCCTATTTCCTCATTAAAGAAATCGTAGAAATTCTCATAAGTTTTGTGCGGTTCAGAACAGTCGCGGCGGTACGTTTCGTAAACGCCGTTATAGAAAACATCATTGTCGTCAAAGTAGTCCCCTTCACGCCAAACGAAAAAATACTCTACGCTGCTGCCGATTATCAGAACGCTGTCTAAGTCTTCACACAAGAAAGTGTTGAAACGAGGGTTGCCGTTTTTTCGGTCTTCGTTGATACTCCATACGCTTGGCAGTTTGTAATTGTTGGGCGGGGGTGCTGTATAACTTTTGTCTACGCCGTAGATTTCTATGTCTTTCCATGCGAAGCCGTTGTTGTATTTCAGAAAATCGGCGTAATCTTCGGGGATTGGGTGGGCTATTACTAACGCTCTGAGCATATCGTGATTATGGGTAAAATTTTCATTGGTGGCTGGCGGTGGGAAGAAAGCCGCCGGGTCTTTGCACAGGGTTTCCAGTGTTGCTAACATTTTGTCTTTATCGTTTGTCATTGTTCTTTTTTCCTTTTGGATCGGGTGATAGTATCTGTTCAACAGTCATGCCGTCTAGAATAGCATTTATTTTGCGTATGAGTTCTTTCTTTTTATTCTTTACTTTTATCCTTCTTCTTTTCTCGTGTTTCATTGCTCATTCTCCTTAAATCTTGCCTTCGCGTTTAAGATTGTCAAGCCATATCACTCCTGAAATATCTTCTTGTGTTCTTTTGCTCTCAAACATACAAAAACCGCCGCACTTTTATCAACCTTATAAGCATTCTATCCGCCTCTTCATATTGCTCGTTCACATTGACCCATCTGCTCCATTTAAAGTTATCCTCCGTAGCTTTATTCGACTTGCCAATATCCGAAGATGTCATTGGATACCAGTCTTCATCGTCTTTAATTTTTTTCCACCAATCATATAATGCCTCAATTTCGGCTTTGGCTTTGCGTGATTGTTTATTTGCCATCCAGTCTATGCTCCCGTCCAGCAGGTGCTCGTTTTCAATGCAATCCGCCAGCAGCGTGAAGCAGGCGTGGAACATCACGCCACTGTTATCAGCCCATTCCCGCCGCCCTTTGGGCAGCGTAGGGATTATTAATGTTCGTGGGTTTTTCATTGTTTCTTTCTCCGTTTCGCTTCTTTCAGGGCAAGGCACGCCTTGCCCCTACTTTCCATAGCTGGAATATACAAAATTTCTATATTCAAAGCAAAAGGAGATTGAAAATGGCAAGAGTTCAATGCAAAACTGTAGAAGCGGGTGAGCGGCAGAGAAAGATGACTTTTGATGAAAAATTTGACGTTGTGTATCAGGCTACGTTATTAAGCAAAGCGGGAGATGAAGAAGGCAGTATGCGTCTTATGAAAGCACTCCCCATGGAACCCTATATGGCGAAGTTTTGGAAAGAAAAATTAGGGGCGGATTTTCTGATACAAGGCGGATGGGATTTATCGGAAGCAGAGGCTGAGTATGGACCCGATTGGCTTAGTAAGTAGAATAGATGCGGCAATGCAAAAAATTAATGTCTCTTTCTGGAGGAAAATCCCTCGCCTTTAGTTTAATATATTACATAGATGGAAAACTATCGCAAGACGAGCCATACAACCTATGATTGCAAGTATCATATAGTGTGGATAACGAAGTATAGGAAGAAGATATTGTCAGGCTTGGTAGCGGAGCGCGCCAGAGAGCTAATACGTGGA
>LIUG01000001.1:2670-14304 GCA_001462245.1 Candidatus Fibrimonas termitidis
TTCCGCCGCTTCCTTGTCGTTGTAGTATCTCACATAATCCCGTGCTTCGGTATGCCCCTGTTCCGCCGCCTTGCGGTACCATTTCACCGCCTCGTTAAAATCCTGCGGTACGCCGTTGCCTTTTTGATAACAACGGGCCAGTAAATACTGCGAAACAGCATCTCCCTGTTCTGCGGCCTTGAGCCACCATTCGGCAGCTTTGACGTGGTCTCGTTCTACACCCGTGCCTATGTCATAGCAATTACCCAACTGCCATTGCGCTCCGATGTGTCCCTGTTCGGCGGCCTTACCGTATAATTCAGCGGCTTTGGCGAAATTCATCTCTTGTTCTTGTTTTTCTGCTTCTTCGAAGCATTCTTCTTGTGTCATTGCTCACTCCTCATTTGACAATTATTTCAAACACCATTTGCTTAGTATTGGGTCTTAGTTCAAACATGCCGCCGCCGTATTTGCGTTGCGTAATTTTCATATTTTTCCTCTAAAGTTCAACTGCCTTTGCGTTTAAGATTGTCAAGCCATATCCTTCCTGAAACATCACCTTGAGATACTGCTTTGCGAAACCATTGAGCCGCTGTCTCGAAATTTTGCGGTACGCCTTCGCCTTTGTAATAACAAATGCCCAGCAAATTTTGCGAATGAACATTTCCCTGCTCGGCAGATTTTCTGTACCATTCAGCGGCGGTTTCATAATTCTCTGTTACGCCAAAACCGTTAAAGTAGCATAAACCCAAATACCGTTGAGCCTCATCGTCTCCCTGCTCGGCGGCTTTGTAGAACCATTCGGCGGCTTTGGTTAAATTTTTCTTTATGCCTTTTCCATGCAGATAACATGCGCCCATATAAATCTGTGCGGGAACATATCCCTCATTGGCAAGGCTTTCAAATAGGGGAAATGCTTTTTTACATTTATCCTTATCGTACAGCGTTTCAGCTTCCTTGAAGCGTTCTTCTTGTGTTCTTTTGCTCTCAAACATACAAAAACCGCCTAACCTTTATCAGCCCATTCCCGCCACCCTTTTGGCAGTGTAGGGATTATTAATGTTTGCGGATTTTTCATTGTTTTCCTCCTGTTTTTCGACGAATTACTTCTAACTTTGCACCATAACGTTGCAAAAGGTCCACCACTTCGGGAAGATCGCCTTTGCGGGCAAGCGACAAGGGGCTTGTGCGGTTGCTGTCTTCAAAGTTGGGGTTTGCGCTGCGTTTGAGCATCAGTTCTAAAAGTTCAAGCATCAACTTTTTGGTAACGTCGTCAGTGACGTCCAGATTAGATTTTTTGGTAAAGCCGTAAGAAATTGCCATCATAAGCGGTGGATAATCGGGCTGAGTGGGGCTTGCAAGGTTTGCATCCGCACCATATTCAAGGAGCAGTTTTGCTTTTTGTATTGCCAGCGTGTCGAAAGGGATCCAGCCCTCATAATTAAGACCTATGTCGTCTTCATCCTTCATCGGTCTAAGGCAGTTTATCAGAGGAGTCCATGCAATTCCCTCGTCAATGCTTGTCTGATTGGGGTTCGCCCCGAGTTCCAGCAAAGTTTTCAACATTTCAATGCTGTCGCTGTAATTTGTTTGGTTCCACAGTGGCGTTGAACCGTCTCCTGCCGCCTTGTTCACATCCGCGCCGTGCGCTGCGAGGAAACGCACCATTTTGCAGGGGTCTTTCATTTTTTCCCGTGCTTTTTTGCCGGTGATAAAATAGAGCGGCGTTGGCTGCCAATACACAAACTGCGGATGCACATGGGTGTTGAGTGCGTCTTGCTTAGTGTTAAGAACCACTTCCAACAATTCGTATTCTTCAAAAAACGCCATTACTGCTATGTATTTAGCAAAATCCTGAATGTCTTCGCAAATAAAGTCGCTAAAATCTTTATCCGGGTCACGCTTTGACACAATCTCTTTTAGTTCTTGTATATCTTCGAGGAAAGTGACCATTTGTTCTTCGATACTCTGTTCGCTTTGTATTTGCCGGTAGTGTTCTTGTCTGTTTTCGTCAAGCTGAAAAGTTTGCGGATTTTTAAGACGGTACGCTTCCTCCGTCATTGAACGGAACTTGTCATATTCTTCAGGCAGTGTTTTTACCAAATCAAGGCACTGGGAAAAATTTTCCAAGTTGCGGTGGAGTTCGGCGGCCATGCAACGATGGTCGTTATTATCAACATCAAGCAGTTCAAGAAGCGCAAGGCAGTTTTCGTGCCAAGTGGCTTCTTCGCTTTTTTTGAGCTGATTATTTTTATTGTATTCCCACCATATCCTGTGGCGGATAAATATTTCTTGTAATCTTTTTTCCCTTTTATCAACAGCGTCATTAGTTTCAAGAGCACGCCAAAGGTCGGTGAGTTCAAGGTGTTCAGCGTATGGTACTTCTTTCTGTTCTAATTCCTGTAAATCGGAAAGCCAAAGAATAGTATTGCAGGAGGGGCATTTAGTAAGGTTGGGAATATCGGGCAGCATGGGTGCGACCCGTCTGCCATCGGAATAAAATGTTGCGCCGCACGTGTTGCCGCTCAATATGCTGCGGTTTTTGAGAGTGTTGCCGCAGGCAGGGCATTTGTAAAATTTATCGGGGCCTATTACCATTCTCATTCTCACTCATATTATGCCGCCTCAGCAAATTGTGCAACACCTGTTGCACAATTTGAGAATTCGCATAAAACATCTGGGTATTCATCTATCCTGTTTAGCATTGCAATTTGCCTACTGGTTATCTTGCGTTGCCTACCATAATACAATCAAACCGCTGTTTTTGTAAAGTTTCATCTTATTGTCTTTACTCGCAAATACATAACCATATTTTATGCTTTGATAAACAAGCAATCTATCAAAAGGGTCTTTATGATTATCTTGAAATCGTAAATCTTTGCTATTTAAGGCATCTAAGGGGTCTAGGGGCAAAAGGGAAAATTTCATCTCTTGGCAATAATCTGGAATTTTGGCAACCGGAAATGAAAGTTTCATCTTTCTTATGCTTGTTTTTAATGCTATTTCCCAAAGAGAAACTGCACTGACAAGAATTACATTATCAATATTCTCAATTTCCTTTGTAACTTTTTTAGAAAGTTCGCTACTTTTTCCTATTGCCCAAAGCAAGGTATGAGTATCCAATAAAATATTCATTTTAGTTCCAACAACTCCTCTGTTGTCATTTTGAAATCCGAAGAAAATTCAATCTTTGCCTTGCCGTCTAAAATCCCAATTTTCCGCTTTTTGGTATTTTCTTCAAAAGGTATAAGCATTGCCACGGGCTTCTTAGCTTTTCCGTAAAGAACGCTGAACCGCTTGCCTTTTTGCAGATTAGCGGCAATCTTGGAAAAATTAGGAGTTATCTGAGTTGCTAGTAGAGTTTCCATAGCAGGAATATACAAAATTAAACCTTTTTCACTCCCGCCTGTCCACCAAAATTTCAAATTTTGATGTGTCAAAAAAACCGGTAAAGGGGAACTGCGTTGCTTCTTGGCTAAAAACTTCTGTGTTGTGGGTTTTCTGCAAAATGAAATTTATCATTTCCGAGCAGAAAAGTTGAGTTGTGTCTTTGATGTCAAAAGACATGTCAAAAGGAACACGTTTTGCGAGCAAGCGGCGAGCTTCATTTGCAATTAATTCTCCGTTTGAATTTTTTAAGCGAGTGGCAACAAAGCTATGAGGTTTTGCTTCAAATAAAAAATCATTCAAGGAAACTTTTTGAACTCCGTCCAGTTCCGCCATGCTACCGGAAATTGAATGTATAACAAAAAAATCCAAAGTATCCTTTACGAGTACGCCAATGTGCGAAACCCCGCTTGCACCGGTTTGCGTTTCTAAAAAAAAGCTGACCATTCCATAGCCAAGCCTAAATACAAAATCACCCTCCCGCAGAAGAGCAAGCTCTTCTGCGTTGAGGGTTTCGAGAGGTTCTTCGGTGGTGGTTGGTTCGTGGTTGAGCAGCAAGGCAAGCCCAGCCGCTAAAATCTTACTTACCCGTGCCATCTACCTTCCAAGCATCGTTTTCCTTTACGAGCTTTACTTTTAGATCAAATGAGTCTTTGCCCTTTTTGCCGTCTTTGTCCAAAAGAGAAACTTTAACGGTGGCGGAATTTCCGTCTTCGCTAATCTTGGCAGGTTCTGCGATTTTGGGGGTTAGGGCTTTCATTTTGTCAAAGAATTCCTTTTTTTCCGGGGGAATTCCTTTGGCCTTGAAAGACTCTTCGTCTTTTTCGACGCTTGTTTTGTTTTTCTCGGAGGAAAGTTTTTTCATAGCTCCGTAATCTGAGCTAAGAATTGCCTTGGTGTATTTCTCGGCGGCTTCTTCCGGGGTTGAGGGTGAACCGCCACAGGCGGCGAGGAACAATGCAAGCGATGCTGCTAATGTTAGGACTATCTTCTTCATATTAACTCCTTGGTTGGGGTTGTGGTTTTTCCAAGCGGAATTGCTTGAAACTCGCGTTGCCGCAGGCAGGGCGTTTGTGTCATTGCTCACTCCCAACAAACCCCCGGCGGATTTTTTCTATTGATTCAAAACTCACGGTATCGGGCAAACACCGTACCGGAACCGTGTATTCTCTGATAATTCCCTTGTCCTTATCTGCTTCTGTCTTTTCTTCCGCAGGGATAAATTCTGCGAACAGTACCTCTCCAACTTCGCTCAATCTTTCTCTTACTCCCTCGTGTATTTGTTCCAACCAAACGTATTGGTCAGGGCGGCGGCGCAGAAGCCCACTCGTTCCGCCTGAGTAAAAAACTTCGCTAAGGTGTGGTTCGCCGTCTCTGATTCTGATGCAGAAAAGAAGCTCTCCGTTCTTGTTCTGCAAAATGTCGTAATATTTTTCCGTGTAGATAGGCGGATACATATTTTCAAGGTTGCGCATTGCATAAGTGTCACCTTTGTTCGCCGCTTGCAGATAGTATTCGAGTGCTTTGCTGTTGTCTTTGGCAACGCCGATACCATGATAGTAACAATTGCCAAGATTGCAGATAGCAGGCACATCGCCTTGTTCCGCTGCCTTGCTAAACCACTGGACGGCTTTTGCTTCATCTTTCTCCACACCACGTCCGTGAAGATAACATATACCGATATTAAACTGTGCTTTGGCGTGATTAAGCGTAGCGGCTTTTTCGTACCATTCGGCGGCTTTCACCCAGTCTTGTTCAACGCCTAGTGCATCGTAGTAACAAATACCGAGGTTGTACATCGCTTTTGCGAGTCCATGCTCCGCTGCCGTTGTGAACAGGTAAACGGCTCTTGCGTAATTTTTTTCCTCAAAGTCATCCAATGCCTCCGAGAAAATTTTCTCTGCTTCAATGTTTATCATGATTTTCCTCCTCTTTTTTAGGCAATACTACAATGCTCCTCGCCTCGTCCGCATATCTGAACATGCGGTGCAGTTCACGGGTTTCATCATCTTTGGGAACGCTGTACAATGCTTCAATAGCTTCATCTAGCTTGCCTTCTTCATAGTACTTAAGCGCAAGTTTCTTTTTCTGGTCGTTACTGAGTTCGTTTGTCATTTTACTCCCTAATCCCTTGGCATAATAGTTGGTCCTTCAATATGAGTTTCTTCCATATAATCGCATTTTGTGCATTTTGTAGCAATGACAATATCCCAGATGCTGCCTCCTTCTTTGGAGGCAGCAGTCATTGCACCGCATTTGGGGCAGAGGCTTTTTTTAATCAATCGCCCCATGTGCCTGTGCCAACATCGCCGTTGACGGCAGTTATCGCTTCATTGGCGGTAATGGTGCTGTTGCGCCATCCGGTACCATAACTTCCGCCGTAGATGTATATCGCATGGCCGGCTTTATTAGCAGTGCCGCCGGTCGCGGTGTTTTTGTCAGCATCATCAGCGTCATTGCCGTAGATAATTCCGCCAGCGGCTGTTTTGGTTACATTGCCATAATTGTGGACAAATACCCCGCCGCCAAGACTTGCGGTATTGCCGGAAATAACGCCGCCGCTCATGTTAAAGGTTTTGGCCACAAGCACGCCGCCGCCGTCATCGGCTTGATTGCCGGAAATAGCGCCGCCGCTCATGGTGAAGGTTCCGCCGCCTACATACACGCCGCCGCCGCTACCGCCTATATTGCCGGAAATGGTTCCGCCAGTCATGGTGAAGGTTCCGCCTTTATCCCCATCCACGTACACTCCCCCTCCATTGTTAATGGCGCCGGAGGAGACCGTATTGCCGGTAATGCTTCCGCCGTTCATGGTGAAGGTTCCGCCGTACACAGCTACGCCGCCGCCGTAGTGGCCATTATTGTCGGAAATTGTGCCGCCGTTCATGGTAAAGGTTCCCGATACTTGCACGGCTCCGCCCCATACGCCGTTATTAGTAACACCGGTAACGCTTGAGCCTTCTTCCATAAAAAACTTGCCGCCGGTGTCTACGTCAATGAGTGTGCCGCCGTTGCCGCCGCCTTGCATCAGGTTGATGTTATTGCCCAGAACCAGCGTGTAGCCGGTTTTGATAGTGAAGAGCGGTCCGCCTCCAGACAACTGTACCATGCGTTTTGCGCCTACGCCTACCAGTGTGATCTTTACCGTGCCGCTGCCGTTAAGGTTTTCGGCGTTAAGGGTTTTGGCGGTAATGGTTTCATGGGCGTTTACTTCCAACGTGTAGTCGGTAAAGTGTTGCGCATTCTCTTTGAGCCAAAGGAATTTCGCTTCAAGATTTGCGCCGGGGACAGAAAAATCACCATCACTGGATGAACTGGAGCCGCCATCGCTGGATGAACTGGAGCCGCCATCACTGGATGAACTAGAACCGCCGTCGCTGGACGATGAGCCACCGTCCACGCTAGACGAGGACTCGTCGTCAACGCTAGATGATGACCCGCCACCGTCATCGCTGTCAATTGAGCAGGATGCGTTTGCCGTGAATAGGGCCGCTAATGCGACCGCTAGCGAAAAAAATCTGATTTTTTTCATGTGATGTCTCCTATTAAGGGGGTTAAACTTCTCCGTCATATTTACCTTCCTCGTGTTCGTATTCGTCAGGTGTGTGCAATCCTAACCTGCCGCCCACGGTCTCGTAAAATAATTCTGCAAATGTATCATATTCTTCCAAGGCTTCGCTGGGGTCCTCATCCGATACTTCATACTTCTTCGTCTCTATGTTGTAAGTATAATATCCATCGTCCTCACAGCCTAACAGAACTTTTTCGTCTAATTCGTAGTTGTCATTAAAATCGCAGTTCACGCTTACAAAATCCATCAAGAGAAAACCGGTTGGATTATCCGCCTTCCTTACCAGATGGGTTCCATAAAACACTATCCCGTTCCAAGCGAAACCATCGCTTTTCTTTAAAAACTTTATATAATCTTTCGGTATCTGTTCAAGAGCCATTTCGTCAAGATCTTGTTGGCATTCGGCGATATCTTCCTTCGTTGCCGGACGGGGGATCATCGCGCTATGATCTTCCCTGAGTATGTCGAGTATTTCATCGATAATTTTATTAGTTGGCATCGATACCCTCTGCTTCTATTAGTTCAAGGATTTTATCCTGTGCTTCTTCTACGCCCGATAATTCGACAGGTCCCATATATTTCATGTCTTCTTTTAACATTTCCGCAGCACGCTCGCTCATGTTTCTAAAGAACGCTTCCCTTGTATTTTTGCTTGTGCCTTTGAGTGCCATTGCCAATATCTGAACGTCTATGTTACGCAAAATAATCTTTATGTTGCGGTCTGTAGTCGTGGCAAAGATATCCAGTTTGCCGGTATCGTTTTCGACGGGTATTTCTTCGTCCTCAATTTTATCGTCATCAAGTGTGCCAAGTATCGCTTCGTGCTCGGCTAACGAAATATCCGTGTAGGAATTGAGCATTAATGGTATGAGCCTAGGATTAAATCCTTGCTGTATCATAAGGACGGCTTCTTTTTGCATGGTTTTTAGCAGACGCTTGTCTTCGTCCTTTTCCTGATTTACAAGGTTTGTAAGTATCTTGTCTATATACTCGTAGGCTAATCCGTCAATGGCGAATTTTAACCCGTACTTAAAGATGTCCCTGTCATTTTCTGCGGGAATGTCATCTAATTTGTCCGATAGCCCAAGTATGCTTTCTCGCCGGGCTTTTTCGCCAAGTTGTGTTGCTAGGCACACTATTTCCTTGTACTTTTCCACGAATTCTTTTCTGTTCATCTTCTCTCTCCTTCTATTTCTTGCCCTTGAAAAAACTGAAAAAACCTTCCTTATGCTCTTTATTAAACTTCTCAAAATAACTCTTAAATTGCGTATTTTCTTCAGCAGATTTCGCCAAACCGAGCAACACAGCGAACAATGTTTTCCGCTCTCCAGACGATAATTTCTCAAAATATTTCTCCGCAATTTCTCCCAATTTCTTATCAAACATATCCGGAGAATTAAGCAAAAGTTTCTTGAAAATATATAACACAAAATCTATCTTCGGCTCTTTAACCAACTTCTCAACAATCTTATCAATATCCCCAAGCTCAAAAACCTTCCTAAACTTCTCAATCTCGTTCACCTCTGCAACAGCGTAATGAAAATAATAGTCAATAAAAATATCAATGCTCTTGTTGGAACTAATTTTATCAAAATCAGTTTTATCTTTTTGAAATGTTATTATGGCTAATTCGTTGGTCTCCGGCTTCAAATCGCTTGCAGGAACAGCATCATAAACAGCCTTTATTTTATCAAGTTTTTCTTGCCCCCAATCATATATTTTGTCATAAGGCACAGAAAAAATAACTTCCAAACATTCTGTGTCGGTATAGTTGGCCTTGCCTATATTTACCAAATCCGCTGCTTCGTTTATATTAACAGAATACTTAGACATCGTCTCTTTAATATCATTCAAAAATTTTTCCGTATCAAGCATATCGGAAGATAACAGTTTTACAATACTATCGGCATATTTTCCGGCTTTTAAAGATGCCGGAAAAATGTTTTTCTTAAAATCAAAAACATAACGCCCCTTCTGCGCTTCCTGCGCATAGTTGAACATTGAGCTATCCGGTTGATTTACCCTTAGCTGTATGCGCGATGATATATTTCCCGGCAACAGGGTATTTGTGAAATGCGTACAAAAACTTACCTCGTTTTGTATTGTTTTCGGCAAACACACGCTGAGTGCCTTAAACCAGTATTTTATATTCTTGTGCTCATCGCAAAAACACACAGTCTTTTCACTTGACGAATTTACGATCGCTTCTACCAAAAGTTTCAGTTTATTCTTTCGCTCTTCGTCAAAAAAATCTGTTATTTCATTTGCAGTTACCTCGCTGCTTTCGGGTATTTGAATTTGCGGCAATTCATCGGGAATCGGACTATCGTGCCACTCCTCTCTTTTCAACAAACGTTTAAATTCTGCGTGTTCAATAAAACTATACGGAACAAAATTGCCGCTTTTCTCAAAAACAAAGGCGTGAATGATATAATTCCCAACGCGACTGTCCAGTTCGCTGTACACACGCCCAACATAACACACCTGCGCTAAACAAGCACGCTTGGAAGATAAAAAGAAATAGCCGAATTTTTTTGGGAACAAATCCTCAATCTCCTGTTCGGTAGGCTCGTAAGGCAATCCGGACGGAGTTTTGTACATCATCATCTCCCGAATTTCAGCGCTTTCCGCATCCGTAATATCTTTTGATTTGGAGAATACGCTGAATGCTCCAGTTCTATCCTTGCCGCAAGCGGTGTAAATGTATTGGCTCACTAACATTCATTACCCTCCCTTTATGGTTATTTTTTTAGTTGCCTTGTCTAAAACAGAACTTTTATTCCCTAAAAGCCATAAGAGCGGTTCCTCTACATTTGATGCAACAAAAGGCTGCCCATTCTTCACATGGCCTAATGCGCTGCACGTAAAAAATTGTATGTTCTTGAAACTGGATTTCAATCTGTTATAGAAATTATCCTCTTCATATTCATGCAGGAATTGCTGGCACAGTTCATTCTGTATTTTATACCTAACTTTCATTTCAAGGCTCGGTGCTATTTTATTAACTGCGCTGTCTCCGATTTTTTGAGCAAGCCCCGGTATATCAACTTTTGTGAATACTACCGCAACATCCGTATTGCGCATATCCTTATCGGTAGCGCCGAATATATTTTGAAGAGTTCTTATGAATGTATCCAGCATTTCTTCAATCGGTTGCGCACTGCCTTTATAATTTTTTAAATCCGTTGTTTTAGACACTTCCTCTCGATACATTGGAATAGAAAGCGGGTCAACAATCAACATAAAGGCGTTGCTATATCTAAATCCCAATTGAGTATTTATATTGTCACTGCTTACATCATTTATATTAAAAAGCTCGCCTGCAACATCGCATAGTGAAACTTGCTGCTTGGTAGCCCCTTTTGGCGTTAGATAGAATTGATAGTAATTCAACCTTCTGTCTTCCGTTTTTTGCGGCAAATATCCTTTTAGAAGGCTCTGGGAGTTTTGCTCATATTCATCGCGACCAGTTTTCACGTGTTCAAAGCTCAAATTATATTTTTGCGCATTTTTTTCAAGCGACATCACAGTCATATTTATATAACACGTTTTGCCGGAATTCGGCCCGCCAACAACCGGAATGCTCCACGATGCGTGCAAACCGCCGCCCTTAATTTCATACCCTTTGCAAGCAGGGCATATAGCTTTTAATTTTTCCCTTCCGTTAAAAAACGTTGTAGATAGTTTTGCTCCGCAATCGCATTCTCGGCGGAGTATGCCGTAATATCCCGGGCGCAACCTATCGTGTTCCTCTCCGCATTCGTGGCAAATATATACCGGCATACTGAACTTGCTCTGGCAAACCGGGCAATGGCTGGCTATTGCTTTAGCGTGGCAATATATCATATCCAGTATGGTGATGAATAGAAAACAGAAAAGCAGCAGCAGAAAAAATAACACCAGCAGGGCTATTTGAATGGCCGTTATGGAAAAACAGACTATTGGAGTAAAGGCTGCCGTGGCAATGAGCCGCATTAAATAAAAAGTCACCAAAAAGATATTCGGTATAGAGGTAAAAATTCCCTTTATGCCGCTGTACCGTATCTTATCAACTATTTCACCCCACTGCTCAACTAATCCGTCTTTGCTATTCCCAATAGCTTCCCAGCAGTTTTTAAATGCGCCTTTAATAACTTGGCCTAAATCAATAAATCCGCCGTGAAAAAAGTAACTCGGAGTTGCAGGTTGTTCGTGTATCATTTTCATTTCTCCTTACCGTGCCTTTTTAACTTGGGCCGGTTTTTGTCTGGCTTTCAAAATTATAATTTGCCTTAAATCCTGCTCTGCGCTGGTGTACTTTGGGTTAATGCGCAGGGCGGTTTGCAAGTCATTTATTGCCTTATCATAATCATCTTTCCAATTATATGCCCGAGCACGCTCACGGTAATAAACGGTGTTTTTGGGGTCGAGTATTATAGCGGAAGAAAAGTCGGCTATAGCTTGGTTAAGGATATCTGCCTGTATTTTGCTCGGTCGCGAAGGCGTAATCACTGTAAAATGATTTCCCATCATCGTAGCTTTACCCGATTTTCCCGCTAATTTTGCAATATGCGTCATTCCCCGCATTCCATACAGCATAGCCGTTGCTTTATTATGGTCTTGCAGCCTTATGACTAATTTTTCAGGCTCTACTAATCCTTGCAATTCATTCAGCTTAACCAATAATGTATTATCCACTGTTGTCCGGTAAAAAAATA
>LIUG01000002.1:0-1353 GCA_001462245.1 Candidatus Fibrimonas termitidis
AACAGCCGGACACGAAAATCTTGACTGTCGCCAAAGAGTTTTTCTCCTGTTTTTAACAGAAATTTAACCATAGTAATTGTGTAAGGGAAAAGATAGTAAATCAACATTTACTATATTTACGCCATGATCAGCGGTACAGACATCAATAATATTAAAAAAATTCTGGCTAAAAACCCAAAGTCGCTGCTTTTTGCGTGGTATGCGGATATACTTAGGACCGCAAGCCGGGCCAGTGCGCAAAAATTGGACGAAGCCTTGCTTGTGGCCAATAAGGGTGTGGAGGCAAATCCCGACTTTTTGCCGGGCAAGCTCGTTAGAGGGCGCATACTCATGGAAAAAGGCGATTTAACCGGGGCAAAAATTGATTTTGAAACGGTGGCAAAACGGGATCCCTTTTGTTTTTCAGCGCATAAACTGCTATTGGAAACAGCGGAAAAGCTGGAGCGGCCACTCCAAACCGAAGTATATGCAAAAATTTTGAGCGCTTTGGAATCTGAACCTGAGCTAATACCTCTAGCCAAAAAAACCGCTTCGGCACCGGCAACTCCAAAAGCGGAGCCGAAATCCGCATCGGTCTCTCTCTCGCTGGATAGCATACTGGAAGAAGAAGAGAAGGAAGAAAGGAAGACTGAAATGCTGATTATCCAAACCGTTGACAGTATAATTGAGAGATCAACGCAAAAATTGGCATTGCCTGAGGTTACTTCCATTCTTGAAAAAGAACCGGCGGCTATAAAACCTGCTCCCCAAATAGACGATATAATAAAGGAACAGTTGGCGGATAAATCGGAAAATCTTCCTGATTTGACCGGAGATTTGGATTCTTTGCTGGCAGAGGCGGACAAGGCAGAACCTGAACCCGGCGAACCCGAGCTTAAGCCGTATGTTCCCAAGAAGGCAGTCGTTGCTCCCCAAATAGACGACATAATAAAAGAACAGTTAGCAGATAAGGGTGCAGCGCATCCCGATTTGACCGGCGATATGGATTCCCTGCTAGCCTCAGCTTCCGAACCTGCTTTAGAACCAACTAGCCACCCCAATATAGACGACATAATAAAAGAGCAGTTGGCAGATAAGGATGCAGTGCATCCCGATTTGACCAGTGATATGGATTCCCTGCTGGCTCTAGAATCCACTAGCCACTCCACTCCCAATATAGATGACATAATAAAAGAGCAGTTGGCAGATAAGGATGCAGTGCACCCCGATTTGACCAGCGATATGGATTCCCTGCTGGCTCTAGAATCCACTAGCCATTCCACTCCCAATATAGACGACATAATAAAAGAGCAATTGGCAGATAAAGACGCAGTGCATCCCGATTTGACGAGCGATATGGATTCCCTGCTGGCT
>LIUG01000002.1:1479-10487 GCA_001462245.1 Candidatus Fibrimonas termitidis
GCTGGCTCTAGAATCCACTAGCCACTCCACTCCTAATATAGACGACATAATAAAAGAGCAATTGGCAGATAAAAATGCAGTGCATCCCGATTTGACGAGTGATATGGACTCACTGCTAGCCTCAGCTTCGGAATCCACTCCCCAAATAGACGATATAATAAAGGAACAACTAGCGGATAAATCGGAAAATCTTCCTGATTTGACCGGAGATTTGAATTCTTTGCTGGCAGAGGCGGATAAGGCAGAACCTGAACCCGAAGAACCCGAGCTTAAACCGTATATTCCCAAAAAGGCTGCTGCTGTTCCCAAAATAGAAGACGAGCACCCCGCCAACGATGAAATTTTAACCCAAAATCCAACGGAAACTCTTGCGGAAATTTACATGAGCCAAGGATTGCCGCAAAAAGCTGTGACTGTGTACAAAGATTTATTAGCTCGTGATCCGGATAACGTAGAATTAAAGACAAAGTTAGCCTTAGCTGAAATTGAGATATAAATTCAAGGAGAAAAAATGGCTGAAGTGCGCATAGAGCAATTATTAAAAGCAATGGTGGAGAGCAAAGCATCCGATTTGCACATTCGCATAGGCATTCCACCCACATTTCGCATTCACGGCGAACTGAAAAAACTCTACGATATAAAAATCACCTATCAATTGATGGACAGTTTTTTAAGCGATATAATGAACCAGTCGCAAAAGGAATATTTTGAAAACACAAAGGAATGCGACTTTGCCTTGAGCGCAAGGGAATTGGGGCGTTTTCGTGTTAATGTGTTTCGCCAAAGGGGAACCCCGGCTATAGTATTCAGGCATATAAATTCAACAATCCCGAAATTCGAGAATTTGCATTTACCCGAAATTGTTTTGGCTTTAGCCCTTCAAAAGCGTGGCCTTGTTTTGGTCACCGGTACAACCGGTTCCGGTAAATCCACCTGTTTGGCCGCCATGATAGACCACATAAACGAACACGAATCAACTCATATTTTAACGGTGGAAGACCCGGTGGAGTATTTGCACAGAGATAAAAAATCGATAATTTCCCAACGGGAAATAGGAACGGATTCCAACAATTATGCTGCTGCTCTCAGAGCGGCACTCCGCCAAGACCCCGATGTTATGCTCATAGGCGAAATTCGCGATTTGGAAACAATGCAAATAGCCCTTACGGCCGCAGACACAGGGCACATGGTTTTTGCTACAATTCACACCACAAATGCAACGGAAACCATTCACCGCATACTTTCAATGTACCCGCCGCACCAGCACGATGAAATCCGGCTTCTTTTGGCCTCCTGCCTTGAGGGCATTATATCCTTGCGCTTGCTGCCGAGGAATGACCAAGTAGGGCGAATTCCCGCTGCGGAAGTTTTGGTGAATACCGCCGCAATAAAAGAATACATTATTGATAAAAATAAAAGCGATTTTATAGAAACCGCTATTGCGGAAGGCCATATGCAATATAAAAGCCAAACTTTTGATCAAGCATTGCTGGCTCTTTTTAACGCCGGCAGCATTTCAAAGCAAACGGCGTTGGAAGCAGCTACGAACCCCGAAGATTTTGAGCTTAAACTCCGTGGCATTACAGGAACTTCCGATAGGAGCTGGCAACTATAGTGCCTAAATTCGCAATAGGTCAAAAATGGACAAGCAAAACGGAACCGGAACTCGGCGTTGGGCGGATTATTAAACAGGATTTCAGAACAATAACCTTGCATTTTCCCGCTTCCGGCGAGCAGAGAATTTATAACTCAAAAGGCGAACCTCCGCTGAACCGGTATATTTTGAAACTCGGAAGCAAAGCCGTTCCTATTAAAGGCACTGCCCTTTTTGTCGAAGAAATTGCGGAAAAAGAAGACGGTCTCTTATATTATATGAGCAAGGGCAAAAGCATTTCGGAGGCTTTGCTCAGTTTCAAGCCGCAGGGTGAAGATAGTTCATCTGAAATTTTGGATAAACTGCTTGCGAAAGTTTTTTCCGGCAATTTTGATTTTTGCTTGCGTGAGCGTGCTGCGAAATTACGAGGAATATGGAAATTGTCCATTGCAAGGGGAATGCTCGGTCCAAGGCTCCGGTTGCTGCCGCATCAGCTCTATTTAAGTTTCAGAGCGTCGAGAGGCATATCTTTGCCAAGGTTGATGCTCTCCGATGAGGTTGGGCTTGGCAAAACCGTAGAGAGCGGTTTGATTTGGAATGCCTTGCAAACCGAGGGCAGAATAAAGAGAACCCTGCTCATTGTTCCCGAACATTTGAAAAATCAATGGCTAATTGAGTTTGGCAAAAGATTCAATCATTGGTTTACGAATATAGACGAGGATTATATTTTTGAACATAGAAAGCATAATCCGGATTTGCAAGACGTGTTTCTGCATCACGACAATGTTATATGCTCACTGGAATTTTTGCTGGAAAATCGCTATATGGCCGCTGCGGCTTTGGAAGTTCAGTGGGATTTGCTCATTATGGATGAAGCGCACCGGCTTGTAAAAACCTCGCAGGGCGCAAATGCGGAATATGCCCTTGCAGAGGAATTCTCGCAAAAAATACCGGGTTTGCTTTTACTCTCCGGAACGCCCATACAACTGGCCCCCGAAGCTTATTTTTACAGATTAAGGCTTTTAGACAATGCCCGTTTTCAAAATTGGGAAGAATTTGAAAAAAATCAGGACAGCTACAGAAAAATTGCAAAGGACTTGTCCAAAATTCCGCTCGATTCGGACGAAGAGCTATCTTGGGATGCCCTGCAAAAGAGCATTCCGAAAAATTCTCCCATTCGCTCATGGATGCCCATAAAGGCGGATTTATCCTTGACCGCCTCGGAATGGATGAGGCGTGTTATAGATGCTTTGGGTACCGGCTCTTCCGTGTTTCGCAATACGAGAAAAAGCGTTAAGGGGTTTCCGAGGAGGGTTTTGAAAACTTATCCGCTTAGGGAGTCGGAGGTTAGGAGCGGGGAGTGGCTTTGTTCATTTATTCGTGAACATAAGAAGGATAAAATTCTTCTTATATGTTCCGGTTCGGATGAGGTCTCGGCTTTGTTTGCTCTTTTGCGCGAAAAATTCGGCGAGGAGGCTGCAGTTGTGTTTAGGGAAGAGGAGAGTTCCCTGGAACGAGACAAGGCGGCGGCGGCTTGGATGCAGCCGGATGGGCCAAATATTTTATTGTCTTCCGAAATAGGCTCCGAGGGGCGGAATTTCCAGAGTGCGCAGCATTTGGTGCTTTTTGATTTGCCGGAAGATTCCTCTCTGCTTGAACAGCGTATCGGTCGATTGGATCGCATTGGGCAGGGTGAAGAAATTTACATTCATGTTCCTTTTGCAAAAAAAAGCAAAACCGAAATGCTTTATCTTTGGTACCATGAGGCTCTGGGTATTTTTGAGCATTCATTGATGGGCGGCGGAGAGATGTATGCGAAATTTGAGAGCGAGTTAAAAGACTATTTGGAAAATCCGGCGAAAAAATATAACCAATTTGTCAAGGAATTTTTGCCCCGTGGCAAAAAGGAAATGCTTTTGCAGAGCAAAAAGGCGGAGGAAGGCAGAGACCGTTTGCTGGAATTTAATTCGCAAAACAAAAAAATCTCCGACGAATTGCTTGCGGAAGCCCAAAAAATGGATTTAAACGAGGAACTTTTACCCTTTGCGTTTGATATGCTTGAAAGGCAGGATATAGATGTTCAAAAAGGCATTTATCCGGACAGTTTTGTTCTTAAAGGCGAGCCGGAGCAACCGGAGCACGCAACTCTTTTGGGGGTGGAAAATACCCGCTCCTTTGAAAACGGCGAAGTATCGGAATCGGACGGTTGTTCCATCACCGTTGTGACCAGCAGGGAAACAGCTCTGAGTTATGAGAATGTAGGTTTTTTCCATTGGGAACATCCCGTTATGCAAAGGCTTTTTGACAAGGCTTTGAGCGATGATTTCGGGGACACAGCGTGCGTTGTTTGCGATTTTGTTCCTCCCGGGGAAATTTTGGCTCAATACAATTTTATTTTGGAATTTTCCGTAAATGCACGCTGGGGAATTAATTATCTGTTTGGCGAACGGTTTTTGAGCGTAATCATAGACAGCAAAGGAAATTTGCAAAACGATTTGGCAGAGGCTTTGAACACCATGCCATTAAAAAATTCCAAGGCTGCGGATATTCTATATTCCGATTTGGAGTATTTTACAACGGAGGGGTTTGAAACCGCAAAAAATTCACTGGAAAATGCGATAAAGAAAATAGCGGAAGAAACGGAAAAGCGGGTAATTTCAATTTTGGAAAGCGAATTGCACCGTATGGAGGAGACCTATATGCTTTTGCGCAGTTTTGAACTGGGCCAATCGCTTGACCAAAAGAAAAAAGATATAATTGCTTGCAAAAAAAGCCTTGAAAACCCTAAATTGAGGTTAAACGGGGTGAGAATTCTATGCGCGACCTAGACCTCCGTTTTTTCCATTTTTGGCGCAGGCACTCGTTTTCTGCCAAAACAGACAAGTTTTTGAGGTTTTACACACGCCTTGGAGACGGCTATGTATGGGTTCTGGTTATTGTGTTTTTATATCTTTTTTATGGAAAAGAAGCTTTATTTCTGACGATTGAGCGTGTTATTCCTGTTGTTCTTGTTAGCCTTGCCCTATACTGGATAATAAAGCTCTCTGTTCGCCGCAAACGCCCTTTTGACCTATTAAAAAGCGTTAATGCCGAGGTTCCGCCTTTGGATAAATACAGCTTTCCGAGCGGCCATACCATGAATAATCTGGCTGTGGGCTTCACGGTTTTTGCGGATGCCCCGGGTATAGGCTGGATAATGATATTTATGCCGCTAACCTGGGGGTTGTTGAGGGTTTATTATGGGGTGCACTGGCTTTCTGACGTTATTGGCGGAGTTTGCCTAGGTTTTTTAAGTTTTTGGCTGGGACAAATTATTTTTTCTCTATTTTGGCAATAAAAATGTATATTTATGAGGGATTATACATATGGATGAACAGGAATTGGAGTTAAATTATAGGAAGCGTGCTAACCGTACAGTTTTGTTGTGTGCGGTCACTTTCTGTATATCCAGAATTACGGCGGAATTCCTGGCTTACGGCAGCAATTTACAGAACGTAGTAAAAATAGCAATAGCTGCTTGCATTGCTTTGACAGGGCTATTATTCTTGCAAAGGCTCAATTTAAAGAGCTTGCCGTTTATAATTCCTTTTTCCATGTATATGAGCTACTTGGTATCAGCTTACACTATAGATTCCTATAAATATTTTTCCAGTGTGTATCTAATAGCCTTAATCATTGTAATTGCATATTTCAGCGTTAAGAATTATTTGATTTTTATCGCTGTAACGCTGACTATAAATTTGCTTTTAAGCATTTTTGTGCTGGACGGCCATCCGACAGTATCAGGCAGTGTTTGGATGCATTTTGCCCTGATGCTTATCGGAAGTTTGATGCTCTTTTTGGTTTTGTATTATGCGATTAGCAAATCAAATGAAATTGACCGGGCTTTTGCTTCGTTCGGCGCATTGATGAGGGTAACTCCCAGCGCGCTTATTTTGGTGGATAAGGATAACAAAATAAAATACCTGAGCCGCTCTGTCACTAAAGTTTTAAACGTAAGGGAACCGAAAAATTTTATAGATAGAAATTTTTTGGAATTATTTGAGGATAAATCCGTTAAGGAATTATTGGATGATATAGCAAAAAAACGCTCTTTTTATGAAAATCACCAGAAAATAACCATAAACGATCAGGTCAAAACCTTTGATGTGTTCGCAGACAAAATGTCCAGCGATGCAACAAGCGGCATGTTCTTTATGCTTAACGATATTTCGGAAATTGTCAGGCTAAAGGAGTTGGCGGAGCAGGATTCTCTTATGGACAGTTTAATCCAAATTCCCAATCGCAGGTCTTTTGACAAGCAAATCTCTCAAGAGTGGAACTATGCTTCAAGGGATAGGGTTAATTTGAGCTTTTTAATGATTGACATCGATTTTTTCAAAAACTATAACGATACTTATGGGCATAGGCAAGGAGATGAGCTTCTTAAGACCGCTGGAAAAATTTTTAAAAGCAGTCTAAAGAGAAGCACGGATTTTATAGCGAGGCTTGGGGGTGAGGAGTTTGGAGTTTTGCTGCATGCAACAAATTCTTACCAAGCAAATGTCACGGCAGAACGAATACGCCAAACCATTGAAAACGAGGTTATTTTAACGGCAACCGGCGAAAAGACCAAGTTTACGGTAAGCATAGGAGTTGCGTCTGTTATTCCGGGTGCAGGCATGGAATACAGTTTTCTCATTGAAGAAGCGGATAAAGCTTTGTATCGCGCAAAGCAAAACGGAAGAAATAGGGTTTGGGTTACAGATTTGGCATAAAAAGTTTATTGTTTTTTGCAATATCTTTGGCGGCAGCAGCTTCGCCTTATCAACCGCTTGGCAGAGAGGCTTATTTAACATCTTCGTTTGGTGAAAGCAGGGGAACACGCTACCATGCAGGGATAGATTTTTCAACGGATAAGGAAGAGGGTTGGCCGGTGATTGCGCCGAGCAATGGAGTGGTTGAATTTGCGTCAAGAGGTGCCTTTGGCTATGGGCGGCACATCAAGTTCAAGGCAAAGGACGAGCATATTTGGGTGTTCGCTCATCTCGCCGAATTTAACAGAAAAATTGACACTTTAATTCGCAAAGAAATGCTAAAAAAGGAAAAGCCGAATGTGCAGCTTTTTTTAAAAATTCCTTTTAAAAAGGGAGATACTCTGGCTTATAGCGGGAGCACGGGCATAGGCAATCCGCACTTGCACGTTGAGTACAGAACGCCGGGCGGAAAGGTTGCTCTTAATCCCTGCCAAAAAATGAAATGCACCGATACTATAGCACCGTCCATTCTGGAAGCCGCGCCTTTTGACTCGGGTTTTGCCGTTAAAATTGTCGATTACAGCCGTGAGCCATTGGAAAATCCGATGTCTATATATTCATTGGATATATATCAGAATAAGGAATTGCTTTTCAGTAAAAAATATGATTCTCTTTCCTTTGACCCTAAAGAGATGGCAAAAATAAAAGACGATTTGCTCGATGCAGAAGATATCGATACCGTTAGCGATTGGCATTTTATAAATGCGGAAATAAAGGCTAATTCAAAAATACTTGCGGTGGCGAAAGATTTTGCGAATAATGTTTCAAAAACGGAATTAAAGCTGAAGCCGGGCGTTTTAAAACTAGTAGCCAAAGACACCATTAAAACTTTCCTAGATACCGTGCTGCCGAGTTTGGGCGCAGTTTATTCTAAAATGGATTTCGCAGGAAAGCCGCAATGCCGCATTCCCGTTTTGAATACCTTATCCGGTTTGGATTTTAATAGCATTGATGTCAGGGACAAGGACAACAAATGGATTATTTTTGACTACGATTCCGACCCCAAGGAATTGGTTGTTGAAAGGCGAGATTTTGATTTTAGCGAGCCGTTGAATGTTAAATTATGCGATAAAGCGGGGAATTGCGTGGAGAGGGAATTGAGTTGTGATAATTAGCTTATTCCTAATTCTCCTTTTTTCCCAAACGTTTTCCCAAAACGATACGCTTCCATTGTTTGTTCCTCAAAAACCGGCTAAGCCTTTGATGTTTTGCTCGGCGCAAAAGGAATGGATTGCTGCGGCTGAGAATTTTGAGGATTGGGAAGAGGTAAGGGGAATAAAAAATTTGGTTATAAAAATGCCTTATGCTACCTTTGATAATTTTACCGGGCATAATATTTATTGCGGCATTCAGCGAGCCTTTTTGCATAAGGATGGAATGCAAAAATTGAAATGGGCAGCGGCGTTTTTGAAAAAGCAGGAACCCGATTATAAACTAATTCTTTTTGATGCAGCCCGTTCCAACCACGCTCAGGAGGTGTTGCGTTCTGCGGTGCGGAGAACTCCTTGGGAACATTTTGTTTCGTCTCCGAGAAATGGCAGCATTCATGCGTATGGAATGGCGGTGGATATAGGTTTATTGAACGAAAACGATGAGCTTGTGGATATGGGTCTTCCTTACGACTCTTTTGCGTTTTATGCGGGCAAGCGTGGCGAAAAGCAGGCTTTGGAGCAGGGCTTGCTAACCGAGGCTCAAATTAAGAACAGGGAATTTTTGCGCCATATTATGGGGCAAAGCGGGTGGATAAATTTGCATAGCGAGTGGTGGCATTTCAACGCCGCCCCCGGAGACACAATCAGAGCGAAATATGCTCAACCCCTTCCTCTCCCGCAATAAAGGCTTCTTTTGCGAGACCGATGAACAAGCCGTGCCCAATAAGTCCCGGAATGGCATCCAGTTCTTTGCAAAGAGCCGTAGATTCTTTTATTAGACCGAAATTTGCATCTGCGATTATATTTCCGGAGTCGCTGATAGCAGGGCCATCTTTGCAGGTTCCCGCCATGCGAATTTCCAAAGTGCCGCCCAATTTTTTCACTTGGGTTTCTGCCAAGCCTAGGGCTGCAGGTAGAATTTCCATAGGAATGGGGAATTTCTCACCTAAAATATTCACTTTTTTAGCGGTATCTGCAACTATTATAAGCCTGCAGGCGAGGCTAGCGACTATTTTTTCCAGAAGGTGGGCTGCGCCGCGTCCTTTTATGAGGTTCAGGTTGGGGTCTATTTCATCTGCGCCGTCTATTGCCAGGTCTAAATGAGAAGCGGAGCCGCAATCCTTTAGTTCTATGCCCATTTTGCGGCAGAGCAGGGTAGTGCTAAAGCTGGTGCTAACCCCAAAAAACCTCAAATTTTCCGTTTTTTGCCGTTCAGCGAGCCTTTCCAGAGCGAAAAACACCGTGCTGCCGGTGCCAAGGCCTATTTCCATTCCGTTTTGCACCAGATCTGCCGCAGCAATGCCGGCTTGTTGTTTAAAGTTTGCCATGCGTGTAAGGTAGTAAATGCGGGATAATTATTTTCTATATTTACCTCCAAATGTCGTTTTTGAGCAATTTAAAATTTTTCACAAGACCCTCCAACACAGGCTCTGCGGCACATTATTTTTCAACTCTCAACTCTCAACT
>LIUG01000003.1 GCA_001462245.1 Candidatus Fibrimonas termitidis
AGAGTGAAGAGTTGAGAATTGAGAGTTTTTTTGCCCCCAAATGCAAAATGCCGCAGAGCCTCCGTAGGAGGGTCTGGTAGAAAGCGTTGTTTTGCTAAATAATGGCATTTGGGGGTAAATATAGCAATTTTTTGGAGAAATGTCAAGTTTTTTGTGTTTTTTTGTAAAAATTAGGTTTTTGGGGGGTGAAAATCGGGAATAAGTATGCTCATATGCCTATTAAAGCTTTTGTATTTTATATATTACACACAAATAAGGGGTTTTTATGTATGCGGTAAAAGGAATTTTTGACGGAAAGAAGGTTATGGCTACAGACCCTATACCTGTGCAAGAGGAATGCGAGGTTGTAATAACATTCTTAGAATATTCCATAGTTCATAAAAAAGAAATTCAAAGTATTACCCCGGAGAATTTTACAGTTAAGGAAAGAATGTCTGCCCTTGAAGATCTAGTTGGAATTGTACATTCCGAAAATCCGAATTTAGCAGAAAAATTTGCAAAAGAGGAGCGTTTGTCAAGGCATAAGTTTGAGTTTTGAATATGTCTAAAAAACTGTCCAAAAAAGTGTTTAAACACTGTTTAAACACTTTTTGGACACCTCAAAACGGCGTTTTTGAGCAAATTTCGCACTTTTTCTGCTGGCAAGGTTTTTGCTATATAACATGGCATGAAACTTTCTGACAGGAGAAAAAATGACCGAGGTCAAAACAAACCGCTGCTACAAAAACAGCGTCTTCACTTTGCTGTTCAGCGAAAAGGAAAAATTGCTGGAACTGTACAACGCTGTGAGCGGACAAAGCTATCCCGAAAACACGGAAATAGAAATAATAACTTTATCCGATGTCCTCTTCATGGAGCAGTTGAACGACATCGCTTTTGTGCTGGAAGATAAACTCGTAGTATTGATAGAGCACCAATCCACGGTCAATGAAAATATGCCGCTAAGGATGCTGCAATATATGGGAAAAGAATACCAGGCAATAACAAACAAGAAAGATTTGTACAAAAAACAGCTTGTTAAAATTCCCACACCTGAATTCATAGTTCTTTACAACGGCAAAGAAGAATATCCGGATTTCAAGGAGTTGAAGCTTTCAGATGCATTCAAAAGCGAAAAAGAAAGATATTCCCTTGAACTTATTGTTCAGGTTTACAACATAAACAAGGGCAGGAATACCGAGATGGCAAGCAGAAGCCCATCTTTGAACGGTTACAGCGAGCTTGTTTACGAGGTAGAGAAGAACTGCAAGAGCATGAGCCGGGAAGAAGCTATAAAAGCTGCTATCAAGACTTGCATAAGCCGTGGCAATTTAGTATATTTCTTGGAGAAATATTGCTCGGAGGTTGAGAATATGATATTAACTGGATGGAATTTGAAAGATGCTCTTGAGGTTGAACGGGAAGAGGCCGAGGCTAGAGTTGAAGCTAGAAACCAAGAAAAACTTAAAGAACTTTTTTCCCTTTGGGAAAGTGGCGTTTCTTTGGCCGAGGTAAAGCAAAGGTTTGGAGTAGAATGATATAGTAAACTAATCGGTTGTTTACTATATTCTATTACTTATGTTTACGGATCTTCATTCATTTCATATTCCTGTGATGGGGACTTCCTATACGGCGGATACGCCTGCTCGGGTGGCTCCTTTTGGAATATCATCTGTGGTATCCTTAGTGGATGATTTGCTTCTGGAAAGATTTCGGAAAATTTATGCGGAGGAATATAAGCTGCAATATGAGCCTATATCGCATAGGAAAGCCGATGGCAGAGCAAATAGGATCACCGCATATTTGAACACCTTGGCCGAAGTTGTAAAACATCGTTTTGAAACGATAAAAAAACAGCCTTTCTTTTTAAAGAACGAAAAAGCCAAGTACTTTGAAATGCTCCCAACCGGGCACCCTTTAAGAAGCCTGTACTTGAAGCTCATGGGCATGAAAAACGCTCCGGAAGAAGAGAGGAAAGAAATAGAAACCGCTCTGACTATGGGCATGGTTGAAGGTGAAGGAGCTTCGTGAGATATTTGAGGTGGCAAAATATGAGGCCGCTAGTGTGGCTCGCATTGCCAAACTTCCCAAGGAGCAGATTATGGCGTTGAAATAAAATACGATGAGTTTCAAACGATATAGCTCTAAATTTATGTCTGCCAGTTTTTTATTCTCAACAATCAGGCGAACAACCATGCTTATGATTGCTGCCATGATATAAATTCATAGGGTTGGTTTTGAATATAAAAAATCGCCTAATAGTTCTTCTATACTTCTACAAGAGCGGAATTTATTTTTTAAACACTATGTCGTTTTCGCATCCATGCGTTGCAGAATCATAAAGGGTTGTTCCGCACCTTGCAAGAAGCGTAGTGTTCTCTTTGCAGTCATGTGTTGCAGGGTTATATGAAATAGTGCCGCATTTTGGAAGTATAATCACGGTATTGTATATACAGCCATGCGTTGCGGGATCATAAAATTCGGTACCGCATTTTGGAATTTCAAATACAACATTGTCTTTGCAGCCGTGCGTTTTGGGATTGTAAAGAGTTTCATGGCATTTTGGAAATACAATGTTGTTGCTACAGCCATGCGTTGCTGGGTTATAAAATCCAGTGCCGCATTTTGGAAGTACAAATACAACATTATTTTTGCAACCGTGCGTTTTGGGATTATAAAGGATTTCGCCGCATTTTGGAAACACAATGTCGTTACGACATCCATGTGTTGTCGGGTTATAAAGTTCAACTGTTCCACATTTTGGAAGCGTAATTCCGTCTTTGCATCCATGTGTTCCGGAGTTATATTCTGTTTCGCCGCATACCATAATTATGGCATCGTTTTCGCATCTTTGAATCAACGGGTTGTATTGAGCACCGCCGCATAAAGCACGGTTGGCCACATCTCCGTCGCAAATATGGGTTGTGGGATTATAGGGCATACCATCGCATCTGTTGTAAACATCGCCATCGTAGCAGAATTTTTTTTCAGGGTTGAATACGGCATCGCATTCTTTCAAAACCGGAACTGGCCTAGAAGAGGCAAAGGAGGCTAACGCTTGCGGCTGAGAGCTTGACGCATTTATCCCCTGTGCCGGAGTATTCGCTCCCCGTTTCCTAATCTCTCGTTTTGCCAATTCCGTGCCAACATCTTTAAGAAAGGTTAGTATTTGGCTGGGATTCTCAGGGAAGGTTTTTAGACAGCCTACGGTAATGCCTATATCTGCCACCTTGCTGTCGGAGGGTTTTCCAAAAGGAAGTTTCATCTGTACTTTTACCTTAGCAACTTCGACCACCAAATCTTTTGAAAAGCTCTGCAAATCAAAATTTGCATTCTTTTCCGTGACTGCCATTATCTCGTTAAAGCAGTTCTTGGAAAGCCCTTGGGCAAAAACTGTTTGCGTTAGGGTTAGCAGCAAAAGAAAACTTCTCAACTTATTTTTAGCCATAATAGACCTCCTAAATTATTTTACCACCTTAACTGTTTTTCCGCCTGCCTTTACAATATACCACGCAAAGTTAGGCGGCAAATTAGCAGGGTCGTAGGCTCCTTTATCTGAAATCCCTATAATAGGACTAAAGACATCATCTCCTGAAACGATAATAAAACCCTTGTCATTATCGTTCTGGAAAACGTAAAGCAAGGCGTCTTCCGCAACGGCAGGGGCAGCAGCGGCGGCATCGGGTGCCGGCGCATACATTAACCTTGCTCCTCGCTTCTTCTTAAACGACTTGTGTTTAAGACTCAGTTTCTTGCTTTTGGCAGCGTTTTCCGCTACCTGCGAAGCCTTCTCAAAAGAAACTGGGGCGGCAAAAACCGCAACCGAGAGCGCAAGAACGGCAATTAAGGATTTTAAGGACATAATACCTCCGATTTAAGGGAATAAGGCATAAGTTTACAGTTACAACAATCCCCGCAACGAATTTCTTGAAAATTGCAACTTTTTGTTATGCAAGGAAAAAACGGGGGATTAAGTATAGTTTTTTTTTGACGAATGTTAACTTCTATGTCATTTCTTTGTAAAAAAGTGCTAGGCCGCGCCTGCACCGTAGGCTCCTTGCGCCTTGTTTTGGGTGTTATACATCATCATGAGCTTAAATGTAGAAAATATTTTTTGGCTTGTCAAGGTATTTTTAGAAAATTTAAAAAAATTTTTTCATTGACAATTTCCCCAAAAAAATCTATATTTAGTGTCTAGGTTTTCATCAGACACAATATTTAGTAGGAGATCGCATGTTACCTTTAAATCTTACCCCCAATGCAGTTAAAGTATTGCAAAGCCGTTATTTACATAAAAACGAAAAAGGCGAATGCATCGAAAAACCGGAAGAACTGTTTTTAAGGGTCGCAAAAGCGGTAGCCTCTATAGAGGCCCTTTATAGCGATGACCCGAGAATCGTAGAAGAGTACACCGAGAAATTTTACGATTTGATGGCCAGCGGCCGTTTTTTGCCGAATAGCCCCACCCTTATGAATGCGGGGCGCAACGAAGACGGAATGCTTTCCGCCTGTTTTGTTCTGCCCATAGAAGATTCCATAGATGGTATATTCAGTACGGTCAAATCCACCGCCATTATTCAAAAAGCAGGGGGAGGAACAGGATTTTCCTTTGACAGGCTGCGCCCCACGGGTGACTACATAAAATCCAGCGGAGGAACCACAAGCGGGCCTATCAGCTTTTGGAAAGTGCTTTCCGAAGCAACAAACGCTATTCAGCAAGGAGCCTTTAGGCGTGGCGCAAACATGGGCATGATGAGCGTCACCCATCCCGACATAATAACCTTCATTTTTGCCAAGCAAGACCTGAAAGCATTCACAAATTTCAATATATCCGTAAAAATCCCGGATTTGTGGATGCAAGCTTACAAAGAAAACCCGGACAGCGCACATGAGGTTCTTAACCCCCGCACCAAAAAAGGCTATGTGATTCCCAAACAGTTGATACCGGGCAAATACGATATTTCAAAACTCTTCAGCCTAGATGATTATTATGCCCTACCCGAAAAGGAACGCCCTGAAGTTTGGACAAAACGTGAGGTTTTCAGGGTTATAGTGGATTGCGCTTGGCGCACAGGCGAACCCGGGCTTATCTTTATAGACGCTATAAACAGAGCAAATCCCACACCGAACTTAGGCGAAATTGAAGCTACCAACCCGTGCGGCGAACAACCATTGCTACCATATGAGGCCTGCAATTTAGGCTCAATAAATCTCTCCGCATTTATATATAAAGACGAAGACGAGAAGGTCAAAGTTTTGCGCGAGGCCCTTGTTGAAACTATTCACTTGGCAACACGTTTTTTAGACAATATAATAGATGTAAACCAATACCCAATAGAAGAAATAGGCAAAATGTGCAAGGGCAACCGAAAAATAGGGCTTGGCGTAATGGGCTTTGCAGACGCTCTCTATAAACAGGGAATTCCTTACAATAGCGAACAGGGAATATCCGTTGGCGAGCGGATTATGCAGGTGATTAACGAGGAATCGCACAATGCTTCCGAAATTTTGGCTATTGAGCGTGGCAAATTCCCGAATTGGGAAGGCTCCGTTTGGGATACCGTGCAAAAGCGCCCAATGCGAAATGCGGCAACCACAACCGTTGCTCCCACGGGCACGGTTTCCATTATAGCGAACTGTTCCGGCGGCATTGAACCCATGTTCAGCCTTGCATTTTTTCGCAATGTGCTGGAAGGGCAAAGGCTAGTTGAAATAAATCCGGTATTTGAAGAAATTGCAAAAGAACACAATATTTACAGTGATGAATTGGTAGAAAAAATTGCGGAAAAAGGAACCTTGGCAGACATTGCGGAAATTCCCGAAGAGTTTCGCAAAATTTTTGTATGCTCTCACGATATTGCTCCCGAATGGCATGTTAAAATGCAAGCGGCTTTTCAAAAAAATTGCGACAGTTCAATTTCAAAAACAATAAATTTGCCCCACGATGCCACACCGGAAGATGTTGAAAAAATTTACATACTCGCTTGGGAGTCAAAATGCAAAGGCGTAACGGTTTACAGAGACAGTTGCAGGGAAAATCAGCCCATGGCACTTTCAAAAGCGGATGCCGCGCCGATCGAGAAGAGTGTAAAAACGCAACGTGATCCGGTTGATTTTCAGATTCGCAAGCCTAGGAAAACCCCGCCCATGCTGCCGGCGATTCGCATGAGGCAAACAACTCCCTTTGGGCATATGCACATAGCGGTTACCGTGGAACCGATCTCCGGAAGGGAAATGGAAATTTTTGCGCAGCTAGGCAAGGCTGGTGATGTTGTATCTTCCGATTTGGAGGCTATTAGCCGCATGGTTAGCCTTTATTTGCGCATCGGCGGTTCTTTGGAAGATATAATTGAGCAGTTGGAAGGGATAGGCAGCCATATGGTAATTCCTTCCAAGGATGGCAAGGTTATAAGTTTGGCAGACGCTCTGGGGAAAAGCTTGCATCGCTATCATTTGGCAAAGCTCACTTACGGGCTAAGCGATATTTTAACAGGCAAAATAAACTTTGACGAATTACCCGCATTAAAGGATTTTGAGCAGGACATGACACCAATAGAAGATGAAAAAATTCAGCTTAAGCCCTTGATTGAATCTGCGGCAAGCCCCGCCAATCTTTACAAGGCAAAATGCCCGGAGTGCGGCGGAATTCTTTCCTTTGGCGAGGGTTGCGTTAAGTGTTTGGAGTGCGGGTATAGTAAGTGTTAGGAGATATAAAATGGAATCAATAGCTTATTTTCCTGCGCAAGATCTTGAAGGGCTTTTTACAGCCGATTGCGTAGATTTTATGGCAGATATGCCTGATGAATGCATTGATTTGGCTGTTACCTCTCCGCCGTATGATAATTTACGAGATTACAAGGGCTATTCTTTTGAGTTTGAACGCATAGCGGATGGATTGTTTAGAGTTATAAAAGAAGGCGGAGTTTTAGTTTGGGTAGTTGGCGATAAAATTAACGGCGGTAGAAGTTTAACGAGTTTTCGTCAGGGTATTTACTTTCAAGAAATAGGTTTTAATATGCATGACATAATGATTTACCAAAAAAAAAATACTCCTTTTATGCGTTCCAATGCTTATACCAACGCTTATGAATTTATGTTTGTGTTATCAAAAGGAAAACCGAAAGCATTTAATCCGTTGAAAGAAAAAACCGTCCGTAACGGATTCGAAATGGTTGTTTTCAATAAAGGCACTGATGGCGTAAATAGAAAGAACTTAAAGGAATTAAAAACGGAAAAAACAAAAACTAATATTTGGAAATATGCGGTAGGGCTTGGCGGAACTACTTCAGACAGAATCGCTTTTAAACACCCCGCAACTTTCCCGGAAAAATTAGCACTTGACCATATATTGTCATGGAGCAATGAAGGTGATTTGGTTTTCGACCCGATGTGCGGTTCAGGAACAACCTGCAAAATGGCTTTTTTGTCCAAACGAAAATATCTTGGCATTGATATTTCACAAGAATATATAAATATTGCAAAGACAAGGCTTTTTGAAGCACAACAGGATTTGTGGGGAGGTCAGATATGAACAAATGGGTTGTGTGCAAGCAAGGAAAAGGCTATTTATTCAAAGACAATGTTCAAGAAAAATTCGAAACTAATTTTGGCAAAGATGCCGTGGGATTGATAAAAGAAGAGAGAGGAGAATATTTTTTAGTATGGTTAATCGGTAGCGATAGCCATTGGATTATCTCTAGGAACGAAGTGAAACAGATTGACGTAACAAAAACAGGTGATAAGTTTGATTTTAAAATTTGCAATGTTTGTCATTGTTTAAAACCCACAGAAAAATTCGATAGGAATCAAAATAACTTGCATGGCATAATTAGAAGGCCAACTTGCCAAAAATGCAGAACGTCCATTGACAAACGCGCTCCTAAAACCAAACAAGCTAAACAAATGGAAAAACAAAAACCAAAAAAGGGCGAGCCGTTTACCTGCCCTATTTGCAGAAAACGTTCCATCGTAGGAGTAACCGCAAAAATAGTCGCAGACCATGATCATCACACTGGCAATATACGTGATTTTATTTGCGATAGTTGTAACACCGGATTGGGAAGATTTAAAAACGGAGAAAATTATTTGATGAACGCTATAAACTATATAAAAGATCACGATGCATTAGATTAGTTAAGCCCAATGCCTAGCCTCCCAGGGAGATTAAGATGGAAATTTTCTATATTTCCAAATAGGAGCAGAATTATGAAAGCATTTTCCTCAGTGATTTTGATTCTTTTATGTGCTGCATTTGCTGAAAATGAAGATGCTTGCAAAGTTAGTGTTACAAAAACAGATAAAGAAGTTGACGAACTTATTAAAAAATTAAATTCAATGACGGGTAAAAAATATCGTTTGCCAACAGAAGCAGAATGGGAATATGCGGCTCGCGGCGGGGTGAAAAGCAAAGGTTATAAATACGCCGGAAGCGACAATTACGATGAAGTGGCTTGGAATAAATTAAATTCAGGTGATAAAATATTGGAGTTGGATCGTTCGGGTTCTGCCACTTTCTACTCGCCTCAGCCCGTTAGAGACGACGAGGAAGAACGCAATAACAATGGTTCTCACCCAGTTGGCACCAAAAAACCAAATGAATTGGGTATATATGATATGAACGGCAATATAGACGAATGGGTTTGGGATTGGTGGGGTGAATACAGTTCTGCTCCGCAGATTAATCCCAAAGGACCGTCTTCCGGCAAAAAGCGTGTGATTCGGGGGGGTAGTTGGCGGCATTCGCGAACTGACGTTTATAGCCGCCTCACCTATTGGCCGGATATTTATACAAACGATATGGCAGACATAGGATTTCGCCTTGCCATGTGAAAAATTTAACTTTTTTGTGAATATAGCACTTGCGCTTTTGCTATGGGAATGTACATAGCAGGAATTTAGAAAACAATATCCAAAAAAGAACCCATCATGTACAACGGTATTGAATACAAGTTGTTTTTTATGCCGTAGTTCCTAAGCGATGTCCTCACCGCATGGGCAGGCTTTTCCATATCCATATAAACTTTTAGCGATTTTGCTCGCTCATTTTCAGACGACTTTGCCTCTATAGGTACGATTTCGCCGTTGTATTGCAGAACAAAATCAATCTCGGAATGCCCCTTTTCGTTTGCCCAGTACAAAATAGGATTTGTGGTGAGATTTTTCAATTCCTGCAATACAAACTGCTCGGTCAAGGCTCCTTTGAAATCGTCAAATATATTCGCATCCGGCTGCAAAAATGTTTTTATATCCACCTTGGAGTGAGCGCAGAGCAAACCTATATCCAGCATAAACAGCTTGAAAATATCACGCTGCTGATATGTAAGCAGAGGAATTTTTGCTGTTTCGGTTCGCATAACCTTATAAACCAAGCCGGTGTTTACAAGCCAGTCCATAGCGTTTTCAAATTCCGCCGCCCGCCCGCCGCTCTTGATTTCCTTGTATATAAACTTTTTCTTTTCCTTTGCCAAATGAGTTGGTATGGAATCCCATAACATTCTAACTTTAGGAATATCAACACCCTTGATGTGCTTTGAAAAATCACCCTTATAATCGTCAAGTATATCATCTTGAACTTTACGAACCTTGTGCATATCCTCAGTATCTGCGTAAGTCTTAGCCGCTTTAGGCATACCGCCGACATAAAAATAAATTTTAAGCAATTTTTCAGCCAAGCCGGATAAACCTTTTATCATGCCGGAATTCAACTCCCGCAAAGTGCTGACCAATTGCTTGCGACCGATTGCCTCAAGAAATTCATAGAACGACATAGGATATATGGTGAGCTTATCAACCTGCCCAACAGGAAATTTGCCTGTTGCCACACCTAAAAAACTTCCTGCTGCTACTATGTGATATTCCGGAGCTTCTTCATTAAAGTATTTTAGCGAATCCTTTGCCCGCTGGGATTCCTGAATTTCATCAAAGATCAGCAGGGTATTTTTGGGGTCTATTTTTATTTCAAAATTGTTCTCAAGCAGGGAAATGAGGTAATGGGCATCTATGTCTTCCCCAAAAATCTGCCTTGCTCTTGCGTCCTTATCAAAATTGAGATATAAAACATTCTTGAACTCGGTGCGGCCAAATTCCTGCATAAGCCATGTTTTGCCAACCTGCCTAGCTCCATATACCACAAGCGGCCTTCGTTCTGCGGAATGTTTCCAATCTTTAAAAGCTTTCATAGCATAGCGTTCCACGCTTTACCCCCGTATTTATGTATAAATATACAAAAACATCCGCCTAAAAATGTGATTTTTTACATTTTTGTTCATCAATTTAAGAAATTATTTGTGTTAGGGGTGGGGGCAGAGTTTTTTACTTCCCCGCTTTTCTGCGGTTACAACTCTTGCACAGCATTTGGCAATTTTCAGCGTTCGTTTTACCGCCGGAGTGCCACGGGTCTGTATGATCGCCTTCCATTCCACTATATTCAAAATGTTTATTACAAGATGCGCAAATACCTTTTTGCCGTTCATACGCCTCACGTTTCATATTTTCGCTAAAAGCGCGAATGTTTAAATGCTTTTCTTCTCTAGTCAAAACGTAAGTATAAATTCCTTTTTTGTTTGTAACGTCATCGTCTTGCATTAATTTGGCAATATCTTCTTCTAACTTTTTGGAATCAAATTTTTGATTTTTAAACTCGTTGTAAAGAATTCCCCATGGCAACCCTCTCATCTCTTTACGGTACTTTGGGAATATAACTTCCACCCAATCAATTACACTCTTAAAATAAAGCCATAATTCATTGGCGTTAGGCTCGTGTTGATTTTTAGACATATAGCTTTCAATATTGCCGCCTGAAATCCAACTTATCACGGTTTCCAGATATTCCTGCCTTATGGCAGTACCTAGTAAATATGGACCCGCTATTTTGGTTGCAGCACAGCTTGTTTTGCTAAACTGATGTTTTGCATCACTGAGCCAAGAACCTGTGTAAACTGCATTCCGCAGTTCCTGTTTAGTTAAAACAGCACCAGCAATATTTACTATTTCAAACCATGCCAATTTTTCAGAATCATTTCCTTCACAAAAATAAACCATTAGTTCATAATTCAAGATTTGTTCTTTTTCGTCACTGGTAAGATTATTGAATAATTTATGGTCTATTGAAAACATGCCTTTTACATATTCGCAAATGCTAATTGATCGTTGCTGCCCATCCAACACTTCAAAAGTTCCGTCTTCATTTTTTACCCAATACATTACATTAAGGGGATAATTTTTTCTAATTGTATTTATAACCGCATTACGCTGTTCGTCTTTATACACAAACTCTCGCTGGTATTTGGGACGAATGTTCAACGTTCCGTTATAACCTATAACACCTTCTTCATCTGAATTGTTGTAACCATTACAGAGTTCGTGAATAGGAATTGTGTGCAATTTAATTTCCATAACTACTTTTTCCTTTTGATTAAAATTCTTGCGTAAATTTTATTGCCTTTAACATACGGATAACCATAATTAAATTCATCAATTTTCGTAGTTGCCATTTGACCCAAAATCTCAAATTGTTCTGGATTGTACTTATCCATGAAAGTTATCGGCACACCCATCGCACCATCATAATCTTCGGGTATTTCGTGTGTTTTATCTACATTTATTGCATCGTAATTGTCGTATTTCGGATAATCTTTCGGAGTATATTTTTTATAAAGAAATATTTTTTCATGCCTTTCCTTATAATCTAAATTGGTAAACCAACGAACACCTTTAACACGAATATATTTTGCACCGTTTTCATCAACACGAGACCCCGCTGCATTTAACGGATAATAATCTGGAACACGGAATTCACGATCACCGCTGTGAATACTTTTACCTAACCATACTTTATTTTCTTTTATTAGTGGAAAAATTTCTTTATAGGTTATTGCGTTTTGATTGCCGATTATTAAAAATTTTTTCTCATATTCCATAAGTTGCGCAACATATTCGCGAAAAAGGCTAAATGGCGGATTAGTGACAACAATATCGGCTTCTTTCAGTATTTCAATGCATTCCTGAGAGCGAAAATCGCCATCGCCTTCAAGGCGGGTTAAGTGGTTTTTATCGCTGCCCAACAACAGCTTAACATCTGCCAAATCTACCGCTCCATCTTGATTCATATCGGGAATTTCAGTGATTTCTATTTTATGCGGCTTTCTTGTGGTTTTGTTTTCTTCGCTTTCGTCATCAAACAAAGAAAGCTGGGTATTGGAAATCGGAGACCCTGCATAGCAGGTTGCTATAAGTTTTTTAAGCCCCAAAGACTCAAAACTCATCGCAAAATATTTAAAAAAGTCGCTTTCATAAGGGTCATCGCAGTTGCAAAATATGGTTTTTCCTTTAAAATACTTGTGATAATGACCGCATTCCTTTTCAATATCGGTTATCTGCGTATAGAACTCATCGCTCTTCGCTTTGCTGGCGTTTTGCAGGTCTTTGTTGCTCATGCTGGGCTATAATATAGAAAAATGCCGGAGCTTTCAATGGTGGTTTTATGCCCAATCCTAATTAAAAATATCTTGAATAAATCATTTTTCCAAAGCCACGCTTTACCCCCGTATTTATGTATAAATATACAAAAATATCCGCCTAAAAGTGTGATTTTTTACATTTTTGTTCACGAATTAACCGGGCTACCGACTCCCCTGCTTAGAATGGCGGGAAGTGCGGGTATAGTAAGTGTTAGTTATTCGCCTTGCTCGGCTTCCTTCACATATCCTGTGATGGAGATGAAATTGGAGTTTGTGCTTTCTCTGGCATTTTTGGCTTGCACGAAGAAGCTTGACTGTTTATTTTGCTTAATGCAGCCGGAAACTTGCGAATAACTCCAGGTGGCAGATGTATCTGCTGTGAAACTAAGGCTTGTGATTTGAGTGTAGTTTATTTCATCTGTACATTTCGCATAAACAACATAGCTCGTAGCACCAGTGGCTTTGTTCCAGCGGAAAACCAGCCCCTGTCCTTGTGTGCTAAAAGCTGCTAGATCAAGAGAATCGCCCATTGCATTTAAGACAGTTCCCGTGTTGACGTTTTCCACCCAGAATTTAGGCACCGTTTTCAAAGCACCATCTGTAACCCTAACTGTTATCAAAATGCCTGGAGCTAAAATCGTTCCGTCTGCGGCATACAAGCTGTCCGTGTTAGCAATTATAAGTGCGTCATTTACCTTCCAAATTCCGCCCGTAGGCGATATTTCCAAGGTTCTTCCGTCGTTCCATTTTATGTCAAGGGCGTAGCTTACTCCCGTTATGTAAAATGCATTGATTTTTGTGCGGGACTTGTTTATGTCTTTTGAAAATACTAGCGATATTTTCTCATTCGGGGCAACCGTGTCCGGCGCACTGAGCAAACGGAACTCCTCCTGCGAAACAGCGTATTTGTAAATGCCGAGAGGCGCATTTGCCATTTCTCCTGAAAATCCTAGGATGCCTTCATTTTGCACAGAAAACTGCCCATAAACCACATCATTCAAGCCGGCTGAAGTTTCTCTGTATGGGTCTAGCAACTCGCATTCATTCGATGTTCTTAATTTCAGGCGAACTTTCGCCTCACCATAGCCGACGTATTGATAGTTAATGGCATTAGTTGCCATGTCTGCATAAGCGAGAGTGCCTTGCAGTTTCGCGCCAAGTTTTGGCAAGCGAACTTCCAGATTGCTATTGACGATGCTGTCTGGGTAAACATCGGCTTTACATTTCATGGAGGCGTAATTTGGCGCCTTTATGTGGAATACGTAACCTTTTCCGGTAGGCAAGTCTTCGTATAAAATTCCGCTGTTTTTTGCGCTTCTTGCGTTGGCATCTCTGCCGAGCAACAGGACTTCTGCATTCGTCACCGGCAAGCCTGTAAAAGCATCGGATATTATTACCGACACGCTCCCTTTTTTTACTAAATCATCCGCATTGCTTTCCGCTATTGTGTCACCGCATGAGCAGAGCAAAAGCATAAAAAGGAGGGGAAACAAGGTCAGTTTCGCAGAAAAACCAAGTTGGATAGAAAACATAATTGTTAAGATAGAAAATTTATTTGTATTTTATGCCTAGGAGGCATTCATGAAAAAAACACACTGCATTGTTTTGGTGGTTTTTTGTTTTTTCGCAGCTTCCTTTTCTGGGGAAACTTGCGGTTTGACTATTGACGAGTATGAGAATTTGCTAAAGGAAAAGCTGCTTGAATGCTGGAGTAACGGCGGCAAGGAAAATTATAATACAGTTATTAAAAAAGACACGCCTACAGTATGCCTGGATTTCGAATGCGGTTCATCCAGCAGCAACTCCTCGTCCAGCGGCGGCGGTTCGGAAGACTGCTATCCGGAGCCTGGCGGATTCGGAGAACGGCTTGGAAAACTGGTGTATGAGTGCTTGGTTGGCAAAGGCGAACCTGATTATTCGATAACTTTGAAAGATGGCGAGTCTTGCTTGGACTTTGAATGCAAATCCTCAAGCAGCTCATCAGTCGGCAGTTCCTCATCAGCGGATGGTGCTCCCACTTCTGGAGAGAACTGCGTAATAGACGGTGAGTATTGGGATGTCATGGCAAAACAGGGGGTTTTCCAAAGAGAGCTTTACCCTGAGATGCCTTATATGCTGAAAAAAAATGAAATGTATGCTTCCGGCTGCGAATGCTCGGAAGGCGGTCTGTTTGGCTGCCGGGTTCAAAACTTCGGTTACGTTCGTGTTTACGATTTCAAAGCCTCCCTTTGCGATTTTTCGCACGGCCATTGGTGCGGCGGGCTAAATAATAGCGGCGGGGCAAGCTGCGATTTTTCAGGTAGAAGCTTGTATGTTTATCATGCCGAATCGGGTGGCTGGCTGGTGGACGGTTTGCTTGTCGATTATCCGGTCTCTATAGGCGATATTACGGAGTATTATGGAATTATACATAATGTAGGCACTCCCGGCGAATGGCGCGAGATGCTTTTTACGCATGGCGCTTATTTTCCATCAAACGTATCCTCATTCGATTTGGAAGAAGCCGCGCTGGCCGCTTTACCGAGATTCCCTTCTCTCGATAAAATGCATGCCTATTGCCGCGGGGAGTGGGTTCCGCACGATGACGACTGCTACGGCACTGAGGGTGAAGTCACAGCTGCCCTCAATGATTCAGCAGGAGCCTGTGTTTCCTTGGGCAGGGTTCAGCAATACGGCAAGGATTTGTCGGAGAGAGGCTGGTGCGTTGTTGGCGAGTGTTTGCCTGAAGGCTGCTACGACAGCAGAGCAGCGGCGGCGGCAGAGTTAACGAAAAAGGAAAATGAATGCGAGCTTAGGGGGCTTAGACCGAGCTTTGTTCTGGAAGGCAACTGTGTGTCAGGCGATTGTGCGGAGCGAAACTACGGGAATGCAACCCCTAGCTCAAGCTCGGGTGAGGAGAGGAACGAATGCATCGCCTCCAAGCCTTATTTGCAAAAACCTTTGGGCTATTACGATGACTGGGTTTATCTTGGCAAGGAGACCTACGGGAGCAGGCATGTGGCCAGAAGCTCGCTAAAGCCCGGCACGAAGTTTTTTGATGCGCTTGGCCGGACGTATGACAAGATGAAGGCAAGGATAAAGTATTATGTTTCCAAGGATGCCATTGATAGGGAGGAATTTGATTTTCCGCTTGAGTTTGAGGTTCATGCGAGGATTATCAAGGACAGCGAGGGTAATGACATTCAGGTGTTTGTAAAGGAGGATAAGGCACGGGGGTTGAGGAGGGATTCGAGTTTTTATTGGGATGGGAGTTGGGAGGTGTTTGAGTTTGAGAAATCGGTGAATAAAATGAGTTTGAGAAATCATTCTGGCACAAAATCTTGGAGCATATATGATGATAGAAAGCGTTTAACGGAAAGCTATCTAATTGATAAAAACGGAGACACTTTGATTTCTGAGCAGTATAAATGGCAAAATGACAGGCTCATAAAAACAATAATAGATGGAGTGGAAAGAATTTTTGTTTATGGGAAAACATTGCAGGATACTGTAAAGGTAATTCCATCGGATGAAGGTTTAAAAAACTACCATCCAGGTTATAATGGGACAGCTGGAAAGATTCCAGATACAAACGATTCTGGATATAAACGGTTTGCAACGAACCCTTATAGATATTTGTCTTTTGAATATGAGACAAATGAATCTTCGGAAATATATTCTGCTGCGAAAAAATTACCCGTATCTCTGGCGAAAACATCCGCATTTTTTCTAGACAGCATGAGTGCAATTATCACTAAAGGCTGCGTGAATGAAGATAGTGATATGCCTGATACGTATTGCGTGAGATATAAAAAAGAGAAAATCCCTGATAACTATGACTCTAGAAGACAAGGAACTTATGGATATCCAGGCAAGCTAGACACGCTTTTTTACGGCCATTCAAATGCCCAACCGTATTTTTATTTTGAATGCGAATGCGATGTTTCAGGAAAATACAAGCTTTCATTCGACGTATACACAGAAAATGAATATATTATGATAATGAAATCAACTTGGAAATATAACAATAACGAAAAATGGCATGAACGCTACTGGGAACGAGCAGACTTGCAAAAAACTTACAAACATGAAACCTATCATATTAAAAATATTGAAAAAGCCTTGGATAGAATTTTAAAATCCGCTGCTCAAACGAATTCTCATGACACAAATGAAGAATGCAGAAATAGTGCCGAACTCAACCTTGATTTGATGACTTACAAATGGAATGAATGGTATAAAGCGGAGCAAGAGCATGGAACCCCGGAGAGTCCAAAATACGGAGGGCATAGAAATGACTACCCTTGCAATTAAAGCCGCAAGCATTTTAACACTAACGTTCAGCCATGCCGTTTTTGCCGATTCCGGGCTGGCTTCCAATAGCGGTGAAAAGATAGAGTCTTATGTGCGTATAGAAAGAGACACAAATAAAGTCGGAATGATAAGAACGACAATAGATGATCAAAGTGACAAGTGGGGAGATTATTCCATTTTTTCGATGATACACGACAACAAAGGAGATTTAAAGTATTTCGTATATCAAATAAGAAGAGGAAACGAGATAGTGCAAGAAGTGAATAACGGTATTCTCAGGACTGTTATTCCCGGCGAGAGGTCTTGCGATTTTGCCGTGGTTGAACCTTCCGGTGACACTGTTTTTTTTAATCTGGATCCTGCAATACCTCATGAAAATCCGGAAATAAAAGCAAATCAAGATTTTTTAAATTCAAAAGTACCTGCAAAATATGAATATGAAGGTATATTATCCAGCAAATGGTTTTATTGTCAATATTGGAGAGGAATTTGGCGTTAAAAAATAATAAGCATTGTTGTAGTATGCGTTATCATAATACACAAGAAACGAAAAGAAGAATGAACTCGCCAAGCTGCTCGTCCAACGAAGTTCCTCCATCCAGTTCTTCTTCCTTGGTGGCTTGCTTCAGCGATGCGGACGAGGCGAAGAGGGTCAAGCGCAAAAAAGAACTGGAATGTCTCTCCGGGCAGGGCGATCCGCATTTCGTCATAGATGATCGCAACTGTCTGTGGGGTCAGTGCGACAGACCTAGCTCATCAAGCTCGGAGCGGTCTTCGTCTTCCGGAGAGGCCTCCAGCCCAAGCTCCAGTTCCAGCGATGAGGGTAATGCTTGCCTTGTTTCCGCTTCCAAGCCCTCTTTGCAAAAACCTGAGAACGACTACGATGGTTGGGTTTATATGGGCAAGGAGAGCTACGGTAGCAGGCATGTGATTAAGAGTTCAATTAAGCCCGGCACAAAATTTTTTGATGTGCTTGGCAGGGCGTATGACAAGATGAAGGCAAAGATAAAGTATTATGTTTTCAAGGATGCCGTTGAGAGGGAGAGCTTTGAGACCAAGTTTGAGTTTGAGGTTTATGGGAAGGTTATCAAGGACAGTGAGGGGAATGACATTCAGGTGTTTGTAAAGGAGGATAAGGCACGGGGGTTG
>LIUG01000004.1 GCA_001462245.1 Candidatus Fibrimonas termitidis
GGGGATGTTCCGGCACACCGTGCCCAACGATGTAGGGGCGTTGCGTGCAACGCCCTTTTCGCCACGAAATGCGGAATATTGTGCAAACATGGTGGCATGAACAATGGCGAATTTGCCGTTTTGTTGGGCATACCATCGCAGACACAGGGCGTTGCCCGCAACGCCCCTACGGTGTGGATATGGTTTTACATTTTGCCACGTGGTGGTTCGCTCCCCGCACAAAAAAAGGCGGGGACGACCCCAAGGAGCGCATGAAAATTTCTACATTACTCTTCGAATGAAAACGCATATTTACGTAGCTATTGCCGCAGCAGCTTTTATTTTAGACCAAATTACCAAATTTTGGGCGGATTCGCATACGCTTGGCTGGAGCGTATCTGTAATAGGCGATTTGCTTCGCTTTACCCTTGCATATAATGAGGGAGCCGCTTTTTCAATAAGCCCGCAGAAACTTGCGCCTTGGCTTTCGCCAACCGTATTCTTTGGAATCTTAACAGCTATAGCCTGCGCAGGCGCTGTTTATTTTTTCAGGAGCTTGCACAAGCAGGATTACCTCTCCAGAATCAGCATTGTTTTGATAATTGCCGGTGCGCTTGGGAATTTTTGCGACCGCTTGCGCATAGGCAAGGTTGTGGATTTTATAGATGTCGATTTTCCGGATTCTCTTTTTGAGCGTTGGCCCACATTCAATTTAGCGGATTCTTGGGTCACTATAGGAATTGTTTTGTTATTTATAGGGGCGTATTTAGTGCGGCCCAAAAAATCGGAATTGGCAAATGATAGTTAATTTTGGGGATATAGCTCAGTTGGTAGAGCGACGCGTTCGCAATGCGTAGGCCAGGGGTTCGAATCCCCTTATCTCCACTATGAATTTAGAGCCTTGGTTGATTTTGAGAGTTCCGGAGGCTTCTGTATTCATATATGCAATGCCTGCAGGCAAAGATTTTAAAACATGGCCTTTTGAAATTCTTTCGCTGATTTTGGGTGTGCCGCAAATTGAAATGGAATTCGATTCTCTTGGCAAACCCTGCTTGCCCCAGGGGTTGGGCTTCGCAAATTGGAGCAATAGCAAAACGGAATGTGTTCTTGCATATTCAAAAGAATGCGAAGTGGGGATAGATTTGGAATTTTACCGCAACAGAAATTTTGAGTCTATTTCAAAAAGATTTTTTGCCCCAAGCGAAATAACAAGCAAGGCGGAGGTTTTTTATCCGTATTGGACAAAAAAAGAGGCCTATTATAAATGCTTAGGCGGGAATTTCTTTTCCGTTTTAAAAAGCAATTCATACCCGAATGCAAAAGTATGGAACCTGCAAGGCCCATATAAAGAAAAACATGAGCTTGCGCTATGCCTCAAACTCAAATAGAGATAATGGCGCCGGCCGGTTCATATGAGTCGCTTGCGGCAGCTATAAACGCAGGGGCAAACTCGGTTTACTTTGGCGTTGAAAATTTAAATATGAGAGCCAGAAACTCTGTAAATTTCGGTTTGGAAGATTTGGCCAAAATAACCGCAATTTGCAGAGAAAAAAATGTAAAAACCTATTTAACGCTGAACACGGTAATTTACGACGGTGAAATTGAAAGAATGCGGCAAATAGTTGATGCTGCCGCGCAAAACGGAATAAGCGCAATAATAGCTTCCGATATGGCGGTGTTGAACTATGCGAGCGAAAAAGGAGTAGAGCTTCATGCCTCAACTCAACTTAATATTTCCAATATTGAAGCGATAAGTTTTTTTTCAAAATTTTGCGATGTTATTGTTCTCGCTAGGGAACTCACAATTTCTCAGGTGGCGAACATAGCAAAGGAAATAGAGAAAAAGCAAATAAAAGGGCCTTCCGGCAATTTGGTGAAAATTGAAATTTTTTGCCACGGCGCTCTTTGCATGGCAATTTCGGGCAAATGCTATTTGAGCCTGCACCACTACAACCATTCCGCAAACAGAGGCTCCTGTTTTCAAATCTGCCGCCGGAGCTACTTGGCAAAGGACCTGGAAACAGACGAAGAGCTTGTTATAGACAACAAGTACATAATGTCCCCAAAGGATTTATGCACCATCGAATTTATAGATAAAATTATAGAAGCCGGAGTTTCGGTTCTTAAAATAGAGGGCAGGGCACGTTCGGCGGAATATGTCAAAACCACGGTTGAGTGTTATAAGCAAGCCGCAGATAGTTATTTCAGCGGAACCTGGAGCGAGCAAAAAGCAAAAGCGCTAAAAGAAAAATTAGCCACGGTTTTCAACAGAGGTTTTTGGAATGGCTATTACCTGGGGCAGAGGCTTGGCGAATGGTCTGATGTTCATGGAACAAAAGCCGCAAGGACAAAGGTTTATCTGGGCAAAGTCACAAACTATTTTTCAAAGATAAATGTTGCCGAGATAATATTTGAAACCGGAGAGGAACTCTCAACCGGCGAAGACGTATTAATAATAGGCCCAACTACCGGGGTAGTGGAGCAAAAAGCAGAGGAATTTAGGGAGAACGAAAAAAACGTCCAAAAAGTTCAAAAGTCAAGCCTATTCTCAATGCCGGTCAAAAGTTTGGTCAGAAGAGGGGATAAGTTGTTCAAACTTAACTAGCCTCGCTTATAGGCATGGCGCAATTTCCCTGAAATTCCGCATTTTCGTTTATCACAATTTGGCGGGTTTTTATGTCGCCTACAAAGCAAGAACGGCTTTCCAATATCATTAAGCCATCGCACTCTATATTGCCCTGAATTCTGCCGGCAATGGTTGCGGAGTTGGCTTTTATCTCGCCCCTTATTTTACCGGTTTGCTCAACTATCAAAGCTCCTTTTGTGTCTATTGTGCCGACAATAGAGCCTGCAATGCGAATGTCGTTATCTAGCTTTATATCGCCCTCTATAACAGTAGAGGAACTCAAATGAGTAAGCTCGCCACTAGATTTATTTGCCATGTAAAACCTCTAGAAATTTAAAGTTGGGATTAATATAGAAAATATTTTAAAAATAATTCTCAGGATTTACATTGTTTCCGTTGTAAATAATCTCATAATGCAGGTGGGCGCCGTTGGAATTCCCGGTGTTGCCTACAAAGCCGATTATCTCGCCCTTGCGCACATTAACTCCTTTTTTTGTTGCAAAACTGGCTAAATGCGCATATAGGGTTCTAATCCCGCCATGGTCTATTTCCACCGTAAGCCCCAGGTCTCCCCTTTCGCCCGCAAAAATAACCCTGCCGCTTGCGGTGGTATGGACCGGCTCATTCATAGCAGTGGCGAAATCCACCGCTTTATGCTCTTCCGAATAATGCTGGCTTATAATTCCTCCCATAACAGGAAGCATATTCGGGAAAATATCCAGATTTTGCCTGTTCAAATTCATCTCAGCTTCAAAATCCGTATCTAATTGAACCTTTTTGGAAGATATGTGCATAAGGCGGTTTTTGTCCAGAAGGGAGCGAATTTTATTTGAATCGTTTTCCAAATAGGTTTCCAAAATATTCTGTATTTGATTCTCAATGGCGTAAATTGAATCCAAATCGGAAAATGTAGCTTCATATTCGGCATGCCTCACCATGAGCCATTCATTATCGGATTCGAGTTTCCACGAGTTTGTAAGCTTTACGTTTATTTCCGTAAATTTCCAGATGAATATGCCGAGTAAGATTGCTATAATGCAAATAAGCCACCCGAATAATTTGATCCAAACTCGTCTAATGCGATATATGCTCACCTTTGTGGAGCCTTCCGGGATTATCTGTATGGTATAGAGGTTTTTCATACTGCGTTTATAGCCTGCTGGATACGGGTTAAGTCGTCATAAGAGGAATAAGTTATTATCAAAGTGCCTTTTTGAGGATTTTTTGCGGAGCCTTTGCACACAACCTTCGTTCCGAAAGCGCTTTGCAAGGTGTTCAAAAAACTCTGCATATCCGGATTTATCGTGCCGGAAGCCGCCATGCCAGGCTCTTTAGCCTTTTTCTTTTTTGGGTTTTGCGCAAGAACTTCAGCTTCTCTAACGGAAAGCCCTTTTTCAATAATGTCTTTTGCCGCCCTTAGCGGGTCGTTTACATTTGGAGAGAGCAAGGAGCGGGCCGCTGTAGCGGAGAGCTTGCCTTCGCCAATCCATTGTTTTACCTGCTCCGGCAGCTTTAACAAACGGAGCGAATTGGTGACAGCCGTTCTGGATTTATTTAGCCTAGAAGCTAGATCTTCATGGGTGTAGCCATATGAATCCAAAAGTTTCTGGTAAGAATCTGCCATTTCTATTGGGTCTAGGTCTTCGCGTTGAATGTTTTCGATAATCGCCCACTCCGCCATTGTTTTGTCGGAGAGCAAATCAAAAACCCGTGACTCTATTTCGCTTAAGCCGGCAATCCTAGATGCCCTTACCCTGCGCTCGCCGCTTACAATTTGATAACGCCCTGCATTCTTTCTGAGCAAAACCGGTTCAAGAATTCCATGTTGCTTTATGCTTTCCGCAAGTTCCTGCAAAGATTCTTTGTTAAAGTTTTTACGGGGTTGGAATGGATTTTCATCTATCAAGTTAAGCGGGACTTTTGTCGCATTGCCCGGCTTTTCTGTTGTGATATCTTCAATATTTGCCGAATGGTCGCGTAAAATATCGCCCATTCCTCTACCCAAGCCCATAGCTTTTTTACCCATTGGCTATCTCCAAAATTTCTTCCGCCAGCTTCATATACGCTTGGCTGCCTGCGCTCTGAATATCATAAAGCAAAACAGGCTTGCCGTGCGAAGGTGCTTCTGCCAGTTTTACATTGCGGGGTATTATTGTGTTAAAGACCCTTCCGGGAAAATTTTTGTGAACCTCTTCGGTCACTTGTTTTGAAAGAGAATTTCTGGAGTCATACATTGTGAGTAGTGCTCCGTCAATTTTCAAACCGGAATTCAGATTATTCTGTACCAGTTTTATTGTATTCAAAAGTTCTGCCACTCCCTGAAGCGAGAAGTATTCGCATTGAACCGGTATAATAACACCATCTGCCGCTGTGAGGGTATTTATTGTGAGCAAATTTAAACTTGGCGGAGCGTCTATTACTATGTATTCGTAATTTGTTCCCACAGCTTTTATAAGCCTTTGCAGCCTGCGTTCCCTATTTACAGCGTTTACAAGTTCCATTTCCAGTTTTGCAAGACCCGGGCTGGATGGCAAAATATTGAGAAGTTCCAGTTTATATTCGGGGACAATGGATTTTATAATTCGGGACAACCTTTCGGTGGTGGCTTCTTCGGGATTTTCGGTTAGAACAAGGGCTTCGTAAATATCTTCTTCCTGAGTCTCATTTATACCCACGCTTTGGCTTGTGTTAGCCTGAGGGTCAATGTCTATTAAGAGCGTTTTCTTTTCAAGCACGGCAAAACAGGTGGCTAAATTAACCGCCGTAGTTGTTTTGCCTACTCCGCCCTTTTGGTTGCAAATTGCTATTGTCTTAGACATTGAGGGAGATAATATAGTAAGTTTGTATAACCAACTACGGAGTTACACTATTCCTGCACGCTTCATCCGCTTGCACGGGGTGCCTTTTTCCGTAGCGATCTTCTATTTCCAGACGATGTTTTTTGCAGGGTTGGCCGCAGCGCGGATATATTTTGTTGTCCGAAAACGCAGCGGCAAAAAAGCAGTGTTTGGTGTGGAATATCGGTAAAGGAGATTTGTAAAAACAAGTAATTCCTTTTTGCAAAAAATATTCTGCGCTAAGACTGTTCTTCACATTCAAACTATAATCGCCCCGCAATTCCAAACCTGAATTCTGCAGCTCTTTGAGCACACCCAAATTTCTGACAAGAACAAAATCCGGATTGAGCGCGATAAGCTTCTCCCTTATCGGTTTATCTCCTTCTTGGTGAACTTGCATGGTTGCAACCCCGACTTTTTTATCTGAAGCGTAGGTTATTTTTCTCTTGAAATTAAAGTTTGCTTTGCATAACCCTGGAAAAATTCTTGCGGTTCTCGCTTCATTTAGTTTTTCCACTGCCTTTTGCCTTAGATTGCGAATCATTTTTGAGTTCACAAAAACATTTTTATCAACTTTAATAATAGGATTTTCGCAGATATAAGGAGTATGCGAAAGTCCAAAATCAAAATCCGCAAAATTGCCTTTTTCCAAAACAAAATCGCTTTGAATTTCTATCTTTTCCATTTTCAAAACAAGAGCCTTTCCAATTGCTCCGGAAAGTTCAATGTTCACAGGAATTTTTCTTTTATTCTTAAACGAACTGCGGATCTCTTTTTCTTTTGAAGGGCTATCATTTATATAAGCCAGAGCTACGCCGCTAAAATTTTTTTCTTTTGAAAATTCCAAACA
>LIUG01000005.1:0-1899 GCA_001462245.1 Candidatus Fibrimonas termitidis
CGCAATGTTGAGCTGGCGTCTAAGAGTCCATCTCTGAGCGGCTATGAGGAGTTCATAGCTGCTGTAAGGGAGAACCACAGGACTATGGATTTGAAGGACGCAATTAGGTTTGCGATAAGGAGTTGCATAGGCAGGAATATATTGGTAGAATTTTTAACGGAGCATGGCTCGGAGGTTGAGAATTTGTTGTTTCATGAATGGAACTGGAATGAAGCCCTTGAGGTTAGGTTTGATGAGGGCGTTGCCATTGGTGTGGAAAAGGGCATTGCTATTGGCGATAAGAGAGTTGAGCAGGAACGTTCTTATATGAGGGATCTTTTGAAGCAAGGCCTTAGTCATGAAGATATTTTGGAGAGACTTGACAAGAGGTGCTAATTTTGAATTGGCATATCCGTGGAATGGCACCCCCAACGATGTAGGGGCGTTGCGTGCAACGCCCTTTTTGCCACGTCGTTTGCCGTTTTATTGGGCATACCATCGCAGACACAGGGCGTTGCCCGCAACGCCCCTACGGTTTGGATATGGTTTTACATTTTGCCACGTGGTGGTTCGCTCCCCGCCGCAAAAAAGGGCGGGGACGACCCCAAGGAGCGCATGAAAATGCGCTCTTTTTTTTTATTGTCAACATATGTTTGCACGCCGGGCACAGGATGTGCCATTAGGCGAATGTCCGAAGGACAGCCCCGAAGGGGTGAGGCACAGGAAGTGCCGAATAAAGTAATCTTTTTTCACTTTTCCGTATTTTTTTTCCCGTTTTCTCCGTCTAATGGATGAATAACTCAAAATAGGAGGTTTTATGCCAAAACCCATAACAGCGACAAGGTTCGCTCCGCTTTTCATTGACTTCACATTCAAAAGAGTCTTTGCCACGGAGCAGCACAAAAATTTGCTCATCGCTCTGATTGAGGCTTTCCTGAGAAAGCATCTGCAGGCGAAGATTGTAGATGTGTTTCTGCTGCCAAACGAGCAATTCAACAAAACAAGAAAGCATAGGGCAGCCGTATTTGACCTGCACTGCACAGACAGCATTGGGAACAGGTTCATTATAGAGGTGCAGATTTCCAAGCAAGATCATTTTTTAGGAAGACTGCTCTTTTACATAAGCCAAACAATTACGAACCTCGTCAAAAAAGGCAAGAGATACAATTTTGACTATCCCAGAATTTATTCCCTAAGTTTTCTGAACTACGAGCCTGAACCCAAGGGTCTTAGAGGCGATGTTGTTGAGCACATTGGGCTTTTCAAAATCAAGAAGCATCCCGTGAAACACTATTCTCACATTCACATAGCTCTTGCAATACTTCCGAGGTTCAAAAAGACATTGGAGCAATGCAAATCGACCAGCGACCTGTGGCTCTATTTGCTAAAGAACCTGCACAAGCTGAATAAGATTCCGCCCCGTTTCAACAATAAACTTTTCAGGCCTGTGTTTGAGATAGCAGAAATTTCTAATTTCACGGACAGTGAACTTCGTGACTATGAGGCCAGTATGAAGTATTTGAATGACTACAACAACACCATTGATTATGCCAAGAAAGAAGGCTGGGACAAAGGCGTTATTATTGGTGAGAAACGAGGTGTTGCTATTGGCGAGAGGCGAGGTGAAAGACGTGGCATGAAAAAGGGTGTTAAAAAGTTATTCGCACTTTGGGAATCCGGTGTGCCTCTAGCTGAGGCTAAGCGGATGTTTGAAAGGATTTAGGGCAGCGCACCGTGCCCATTTGCCATACCATCGCAGACACAGGGGTTGCCCGCAACGCCCCTACGGTTTGGATATGGTTTTACATTTTGCCACGTGGTGGTTCGCTCCCCGCCGCAAAAAAGGGCGGGGACGACCCCAAGGAGCGCATGAAAATGCGCTCCTTTTTTTTATATATGTCAACATATGTTTGCACGCCG
>LIUG01000005.1:2095-24831 GCA_001462245.1 Candidatus Fibrimonas termitidis
AATGGAAACAAAAGAACAGGCACCACAGGAAGGATACGCCGATCTGACACTAGACCTGCCTTTCAAAAAGGCGTTCGCTAGCGAAGAAGATAAAGAATTGCTCATTGCGCTGCTCAATGCCTTTCTGGAAAAAAAGCTGAAACAGCCAATAACGGACGTAGTCATTAAAAACCCATATACCTTTCCCTTTCCAACGAGGAGCACCCCGAAATCAGGTACAATTTCATAAACCTTGTGTTTGTGAGGCTTACAAAATTCAATAAATCCTTGGATGAATGCGAGACTTTCCGAGACCGGCTTATATTCGCCCTTCGCCATGCCCATGAGTTCAAAGAAAGGCCCGAGCAACTCAGCGGCAAGCTTTTTGAGCGTTTGTTTTCGATAGCCAAATTTACTAATTTCACAGCAGAGGAACAATCGGAGTATTGGTCAACTATGATGAACAAATACGACCAGCAGGCGGCATTGATTAGTGCTAAGAAGGAAGGCATTGATATTGGCGTGGAAAGGGGCATTGACATTGGCGTGGAAAAAGGCCGAGAGGAAAATATCCTTCAAACGGCTATTAAGATGAAGGCTAAGGGTTTAAACATAGCTTTAATTGCCGAGATTACCGGTTTGTCGGAAAAGGAAATTGAAGAGTTGGATACGTGTGGATATGGTGCCCTCCCCGCCAAAGCGGGGACGACCCCAAGGAGCGCATGAAAATGCGCTCCTTTTTTTTTGTCAGAACCCCGATACCCCCGATTAAAAGGATTTAGGGGATGTTCCGGCACACCGTGCCCAACGATGTAGGGGCGTATTTCAATACGCCCATTCGCCACGAAATGTGGAATATTGCGCAAACATGGTGGCATGAATAATGGCAAATCATTTTGCCCATTCGCCATATAATCGCAGACACAGGGCGTTGCCCGCAACGCCCCTACGATGTGGATATGATGCCACGAAATGCGGAATATCGGGAATAAGTATGCCCGCAGACTTGATAAAGCATTTGTAGAAGGGTAGTTTTAATAAAATGCGGGAATATCCCAAAAATCGGGGGTATCGGGGTTCTGACAAGTATTGTGCAACGTTGTTGTGTTATTGTTTGCACGCCGGGCGCAGGAAGTGCCGAGTAAAATAATTTTACTACATTTCTCATATGTCCGATATTTCCGCTTTTTTGATTTTTGGGGCGCCGGGTTCGGGAAAAGGAACCGTGGGGGCTAAGTTAGCCGCTACAACAGGCGTAAAACACCTCTCAACCGGCGACATATTCCGAGGGCTTTCACCGATGAGCGAAAACGGCAAGCTGTTCGCAAGCTATGCCGGCGTAGGCAAACTCGTTCCGGACGAGGTCACCGTTCAAATTTTCTCCCGTTACATAGGCGGTTTAATAGATACGAATAAATTTGACCCCTCAAAGGACTCTTTTCTGCTGGACGGCATTCCCCGCACGGTTGCGCAAGCAGAATTGATAAAAAGCGTAGTTGATGTAAAACACATTTTTGTGCTGGATATTCCGGATTACTCGGTTATAGTTGAACGCTTGCTCAAAAGAGCAAAAATCGAAAACCGCAAAGACGATGCAGACGAGTCCGTTATCCGTGCCCGCTTAAACGAATACGAAGAAAAAACCGCCGCTGTTTTAGGAGCCTACGATAGCTCCCTGATAACAAAAATCAACGGCAGTCAAAGCCCCGATGAAGTGTTTCGGGATTGTTTAAATGCGTATATATTGGCAAAGTAAGTTGAGAGTTGAGAATTGAGAGTTGAGAGTTGGGCAAACTTAAAACCATTATTTGTAAACTTTTTAACTCTCAACTCTCAACTTTGCACTCTCAACTATTCCTCAACGTATGCCGTTTCCTTAAGCACGTTGCCTTTGGTGTCCAGAATGCGGATTATCTCTTCATCTCTCTGGAGAACCAATTCTTGGCTTTCACCGGTGCTGGCATCCAAGCGCATATAAAGAGAACCGTCTTCCATTTTGACTGCGGTAACGGAATTGCCGTTCGCATCTGTCTCATGGTAGGTATCACCTAGAGCTAGAGGGTTGGAGCCGGTCCAAAACTCAATTGAGTTAATCACCAAGTAATCCGCAAATATCAGAATTCCATAAACAGGAATAACGTTTAACACAAAGAATACCAGCCAGTTGACAAATTTATTTTTTGAAAATTTGCTGTTCCACTCCCTAAGACCGTTGAATGCAGCGAATTTCCCGATGCAACCTGTTGTACTTAGAGTGCTAACTGTGAGTGTGCACGCCATGAGCAATGAGATGAGAACTTTTTTCATAAAATCTCCTGAGATTAAAAATAAGGGGGAAATATAGAAATAATTTTAACTAATCCACCTTCGCAATTCTTCCACCGCCATGCCCTTTCGCATAGCGTAATCCGCAAGCTGGTCTTCGCCTATTTTGCCTACCTTGAAGTAGAGGCTCTTTGGGTGCGCCGCAAAATAGCCGCACTCGGAGGCTACCGGGTTCATAGCGTAGTTTTCCGTTAGCGAAATCCCAACATTTTTTTCCGGCGAAAGCAGTTTCCAAATAGCGGCTTTTTCCGTATGGTCAGGGCTTGCCGGGTAACCGGGCGCGGCTCGGATTCCAACTCCGCCTAGGATGTCTCGGTGCAGTTTTTCGGCAAGAGCCTCAGCGAGGCGGTCTGCCAAAAGTCCTAGAATTATTGCGGAATAATCATCGTTTTGCTCTCTGAATTTTTTTTCCGCCTCGTATGCGCCGAGGCCTGCGGTTGCGGCAAAAAGCCCTATGAAATCCTTTTCCTTTGGGTTGAAAAAATCTGCCATGCAAAGCAACGGTTCGCCCTCTGCCGCAGCTTGCTGCCTTAAAAAATGCAATTTTGCCGCCTCTCTGCCGTCTTCTCCAAAAACACAAAGCGAATCACCAACTCTTTGAACCTCAAAAAAGCCTACAACAGCCGCAGCTCTCAGCAATTTTTTATCCACAATTTCTTTAAGCAAAACCCGGGAATCAGTCTCCAGATTTTTATGCGCCTCAGTATATTGAGCCGGTCTCAAATCCCATGCGCCAAAATACATTTTCCAATTTATCAAAGGAATTATTGAATTTAAATTCACATCGCTAAATATTTTCAAACCGAAAAAAGGAGGCAATGGAGCCATATTATACCTCGAGGTTACTCAGCCAATCAATCATATTTAACTTCCGAATGCCGTTGTAACTATCGCCGGAAAACACATCCATTGTCAGCAAATATTTTGCATTGCTGTCTCTAATCGCATTTAGCGGAGCAAGCTCCCGCTCTAAAGTTTTGCCGTCCATTGCTGTCCATGCAACTTGAAAATAATTCTTGTAGCCATTCTTATCTATTTGAACAAAATCAACTTCCTTTTCTTTTTCCTTTCCAATATACAACCTATCGGAACAGCGCAATAATTCCAAGTACACTATGTTCTCCAAATTATGCCCGTAATCCGTATTTTCATTTCCCAGCAAAACCCTTTTGAAACCCAAATCTGCTACATAATATTTTTCGCCTGTGGATAGAATGTTTTTCCCTTTAATATCATAGCGGGAGCATTTGTAGAACAGATAGGACTGGGTGAGAGCTTCTATATAGTTTTCTATTGTATTTCTTGACGCGGCAATTTTATTTGCTTTAAGAACGTTGGCTATATTGTTCGCAGAAATCTGACTGCCTATTGAATTCAGCAGAAATTTCACAACACGCTCAAAATGATTGTTTTTGTGCCATTTATGCCTGAACATAATATCTTTTTCAATTATGCTTTCAAAAATATCTTTGATATATTGAGTATGCAAAATCTCCGGGGAACTTACAATCCCGGGCATTCCTCCAAAACGCAGATATTCGTTGAAAATAACATCGGGCCTGCTTTTATCTTGTTTGGACTCAAGAAATTCCTTGAAAGAAAATGGCAATATATGAATTTGCACATACCTTCCGGTTAAAAGCGTTGAAAGTTCGCTGGAAAGCAGGTAGGCATTTGAGCCTGTGATATACACATCTATATTCGGCCTTAAATGGAGCGATGAAACAAAACTTTCAAAATTTTGCATTTTTTGAATTTCATCAAGGAATACATATATGTCTTTTCCTTCGCTTGCCTTGGCGATAATTTGCTCGTGCAAATTCACAGGGTTTTCCAAAAATTTTCTTAAACTGAAATCTTCAAAGTTATAAAACAGAATTTGTTCATCTTTAACCCCATTTTCTTTAAGTTTCTCAATGAACAGCCTAAAAAGCGTAGATTTCCCGGAACGGCGTATTCCAGTGATAACCTTAATCACATCTTTGCCGGCAAAACTCTCAAGCAAACGGACATAATGTTCTCGTTTTAGCAACTTCATAGTATAAATATACATTTTTTAGACGAAAGTTGGATTTTTTTAGGAGTTTTGTCTAAAAAATAGGTTTTTCGCTACTCTGTGGAATTAATGAGTTTACTATATTTATCCCTTCTTAAAAGAATGGAGGTTTTTTATGAAAATCAATCATTTTGCAATAGCAATGATTCTGGCAATCATAACATCAATGTTTTTTGCCTGCTCAGACAGCTCACCAAACGGCCCAGACGACAATTTGCCTGCTCCAAGTTCCCAAGTGTATTTTGTGTCGGAAGAAATAATAGAACAATGCAATGAAGAGGCCTCCTGTTTTCTTAATGTTCCTTATACAGGCAGCGGTGTGATAAAAGGTACGTTTTTGAGCGAAGATGATGAAGATGTGTTGGGTATGATGGATATGGGTACGGTTAACAATGGCAAAATAAATTTGGAATTCCATATTCCAAAAGGAGAATTTCAAGAAAAATATCTTAGGCTTAGGCTTTACAATAACAATGTATTTATCGGAAACTTATTCCTTATGGCTGCTAATACTTCCCGCGATAACCAAATGACAGGTATGTACTTTTATTTTCCGGAAGATTATCAATATAAAAATACATGGGATTTATTTCCGAATCAAAGTGTAATATTTGTAACTGATATTGATGTTAAAGAGGGCTGGAATTTAATCTATTATGGAGACAGATATGAAGATATAGATGGTGAAGAAGTACTAACAGTTATAAAAACAAGCGATGCGGCTATTTTAAATGGCGCAGAATTAAAATGGGTTTTAACTGCTCCAGAGATACATTAGCATATGACCGAAAAAGAAAAAATGCTCTCCGGTGAGTTATACACTGTTGACGACGAACTCAGGCGTGATTTTTTGAATGCGAAAAGAATTACACGGTTGTTTAACAACACAACAGAAGAAGAAACGGAATATAGGAAAAAACTTTTATTGGAACTCTTTGAAAAAGCAGGAAATAAAATATATATCGAACCGCCTTTTCGCTGCGACTATGGCTACAATATTTCAATAGGAGATAATTTTTACGCCAATTACGATTGCATAATACTTGATGTGAATAAAGTGAAAATCGGGAATAACGTAAAACTCGGCCCTCGTGTGTGCATATATACGGCGGGGCATCCTATAGAGGCAGCGGTTAGGAATTCGCTTTTGGAATTCGGCAAACCGATAACGATAGGCAATGATGTTTGGATTGGCGGGAATGTTGTGATAAACCCCGGATTAACTATTGGGAGCAATGTTGTTATAGGCTCAGGTTCTGTTGTAACTAAGAATATTCCCGATAACGTTGTTGCGGTGGGAAATCCTTGCCGGCCTATCTAAATAGGAGTAGCAGTATGCTAAGACTTACAAGCTCCACAGGAAAATTTACTGAACTGTTACCTGATGACTTTGTGATTGCCGTTTGCAAAGACAAAATTCTTTTTCCATTAAAAAACCATGAAATATATAAGGGTGCAACTGCTTTTGACATAGGAATCCATAACGAAAAACGGATTGTCTGCATGAATTTGCCGAACTTGGAAGATGGTGTTCCTCTGCGTTCGTTTTTTGCGGAAGCAGAACCGGAAATTGCTCGCATAGTCGCTTATGCCTCGCATTTGGTTTGGTGGAGAACCCTTTACAAACATTGCCCCAGTTGCGGAAAACTGCTAAAAGAACACGAATCCGAGCGATGTTTGCGCTGTGAAGAATGCAATGAGAATTTTTATCCGGTTATTTCACCGGCAGTTATAGTTTCCGTTTTTAAAGAAGGCAAAATTTTGCTTGCGCACAATACCAATTTCCCGCCCGGACGTTGCAGCCTGATTGCGGGCTTTGTTGAACCCGGAGAAAGCCTGGAAGAAGCCGTTCATCGCGAAGTTATGGAAGAAGTGGGCATTAGCATAAAAAATCTGCGCTATTTGGAAAGTAATCCTTGGCCCTTTCCCAACTCGCTGATGGCGGCTTTCGCGGCGGAATGGGAAAGCGGCAACCTTAAACCCGACGGCATTGAGATTGAGCGAGCCGCTTGGTATGCGCCAAACGATGAACTTCCGGATTTGCCGCCCAAAGGATCCGTAGCACGAAAAATTATAGAAGAATGGTTATCTCAGTTAATACACTAAAATTTTTCTATATTCATAACCGAAATTCCATAGGAGACCTTTCGATGAGCAAATTTTTTAAGCCTGTTCTTATAACGGCAATTTTTGTTGTTTTTGGCGTTGTTAATGCCCAAGAAGCTACCCCACCGGTTGCGGCCCCCGCCCCGGCTCCGGTAGCTCCACCACCGGCGCCAGCACCAGCACCAGCACCCGTAGTAACTCCAGCGCCTGTAGCAGTTCCGGCTCCAGCACCTGTAGCAACTCCAGCGCCAGCACCCGTAGCAACTCCGGCTCCGGCACCTGTAGCAGCTCCGGCTCCGGCACCCGTAGCAGCCCCGGCTCCGGCACCCGTAGCAACTCCAGCACCGGCACCCGTAGCTCCGCAAGCGACCCAAAGCGTTGCTGCTCCGCAAGCAGATTCCAGTACAGTCGTTTTGGTTGTTAAAGAACCGGAACCCCAACCCAAAAAGAAAAAAAGAGGCCAACGTGCCCAAAAAAATGATTTTGCTGTTGTAGATGTTCCTGCCAATTTTGAAATTCAAGCGAGAAAAGTTATGCCTGTTGATAATCCCGACTGGGGCAATGACAATCTTGACACATGGTGGGGCAGAGCCAACCTGATGGTTTTAACGGAATCCGAGAATTTTGTCGGCAAAGTGCATTTGCGCATGTACCCCGGAGAATTCGGTTCAGAGACACAAAGAAATCAAAACAGTGAAAGCGTGCCTTCAAATGAAAAAACTGACCAATTCCAACTCTACGAGGCATGGGCCTGGCACAGAGGCGACTATGTAAATGTAAAAATAGGTCGCTGGGATAACACAACTCGCCTTGGAAGCCAAGCCTTTGGCGGTTATATAGATGCCAAAAAAGATAAAGACGTGGGCAACAGGGCTGCAAACCGCAACCGCAGATCCAGCGGTTTTATGAGCACATATTATCCGGAAAATGCCATACAGTTCGGTTTGAACAGCTTTGCCGAAAATATATCTTTAGACATAGCTTTGATAAGCAGCGATAACAAATTGAACAAGGGCGATTTGCGTACTTATTTCCGTTTTAAAGATATTGCCGGTATTGAGAGCATGGAACTAGGCCTTGGCTACCGTTCCAATATATTTGACGAAATTTATTCTAAGTATGGAGATGTTACCCATACTGTGGATTTGGCTTTTCGCATGCCTATATTGAAAGACATTGGAATTTTAAAAGGGTTTAACGTATTTGTAGAAACCGCCCTAATCGGACTAAATGATAATGCGGGTGTAATGGATTTGGAGGATCCGGACGATAGTAAAAATAGCCTAGATAAAGGAGGAGTTCCAAGTGAAAATAATCCGGCTTTCCCGATACTTGGCGGATTGGAGTTCTCCTTATACCGTGGTTTGGATAAAATTGTGGTTGAAGCCGAATACGACTCAAAACGCAGAAATAAGACACCGAATTCCGAATTGGCAGGCACCAAAGAGAATGTTAGAGATATCCAAGGCTCCATTTATGTCCAAAAGAAACTCAACGACCGTTTCACTCTTAACCTAGGCGTTCAGAGCGAGAACAACACAAAGGATTTCTCCTTTGCCGGTCGCTTGCAGGGAAGAATTAACTAGAGAGGTATGGCCTATAGTGTAACGGTAGCACCACAGATTCTGACTCTGTTAGCCTAGGTTCGAGTCCTGGTAGGCCAATTTAGATGGATACTGATAGTATTATAATTTTAACGGCTTCGGCATTATTATTGCTCTTAGCCTTTATTTATTCGCTTATAAACCGAGTTTTCCGTTCGCTTCATTTGAAACTCCCGGAAGAAGAAACCGGCAAGGCGAAAACCGAGCTTGAAGATATTCTGGAGAGCGAAGATTTCAAGGAAATTGTTTTTCAGGGTATTTATGCGCCTTGCTTTGCGGCTTTTGCTCTTATAGGCTATAAGTTTGCCGGTGAGCATTGGTATGTTTGGTTTATAACGCCTGTAGCGATATATATCACGGATATTTTTATTCTAAAAACTTTGGCGGCACTGCTCCCGGATACCCTTTCAAAATTTTGCATAAAAGCTTATAAATTTCTCAAATACATTTTTTTGCCCAGCGCAAAAATATCGCTTTTTTTTCAAAATGGGATCCTTAAAATTTTAGGCTACGATAGCAGACTCTCCTTTTTATCGGAATCCAGGCGCGGAGCCATGAGCAACGATGATTCGCCTTCCGCTTTGGAAGAAGAAGAAAAGCAGATGATCAGAAATATTTTTGTTCTTTCGGATACTCCGGTGCGGGAAATAATGACTCCGCGAGTTGAGATGCGTGCTATTGATGTTCAAACCTCGCTCCCGGATGTGATAAAACTTTTGAACAATGAAAGGCATAGCCGTTTGCCTGTGTATTCGGATTCCATAGACAACATAATAGGCATTCTTTCAAACAGGGAGTTTTTGGAGTGGTACACAGAGAGGCCGCACGAAACCTTTAATTTGGAAAAACTTGTTCACCCCGCTGTTTTTGTGCCTACAGGAAAAAAGATAGACTCCCTTTTGCATGAGCTTAGGGAGAGCAACAATCATTTGGTTATTGTTGTGGACGAGTATGGCGGCACGGCGGGCTTGGTCACGATGGAAGATATTTTAGAAGAAATAGTCGGGGAAATAAAAGACGAAGACGATTCGGAAGAAGATATGGGTTTTGTCAAACTCCCGACCGGGCAATATATGCTGGATCCCTTAATCACCCTCTCGGATTTGGAAGATCGCTTGGGAATTCATTTTACCATAGAAGAAGACGAACACATAGAAACTCTTTCCGGCCTTATACAGCACACACTGGGTTCATTGCCCAAAACGGGGACAAGCGTTGAAATTCAAGGCTATTTGTTCAAGGTAAAAAAAATGGATGGCACCAAGATGGAAGAGGTAATTTTGGAAACGCTTATTAATCCCAATTGATGCTCGGAGCGGGATCCTTTAAATCCTTATTGCTCTTCGCTTCTTCAAATTTTTTCTTTAAGTACTCGGAGCGATTTTTTTCTTTTTCCCTCGCTTCGGCTAGTTTTTTTTCAAGCTCCGAGGGTTTGTTTTTTTCATGCTCCAAAAATTCTTCCAAGCTCTCTTTCTTTTTGCGCTCTCTATGAGAGACAACCTCCTTAGCAAAGGTGTCTATCTCTAATATGTTGTCGCAGCACGGGCAGATTATTTCTATGGTGGACATTGGGGTAATATAGAAACTGTGTTACTTTCTATATTCCTTCCGTGTCTATCCTCTCCGTTTCCCACCTGAAAGCAGGCTATGGGAAAAAGATTGTTCTGCATGATATTTCCTTTTCCATGGAACAGGGAGAAATTCGGGCTATTCTGGGAACATCGGGTTGCGGAAAATCCACTTTGTTAAATAATATTCTCGGTTTGGAAAGGGCGATGAACGGGGATATAGAAATCCTTGATGTGAAATTAAAAGCGGGCAAGGAGCAGATTCCGCTTTCCGTTCAAAAGCGCATGGGTGTTTTATTTCAAAACGGCGCTCTGCTCAGTTCCTTAACCGTTTTCCAAAATGTAGCTTTGCCAATCCGGCTGCACCGCCCAAAAACTCCGGAATCCGAGATAAAAGACATGGTAGCGAGCCGCTTGGAAAAAGTGAATATGCTCCACGCCATAGATAAATTGCCCAGTGAACTCAGCGGCGGAATGAAAAAGCGGGCCGCCCTTGCCCGAGCCATAGCTCTTGACCCCGAACTTCTCTTTTGCGATGAGCCAAGCGCAGGCCTTGACCCGGTCACAAGCCGCTCCCTTGACGACCTCTTGCTCTTTTTAAGGGAATCCTTAAAACTTTCGGTCTTAATAGTAACCCACGAATTGGACTCCATAAAAACGATAGCCGATAAAATTTTATTCCTAAAAACCGGCGAAGTGCTTTTGAACTGCGATTTAAAAGAAGGCCTAAAGAGCGAACTTTCAGACGTAAGAGAATTTTTCACTAGAGCCACTAGCCACTAACCACTCCCCAATATTTACTATATTCCCCTCATGGACTCCTTTGACATATTCTTTCCGATATTCGTGCTTGTGTTGCTGGCGATTGCGGTTCCTTTTGGAATGATGTTTGCCAATTGGGTGCTTTCTCCGCAAACTCAACTCAAAAACAAGGTTAAAACCGATGCCTACGAATGCGGGCTTTCCAATGTAATAGGCAACGCTTCCGATAGATTTCCCATAAAATATTATATAGTAGCAATGCTTTTTTTGGTTTTTGACTTAGAAGTAGCCTTTCTTTACCCTCTTGCCATTGAGTTTATGAACGGAGGCTGGGATTTATTCGTTATTTTAATAGTTTTTCTATTAATTTTGGAAGCAGGTTACATTTACATCGTGCGAAAAGGAATTTTGAACTGGTCAAAACCCGTTTCCCCAACCTTGGACAATTAGCTCAGATACGCTATTTCATCTGCGTGAGAAGAAACCAAACAATAATTACGTCAAGCACAACTATGGAAAGGAGTATGGCGTACAAGCAAAATTTGAATAGCCCGAAGCCTCCTTTTTGCGCAGAGTCTTCCTTGATCTCTACGGTAAGCTTTTTGTGTTCTATTTCCGGCGGCTTGTAGCCCGGTGGTTTCTTGGACTTGTCTTTAAACGGATCCCTGTAGTTGAAAAGTTCATACGAGTCTCCGTTTTTAAACTTTACCGCTATGCTGCCGTTTACAGGATAATTGACAAATTCAATCTCCGAATTAACCGTTTTCTCTAATGCAACGATTTTGTTTGTAAGCTTGTTTATATATACGTTGTCTGGAGTTGACTGCAAACGTAAAACAAGCCTTCTTCTAGCAATTTCAGCGGACATTAGTTGGAAATGTAGTAATTTAATCGGTGTTTTCTATATTATCCCCATGGATTTTCTCCCTATAAAAGACATCCTTTTTTATGCGATTGCTATCGTAATGGTTGCGGGGGCTTTGCTCACGGTTTTGGTAAAGAATATTCTGCACAGCGCAATTGCTCTTATAGGCACGTTTTTTAGCTCGGCTATTCTTTATTTTTTGCTTTCGGCAGAGTTTGTGGCTGTGGCTCAGGTGATGGTTTATATAGGCGGAGTGGTTGTTTTTGTGGTGTTTACAATTCTTTTGACAAGTCGTTTGGGCGAAAAGGCACTTGAAGCACATAGACTGCGAAAAGTTTTAGCTGCGATTTGTTCCATAGTTGTTGCGGTTTTGGCGGTAATGCTTTTGAAAGGAGTCGGCGGGCTTGAGCAAATAGCTCCTGAAGATTATTCCTCTCTTGCAGCTATAGGCAAAAGGTTGCTCTCTCCGGAGGAAAACGGATTTTTGCTGCCGTTTGAGGCTATAAGCCTGCTTCTTTTAATCTCCTTGATAGGCGCAGTGACAATAGCCCGTACACCGTATAAAGAAGATAGGAGCGCAAGAGAAAAATGACTTTGCAAACCTGTTTACTGCTCGCTTTTTTGCTGTTCGCAATCGGAATTTACGGAATGCTAACCCGCCGCAATGCTATAGGCATTTTGATCAGCATGGAATTAATGCTAAATGCCGCAAATATAAATTTTATCGCTTTTGCGCATTTCAAAGCTTTGGATGCAACGGCTGGAGCTGTTTTTAGCCTCTTCATTATAGCTGCCACGGCTTGCGAAATGGCAATAGCGCTTGCCATAGCCATAATTGTTTATCGCAGGCACGGGCATTTGGATGTTGACAAGTTAACGGAACTTAGCGACCCGGATGTCTGAGCCTAAATCTGTTTGTTTGCTCGGAGCTACAGGCTCTATTGGCGGTTCGGCTCTTGATGTAATTGGGCAGCACAAGGAACGTTTTTTGTTGCGCTCCATAGCGGCACACAGCAATGTGCAAAAAATGGCGGAAATATCCAAGAAACATCCCAACGCCAAGCTCGCTCTTTTTGATAAAAATTCCGCTTTGGAACTGGAAAAAATAACGGGCAAAAAAGTTTTGGCAGGCATGGACGGCTTATTGGAATTGGTTTCCGAGTGCGATTTGGTTATCAACGGCTTAACGGGTTCGGTTGGCTGCGAACCTACATTGAAAGCTATAGAATGCGGCAAAAAAATAGCCCTTGCAAATAAAGAAACCCTTGTGATGGCGGGTGCAATAATAAAAGATGCTCTTAAAAAAAATCCTGCGGCGAAAATTACCCCTGTGGATAGCGAACACAATGCGATATTCCAATGCCTTGCGGGGCGTAGCACGAAAGATGTTGAAAATTTGCTGATAACAGCAAGCGGCGGCCCATTCAGAGAATTGCCTGCGGATAAATTTGCGCAGATAACCCTCAAAGATGCGCTCAATCATCCGGTGTGGAGCATGGGCAAAAAAATCACGATTGATTCCGCTTCAATGATGAACAAGGGTTTGGAAGTGATAGAAGCGCATTTTCTTTTTGATATTCCTTATGAGCAAATAAAGGTTGCAATTCATCCGCAGAGCATTGTTCATTCGCTTGTGCAGTTCAGGGACGGAAGTTTAATGGCACAGCTCGGCGCGCCGGATATGAGGATACCCATTCTTTGCGCAATAGCTTTCCCGGAGTGCTTGCCCTTGGAAACAAAGCGAATAAGCCTGCCGGAAATTCAAAGCTTAACATTCTATGAACCGAATTTTGAAAAATTCCCCTGCCTTTCCCTTGCTTACGAGGCCGGCAAAGCGGGTGGCACAAGAGCGGCTGTTCTGAATGCGGCAAATGAGATTTTGGTAAATGCCTTTATTCAGGAAAAAATTTCTTTCTTGGACATACCGCGCGGCATTGAGCATTGCTTGGTAAAAATTGAGGAAGTACACGGAGAATTAAATTTGGAGAAAATTCTTTTTGCGGACTCCTCGGCAAGGGAAGAGGCTAGGGAGTTTGTCAAAAATTCTACTTTATCCGTATGTTGCAAGAACTAATTCTCCCACTTCCCGATGATTTTCACATTCATTTGAGGCAAGGGCTTGATTTAGCGAATTACGCAAAAAGCGCCGAACAGCAGTTTGGGCGTATTTTAGCAATGCCAAATACAGAGCCTCCTATAAATTCTGCGGAAGCCGTGAAAAAATACAAGGAAGAAATTTTAGCCGCTGCGCCTAGCTTGGAAGTTTTGCTCACATTTAAACTCAATAAGAATTACGCCGAGCAGGAACTTTTGGAAATGCAAAAAAACGGCGCAATTGCTGCGAAATATTATCCGCTTGGGGTTACCACCAACAGCCAAGACGGGGTTTCAAAAATAGAGGATATGTATCCGACTATTGAGCTAATGGAAAAGCTGGATTTGGTTCTCTGTTTGCACGGCGAGGAACCGGGGGCTTTTTGTTTGGATAGGGAAAAGGAGTTTTTGAAGCATCTTGAAAAACTTTGCAAAACATTTCCGAAATTGCGTATAGTTTTGGAACATGTGTCCAGCGCAGAGGCGGTGGAGTGCGTTAAAAATTTGCCGCAAAATGTTGCCGCAACCGTAACCGTTCATCATTTGATTTTAACACTGAACGATATTGTTGGCGACTCTCTGCGTCCGCAGAATTTTTGCAAGCCGCTACCCAAGCTTCCTAAAGACAAGGCGGCGGTTAGAAGCGCAGTTTTCGGCGGAGATAAAAAATTCTTTTTAGGGACGGACAGCGCACCCCACGCTTTGGAAAAAAAGGAATGCCTTTGCGGAGCCGCAGGGGTTTATTCCGCACCGGTGGCTATTCCGATTTTAATAGAGGAGTTCGAGAAGGAAAATAAATCTGAACTGCTCTCAAATTTCATCGCCGGTTTTGGAGCGGATTTTTATAAAATTCCTCGCCAAACAAAAAAGATTACATACATAAAAAAGGAATGGCAGGTTCCGAAAATCATAGACAAAGCTGTGCCTTTGAAAGCCGGGGAAGTTTTGAAGTGGCAAAAATAAGAGCAAATTTTTTAGGCGTTCTTTTTTACATAGTTATAATCATAGGTTTGGTAACTGTTATTCCGCCTTGGTTCCTGTACTGTGCAATATTTGGAAAGCAACAAAGATTTATGCTCATATGCAAGCCCTTTTTTGCGGTTGTGTTTTTTCTATTCGGCATTAAGATTAAAATAGAAGGCGATTTGCCGGAGCATGGCAAAGCGTGTTTTATGCTTTGCAACCACCAAAGCTTTATAGATGTTCCGGTTATTTTGCATAAAATTTTTCCCTGCGCATTTTTGGCGAAAGAAAGTTTGTTTAAAATCCCATATTTCGGTCAGGCCCTATTTTATACCGGCAGTATTCCCGTTGTGCGAGGAAATCACTGTGCAAATGCGGATTTGCCGGAGAAAATTAAACAAAGGCTTTCCGAAAACTTTCCGGTCATGGCTTTTCCGGAAGGAACCCGTTCGGAAAACGGCAAGCTTTTGCCTTTTAAAAACGGCGTCTTTCACATGATAAAAGAGGCTGATGTTCCCGTGTTTCCGGTTACGCTTGTGGGTGCGCATAAGGTTTTGCCAAAAAAGGGTTTTGCCCTTTACCCGGGGGAAATCAAAATTTTTCCGCATGAAATTATAACCGCAAAAGAAATGGAAAACCTAACTTATGAACAGTTGAAAGAGATGGTTTATCTGCGCATTGCGGCACCTTTGTAATTTTCTATATTCCCATTATGCAATTGCCGAAATATAAGAAGAAGAAGCGGGTAAAGTTAAAAAAGTGCCAGGAACCGGGCTGCGGTCGCGAGTTTTGGGGGCATCCTATAGCCAAATACTGTGAATTGCACAGAGATATAAAGGCTAGGCAAAAACCAAAAAAGACCTTGGACAACCTTGAGGCACGCAATATGTTTTTTAAGCATGGCTATAACGAGCCGATTGAGGTTCAGTTCAAGTGCTGTTTGGAAGGCTGCGAGAACACCTTTCCTGTGAAAATGTTCCCCAAGCAATTCATTTATCCGCGCTTCTGCTTGGAGCACAGGAATGATTTTAAAAGGAGCAATTATATCAGGATGCAGAAGAAAAAAAACAGTGGTTAAAATGCTCCGAATTGCAAATAGAAATTTTAACTCACGCCTTTTTTTGGGGAGTGGCAAGTTCGCATCGCCAAAAGAAATGATTCTCGCTTTGCAGGAAGCCGAAAGCGAAATGCTCACCGTTGCTTTGAAACGGATTGGCAAAAACCAAAAAGAAGATCCCATTTTAGAAGCGTTAAAAAATTTCAAAGGCCAAATTCTGCCGAATACATCCGGAGCACGCACCGCAAAAGAAGCGGTGTTCGCTGCGCAAATGGCAAGGGAAGCCTTGGACACAAACTGGGTAAAACTGGAAATACATCCCGACCAAAAATATTTGCTCCCGGACCCAATAGAAACTTTGAACGCCGCAATGGAACTGGCAAAAGACGGCTTTGTTGTTTTGCCATACATACCCGCAGACCCGGTTCTCTGCAAACGGCTGGAAGATTGCGGAGTTAATGCGGTAATGCCGCTCGGTTCGCCCATAGGCAGCAACAATGGTTTGCAAACAGAAGCGATGCTGAAAATAATAATCGCGCAGAGCAAGGTTCCGGTTGTGATTGATGCCGGTATTGGCGCACCGTCTCACGCTTGCTTGGCAATGGAGATGGGTGCAAGCGCAGTTTTGGTGAACACGGCAATTGCCATTGCTCCAAATCCTGCGGTTATGGCTAGGTGTTTTAAGCTAGCGGTGGAAAGCGGCAGAATGGCATTTGAAATAGGCTTGGCCGAGCAATGCGACAGTGCAAATGCGAGCAGCCCGCTCACGGCATTTTTAGAATAAACCAGCCCACGCTACAGCCAAGGCATCGCTTGCATCAAGAGAGCAATCCATTTTTTGAATACCCAAAAGCCTGCCCATCATATTTGCAACTTGTTCTTTGCTCGCTGCGCCATTCCCTGTGACAGCTTGTTTAACCGAGCGAGCGGTTTTTTCGGAAAAAGCCAAATTGTGCTTGAACCCAAGAGCCATCACCGCCCCGCGAATATGCCCCAAAACTAATGCGCTATTCGCATTCTTTGCAAAAAAAGCCTTTTCCATGCAAAACGCTGCGGGTTTGTATTTTGCTATTAATTTTTCCAGTTCATCAACTATATGCCCAATTCTGAAGATAAGCTCCTCATCTTTTTTGGGGCGAATAACTCCGTAATCCAAGACCGAAGCCTTGTTTCCGGTCAAACTCAAAAAAGCAAAACCCGTTGCATAACTGCCGGGGTCAATGCCCATCATAACGATTGAGGCCAAAAATCCTCCATTCCCTAATCCGTGTTGATAAAAACCATTGAATCCTGTATGGCTTCGTGGCTGGCGGTTAAAATTTTGTCCAGCTTTTGCGGAGTCATTTTTAGAAAATTCCAAATGTTATCTTCCAAAATCGGTATGGAATTGTCGCAGGCATGCCCGAGTTGCAAACCCCTAGCCAAAACATCAGCCAGTTTTACAATCGCAACCAACTCGGTGTGATTACCGGATTTTTCAATATTTTTATGGTGGTTTGTGAGTACGGTGGCAAATTCGGCAGGCAGCTTCCATTTATCGTTTATCCAAGCCGCAATATCTGTGTGATTAACCCCCAACAATTCGTTTTCCGCATCGAGGAACAGGCAATCCTTGCTTATGGCGTAATTTACGCACTTGGCAAATTCTTCCGGAGCGCAAATAGCCAAAATGAGCTTGCCTATATCGTGCAAAAGCCCTGCAACAAAAGCTTCTTCCTGCTTTTGCGGAAAAATTTCCTTTGCTGTTAATTTAGCTATGGCACCTACGGCAGCAGAATGTTTCCAAAAAGCAGCCAGATTAAAACCCTTTATCGGAGTTTTCAAATTCAAAGTCGATAAAACGCTTGTTGTGAGCACTATATTTTTGGTTGAACTGAACCCCAAAACCGCAATAGCATGTGAAACCGTACTAACCCTGCCGGTAAGGCCGTAAAATGCGCTATTGGAAATTTTCAAGATTTTTGAGGCTATAACCTGATCATCGGATACCGCCTTCCCAACATCAACCGCTGATGTGCGAGGGTCAGACAGCATTTTGCTTACGGTAAAAAACACGCTCGGAAGCGTGGGCAGCTCGCCCATGCCTTTAATCAAAATTTCCAGCCGTTGTTTATCAGCCATTTGCATCCCTATCCCTAATTCGTATTAAAGCCTCATAAATTATCTGCATGGATTTATTCACAATTTTTCCCTCAAAAAGTTTTTCCAAGGGTATTGTTTGAATTTCCGCAATTTGTACCGCAGAGGCAATTTCTTCTCCCGGTTCGGGTTCACCCTCCACGCAAACCGTAGAAATCCCTCGCTGCGCAAGACGTGCGGCAAAGGCTTCAGTCAAAGGCGTGCCCTTTTCCAAGAGCAACCCCCCGTGGGAATTCTTTAGAGATTCCGCAAGAACCATACCGTCCTTTACCGCTTTAATGCTTATTATACGCATAATAAGTTAAATAATATAGAAAATTATTTCTCTCTGAAATCAAAAATCAAAGGCAATCTCTCTGCGGTGTAATTTGGCGGGAGAGGCGGAGGTTTTGTTATTTGAACTGCTCGCACTGCAAGCCTGTCCCACACTGAATTTCCGGAAGATGAACGCAAAATAACTTCAATTATCTCGCCGTTTCTGGCTATTTGAAACTGAACGGAAGATTTTGTTCCCTTGGCTACTTCGGTTCCTGCAGGCGGATTGAAATTTTGATATACAAGCCTCTTAAGCATATCTAAATATGCGCTCAGTTGAGGATCCATAATGATATTGCCCAAAATTCTGAGGCTTGGCATATCCATGTCTTTGTTTTTAATTTCCGAAGGTAAATCCATTGGCATATCCATTGATGGAGCAGGGGCAACGGGTTCCGGAATAGGTGTGGCAGGCTTGGGAGTTACAGGGGTTGGTGCCTGTTTAGGTATTGGCACAGGTTTATCCGGTTTGGGAGCGGGAGCGGGTATGGGAGTTGGCGCAGGAGCCGGTGGGGTTGGAGTTTGCGAGCGAACAGGTGAGGGCGAGGGTGGCGGCGGTGCCACATTTATCATTTCAAAAAAAGGTATAGGAGGCGGTTTTTCTTTTGGCGGTTTTAATAATACCGCTGTGACCAAGGCCGCTAAAACAAGAAAATGAAATATAAATGAAGCTGCTATTATGGAAAGAAAATCGTTTTTATTTTCGTAAAGGTTCGAATGCATCTTTTAAAAACTCCCGCTTAAAGCAATGCGATGTTCATTGCCCATTCCCTCAATTAACATGCTGTAGCTGTAATCCAGAACTAAGCTCCAAAATTTGAAGCCTGCACCGGCAGAAAACAGACGATAGTAACCGGCTTGCGGCGCTTCTTCATTGCTGTCAAAAACCGAGCGTGCAAAACGGGCTGCATCTATGAGTTCTCTCTGCATACCCACCCTTATTAACATAGGTTCCGCAAAGTGATATTCCAAACCCAATTTTCCGAGTGCCGGCGAATAGCGCGGAGCGGAGCATTCAAAAAGCCAAGTGAGATTCTGGTTTGAACGCCAAAATGCGCTGGCTGCAAGTTCGGAAGCAAGCGCAAAGCCGTTAACCCCGCCATTTATATAAGGGCGAATTTGGCGGCCCAAATGCCTCCCCATCAGCGCAAAGCCATAACGTGCAGAACCGGAGTTCCACAATAATCCCCAATCCATTGCAAGCCCCATGCCAACTTGCACATCCTGTGTTTCTGTCAACCGTTCCCATAAATATCTGCCGGTAATGCCAAACTTAAAATGCTTTAAAGGGAATGCGATGGTCATTGCGTAATATTGGGCTATGGGATTGCTGGTTACACCTGTTTCTTCACCGTTTTCGTCTAGGTGCAAAACATCGCCGTTATCCACAACTCCATAAGTGTGCTGCATTCTGCCGGTAATTCCGCCTATGGAAAGCGGGTGAGAAAGAACCGCAATTCCTTGGTCATTTGCCAAGTCTCCGCTTTGCCAAGAAAGCCCCGCTCCAAAACCATCGCCTTCCAACAGTGCCGGGTTCATTAGAGCGGCTCCAAAATCCTGCGAAGGATACGCAGAACCGGCACCTTCAAAAGAGACCGTGCGTGGGCTTTGCAAAAGCGTAGCCCACCCAAAAACAGCCAAGCCTTCGTTTTCTCTGCCAAAATAAGCATGAGAAAAGGCAAAGAGCAAAAGCAAGTATAATATTACAATGCGCAACTCCCTACTCCCTAACTCTTATCTTCCCATTCCCCTCTATAAGGAGTTTGGTTTCCGGAATGTCTGCTTCCGTCAGTTCTTTGATTTTTTTTATGCAAGCACCGGTTGAATCCAAAATGGGGCGGCGTGCTCCGTTTTCTCCCATTTGAATTGCGGAGAATATTTCGCCTTCAATAAAATCGCCTTTGCTGTTCGTTTTAATTTTTACTATGGGAGCATATCCGCTTGTGCCGGAAATATTTACGCTTGTGTTGGTGGCAAAGTTCCCTAAGCTGTAAGCGATGAATTTTCCTTTGTAAAGGTCCATCGCTCTGGGAACATGCGGGCCATGTCCGAACACCATATCTGCGCCGCTATCTATGGCTAAACGGGCAAATTCGTATGGATTGCCTCGGTTTTCCCCGACAAACATTTCGGTTTTGCGTGTTATGCGCGCATTGCCGGCGCCTTCGGCTCCTATATGCATACTCACTATAACTATATCGGATTTTTCTTTCAATTCGGAAATTAAACGTTTTGCTTTTTCCGTATTTTGAAGGCGCACTGTTCCATTGTTCGGAGCAAACGCCACAAATCCATAGCGAACCCCATCTTTTTCCAAAACGTATGTTTCCGCTGTTTCTTCAAAGCCGGCAAACCCCAACCCAGCCTCCTTTAAGGCTCTTATTGAACCTTTTCGCCCGGCATCTCCAAAGTCCCCGGAGTGGTTATTCGCAACGCTCATAAGGTCAAAGCCCGCATCGACCAAAAGATTTACATATCGCTCGGGCATTCTGAAAACATAGCAAACCTTTGGATTTGAGCATTGTTTGGGGCTGCCGCCGGAATCGAGCAAAACGCCTTCCAAATTGCCTACCGTTATGTCTGCATTCCTCAGAATTTCCCGTACGCTTTCAAATGTAAGTTTTCCGTCTTGCGGCGGAAGGGATGGGTCATTGCTCGGGTGGTTCAAGCCCATCATAATATCGCCAACCGCTACAAACGAAAGGGTATCTTTAGCGGCAAAAGCGACAGAAGCCAATAAAAAAAGCGAAATAATTTTTTTCATGAAATATGAAAGTAGAAAAATTAACTCTTTTGAACCAGTATCTTGCTAAATTCCAATAAATCTTTTGCATACAGCCTTACGCCGGTAGCCAGAATTTGATGTTGCATAACCGTACTGGAGGTCCGCATATCCAGCAGATCAACAGACATATTTGCTATATCCGCAAGTTCGCCATTTGCCAAATTCCACAACAAAACCGCATCTGCATAACCTTCAACCAATACTGCTAAATCCAAGTCGCTTTTTGCATTTGCAAAACCCGTAATTTGGCTGCCAAAAGCGTATATAGCTAAAATATTAGGTACCCGCTTTTTTATTGCATCGCAAATTTTTTCCAGAGTTTCTTTATGCACAATGCAAAATTTAGAAAAAAATTGACAGGGTGAAGGAATCGCGGGATAACGACAAAATTTCCTAACAATGCCTTGCCAAGCCCGCAAAAAATTTCTACATTTACACCCATGATGATGTATAACACCCTAAGCAAGGCGCAAGGAGCCTACGGTGCAGGCCCGGCCTAGTGCTTTTTTACAAAGAAATGACATAGAAGTGAACACACGTCAAAAAAAATCTATATTAGACGCTCCCATTTTTTCCACACATAAAAATCAGAATTTCCCCTTCAACCAAAGGAATTCATTATGAACAAGACAGCAAACAGGGCAAGGCACGCCTTGCCCCTACTTCACATCCTCATTCTCCTCTTCATCGGAGGCATCGGGGTTCATACACTCACCTCCTGCTCAGACAGCAAGGACGATGACGACCCACCGTCAGACACAAGTTCTTCCTCGCTCGATGATGGCGGTTCCGGTACCATTGAAGCCGTGCGCATCGGCGACCTAACTTGGATGAAGCGAAATTTGGATACCAATGTTCCGGGCAGCAAATGCTACGGCGAAGGCGGTGAGGTATATGATTACGATACTGAAGAATTCGTTACATTGACTCCAAGCCAAGTTCAAGCCAATTGCCAAAAATACGGTCGCTTGTACGATTGGGCGACAGCAATGAAACTTGACCCAAGCTGCAATTTCGAGAGTTGCTCAGGCGAAATACTTCCCAAGCATCAGGGCATTTGCCCCGATGGCTGGCGTGTTCCAAGCAATGATGACTGGGATGCATTGTACAGTTTTGTAGAAGAAGAGAATGGCTATGCCGTAGGTAGTCATTTAAAGTCGGTAACAGGCTGGACTCCTTATGAAGGCATAGAGAATTTTGATACTCACGGCTTTTCCGCCCTTCCGGGTGGCGACGGCTACTCCGATGGCAACTTCAGCAGTGCCGAGAGCAGCGGCTACTGGTGGAGTTCCACAGAGAACGAGTACGACGGCTACGACGCTTACGGCCGGAGCATGTACTACTACTACGAGGACGCCTACTGGGACAACGGCGATAAGTCACTCTTGTTTAGTGTTCGTTGCGTCCAGGACTGAGGCGTAGCCCGCCGCTAGCCTTGGCAAGCGGCGCAACTCAAGGCTGTGAGCGTTTATTTATGGCCAATAGTATTCCCGTGGGTTTATCTCAGTGCCATAATTTGCTTCTTAGGAAGTTTGGTAATGCGGGCCACACGTGCAGGCTCAAGACCATCTCTGAGCATAGACTTAGCGATTCGCAAAACGCCTTTGCCTTGAAACTTTTGGGAACACCTTTCAATTTGTGCCCGTTTTTCAGAGAGAACAGGATTTTATCCGCAATCGTTTTGCACTGGCTCTCGGATTTTTTGAACCTGGGGAGAATAACAAAGGTCATCCTAAGCATATCGTAATTTAGGCATAATACCCCCTGTGGAAATAAAATTTGATGTAATTAAAATCGCTCCCTTGGGAGGGAATATAGTAAATACCATATTTGCCGCACCATATTTGCCGCACCCTGTCGTTTTTTTTCGAAAATTTCACCCTAAAACAGGTATAATTATCCCGTGATAATTTCACCCTAAGAGCCTAATATAGGAAAGAATCAGGCATATTCTTTGTAATCAGGCGAATGCGCATTGCTTAGATAGCATCTCTTTAGCAACTCCTTCAATACACTTGGAACAGGATTTCTTTTTGAGTCCATGAAGGAGAGCTGCCTGACACGGTAGTATTTTTTTCCATGCTCAGCCATTATGCCTATTTTGTCGCTGAACATGAA
>LIUG01000006.1:0-29950 GCA_001462245.1 Candidatus Fibrimonas termitidis
GTAAGCTGGGCGTATTTGCCTTGCTGCCCTAGTTCTAGATTTTTTTCCATACTTACTTAGACGCATTTCAGAGGAAAAAGAATACGGAAAAGCGAATTTAGCAAACAACTGTTGACGGTTTTTTAAAAAAAATTGTCTGAACCCCGATACCCCCGATGGAAAGGCTGCCCCGTTATGCAACCCTGTGTGCATTCGCAAAACGCACAATGGGGACATGGGTGGCATCGCAGACACAGGGCGTTGCCCGCAACGCCCCTACGTGTGGATATGATGCCACGAAATGCGGAATATCGGGGTTCTGACAAATATTGCGCAAAGTAAATTCAACATAAACTGTGAAATCAAAACAAACTCGGTAAAGCTGCCTTCTTTGGCACCACCGTAAGCCTTGACCTTACCTGCTCGGGATATAATTTCTGCCACTCTCTTGGAATGTCGGGGTTCACTAGAAAATATTTTGCACGCTTCAATGCAACTCCCATCTTCTTTAAATGCTCCAAACGAATGTGCCCAAAACGGCGGCTGTGAACTATGAATTTCGCACTCCTAACCCCAATGCCCGGAACTCGCAAAATTTCCTCATAACTTGCGCTGTCCAAATCAATGGGAAAAAATTCCGGATGCCTCAATGCCCAGGCCATCTTCGGGTCAAACTCAGGGTCAAGCCACGGATTATTTTTGTCCAAAATCTCGTCGTGGGTGAAACCATAAAATCGCATTAGCCAGTCCGCTTGGTAAAGACGATTTTCCCTTTTTAAGGGCGGCTGTGAAATCACAGGCAGCCTATTGTCCGTGTTTATCGGAATATAACCCGAATAATATACCCGCTTTAATTCCTGTGCTTTGTAAAGACCTGCCGCCAGCGTTATTATGTGCAAATCGTTTTCAGGGCTTGCACCCACAATCATCTGCGTGCTTTGCCCCGCAGGGACAAATTTTTTCAAACCCCTTTTCCTCAAGTTCCCCTTGTGCTCCAGAATTTTCACACGCAAGCGGTTCATAGGCGAATACACCGATTCAAAATCCTTGTCGGGGGCGAGCATTTTTAGAGATGGCTCCGATGGAATCTCAATATTTACGCTCATCCTGTCTGCGTAATAACCGGCTAAGGCGATTAAGTCGGGGTCTGCGCCCGGTATGGCTTTTAGGTGAATATAGCCGCCGAATTTATGCTCCTCCCGCAAGCTCTTGGCTACCCTTATCAGTGCCTCCATTGTATAGTCCGGGCTTTTGATAACTCCGGAACTCAAAAACAGGCCCTCTATATAGTTCCTTTTGTAGAACTCAACGGTTAAATTCGCAACCTCTTCCACCTTGAATGTGGCTCTCGGCGTGTCGTTGCTTTTGCGGTTTGCGCAATAGGCACAGTCATAGATGCACACATTTGTGAGCAAAATTTTCAGCAACGAAATGCACCGCCCATCTTCCGTGAACGAATGGCACACACCGGCAGGGCAAGAGTTCCCAAAACCGCCCTTTTGCGTTGTTCTGCACCCTCCGCTGGAGGAGCAAGAGACATCATATTTGGCAGCACCGGCTAAAATTTCCAATTTTTGCAAAGTTTCCATAAAATACCTGAACAAATGTTCAGTATAATATAGTAAAATCACCCCATCTCCGTTAAATGTTTCCAATACTTAACCGGCAAACATCGCCTCTGAAGCCTTGGGTTCTTTCTCTCTTTTATATTGGCAGACTTGTAATAACTCTTCCAAAATGCTGTAAACTCATCGTTTATCTTTGGAATTTCCGCAACATCCCCGCTGATTTCGTAAACCTCTCTGCCATCGTAGTGAATGCCTATCCCTCTTTTCGCGTCAACAATCATCCATTGCATATTGGGAAACCTGTTTGCAAAATGCCCAGCGAGCAAATTCACAACATTGTAAGCAGGCTCAATTACCGCAACCATCAAATCGTTTTCCGCTTTTTGAAAGCGAACAAAACCTTTTATATTATGCGATTCCGCTTTTACCTTGTTTGCCGTTTTAAAAACAGCGTGTGTGTGCGGCTCTAAGGTATTTTGCGCATTTTCCGGATTTGTGAAGATTTCCTTAACATATTCCCACAGCGAAATTTCCATTTCCGGCAATTCGGAAAGATATGCCGCCTGCACCATAAAGGCAGTATTGTTGCCTGCGTTTTTTTGGATGCCTTTCCAAACTCTTGCGGAATTTTCCGGGTTTGTCGCAATTGTGTGGGTGTCTTCAAACATTTGCGGGGTGTAAACATCTTCCGCAACAATTCTCTGCACCGGGAGTTTCAGTCTGAATGCTTCAAAAACTGCGCTTAGAAAGCCTTCAAAGGATGGGTCGGTGAGAAGGGTCATTAGGTGTAATTTAGCATTTTCTATTTTTATTGGGAAATGATTGCCTTATTCGTTTTTATTTTGCTTGGCATTGCTTATGCCCAAACCGAGCCTTATGCGCTGGGTGCGGATATTTCGTGGATACAGCAAAGAGAAAATAGCACTGTGAAATATTACCACGAAGGAGTGCAACAAGATCCTTTTGACATACTAAAAGAGCATGGCTTCAATTACATACGTTTAAGGCTCTTTGTTGACCCGAAGGCGACAATCCCGAATGAAAGCGAATCGCCCTATTCCACGGCAGGATATTGCGGGACTGATTCCACTATAAAGATGGCAAAAAGGGTAAAAGCTGCCGGCATGAAATTCCTGCTGGATTTCCACTACAGCGATACCTGGGCAGACCCTGCCAAGCAATATAAACCTATGTCGTGGCAAAACCTTACCACTGTAGCTCAACTTGCCGCAAAGGTGCATTCATATACAAAGGAAACTCTTGAAAAATTCAGGGATAACGATGTATTGCCGGATATGGTTCAAGTGGGCAATGAGGTTGTTAGCGGAATGATATGGCCTGAGGGCAGGAATTACAGCAGCGGCGGCAAAGGCAGTTGGGCCGATTTCGCTACTCTGGTAAATGCCGGTATAGACGGAGTAAAAGATGTTGACGCAAATATAAAAATAATGGTACACACTATCAACGAGAGAAATCCGAATGGCTGGCTCACAAACCTGAGAAACAACGGGGTAAGCAGAATAGACGTGTTCGGGCTTTCTTATTACACTCAGTGGCATGGAGAACCGGACAGCCTGCAAAGGGTGGCTGCCGCTTTTGCCGCAAACAATAACAACGGCGACATAAAAATTGCCGTGGCAGAATATTCGGGCAATCACCGTCTAATCAACGATATAATCTTCAACTTGCCCAATAACAAAGGCTTTGGAACATTCGTCTGGGAACCGGCAGACTGGAGCGATGGTACGTATGGGGCAACGCTCTTTGACTGGAAAAGCGGCACAAATAACGGCCGTCATTCAAATGAACTATTGGAACTCTACCCGCAAATGGCAACAGACTACGGAACAACCAACAGCAGTTCATCTAGCAGTTCATCTGAACTGTCCAGCAGTAGCAGCGCCAGCATAACTTCAATTCTCAACTCTCCACTCTCAACTCTCAACTCCCAACTCCCAGCCTACTACAACCTAAAAGGCCACTCTCTCGGGCGCAAAAAACCAACCGAACCCGGATTGTATATTGAAAAAAAGGGAAAAAACACTAGGCGAATAATTGTTTTCTAACTTACACCCCATGGCAGAAAACAAAACTCCTGAAAAATTTATTTTTTACATGCACAAAGTGTGTAAAAAATATCCACCGGATAAAGAAGTGCTCAAAGAGATTTCTTTGAGCTTTTATTACGGCGCGAAAATCGGAATAATCGGCACTAACGGCAGCGGAAAATCAACTTTGCTGCGCATAATGGCCGGGATAGACAAAGACTTTCAAGGCGAGGCTTGGATAGAGAACGGCCGCACTGCCGGATATTTGCCTCAGGAACCGCAGTTAAACCCTGAACTTTCCGTTAAAGAAAATGTTATGGTTGCGGTTTCCTCAAAGCAAAAAATTTTAGACCGCTATAACGAAGTAGCCGTGCTCATGGGCGAAGCGGAAGGCGAAAAAATGGAAAAACTTTCCGAAGAAATGGAGAGGCTGCAAAATAAAATAGATGCGGAAAATCTTTGGGATTTGGAACGCTCGGTGGAAATAGCTATGGACGCCTTGCGCTGCCCCCCAGGTGATTGGCAGGTTACAAATCTCTCCGGCGGCGAAAAACGCAGGATTGCTCTTTGCCGCCTGCTCCTTGAAGAACCGGATTTGCTCTTGCTAGATGAACCGACAAACCATTTGGATGCGGAGTCCGTCGCTTGGCTGGAGCGGCATTTAAAGGAATACAAAGGCTCGGTTATTTTGGTCACCCACGATCGCTACTTTTTGGATAATGTAACAGGCTGGATTTTGGAACTTGACCACGGGCGCGGCATCCCATGGCAGGGCAATTACGCAGAGTGGCTGGATCAAAAACTTGAGCGGATGCGCAAAGACGAAAAAGGCGAGAGCGATAGGCAAAAACGGCTTTCAAAGGAACAGGAATGGGTAAAATCCAGCCCAAAAGCAAGGCAGGCAAAATCCAAAGCCCGCTTAAAAGCCTATGAAGAACTTTTGAGCCAAGACAAAAAAGAACAATACAAGGTTGCGCAAATCGCAATAGCAAACGGCAAGCGTCTAGGCGATATTGTTATGGAAGCAAAGGGAATTTCAAAAGCATATGGCGATAAACTGCTTTACGATAACTTGAATTTCCAATTGCCTCGTTCCGGCATTGTCGGCATTATAGGGCCAAACGGCGCAGGCAAAACAACCCTGTTCAAAATGATTTTAGGGCAGGAAAAGCCGGACTCCGGCTCGTTCAAACTCGGCGAAACCGTAGAAATCATTTCTATGGAGCAGGGCAGGGAATCCTTGAACGATAACAACACTGTTTTTCAGGAAATTTCCGGTGGCAGGGAAGATATCATAATAGGCGAGAGAAAGTTAAACGCCCGAGCCTATTGCGGTCTTTTCAACTTTACGGGCAGTGATCAGCAAAAGAAATTATCCCAACTCTCCGGCGGAATGCGGAATAGGGTTTTGATGGCAAAAAATCTGCAAAATGCCGGCAACCTGCTTTTGCTCGATGAGCCGACAAATGATTTGGATATAGAAACCCTTCAAGCTCTTGAGCAGGCGATTTTGAATTTTGCGGGTTGCGCGGTGGTTATTTCTCACGATAGGTGGTTTTTAGATCGCATAGCGACGCATATTTTGGCCTTTGAGGGCGATTCCAAAGCGGTGTGGTTTGAGGGCAACTGGACTGATTACGAAGCCGATTTCCACAAACGCATGGGCATTGATGCGGACAACCCAAAGCCGATTAAGTATAAGACTTTGAAGAGGTAATTTATTACATTGTTAATCAAATATTTTCTCCTCTTTCCAAAAAAAAAATGTATATTTACCTGATAGAGAGGTAAATTATGTCCAAGAAAATTATTCCAAGTGCTTTTGGGTCTGCGTTCATAGCTTTGTCTTTGACCGCCTTCATTATGATTTTTGCTGCCTGCGGCAGCGGCAGCGGAGGCGAAGAAGAATCGTCGTCTTCAGTAGGAAGGCCGTCTTCCTCGAGTTTGCAACTGTCTTCAATTTCCGGCGACATTGTAGAACAATTTACTATTGAAGCCAGGTTAGATGGTTTAAGGCATGAAAAGTTGATATATGGGTGCTATGTTCACACTACTAGTGTGGATTACCCTATTGACAGTGTTGTAATTACGGTAGGTAATAAAAGAATTGATAAGAAGAACGCATCGGGTAATAAGAGAACTATTGATATTGCTGAGGAGCTTTATGAATTTCCAAACCTAGACAATTGTGATAATAACGAATTCGATGTTTGCGCAGCCATCTATATAAATGCTTCACGTTCACCTACGGGTGGTTGCTTGAGTCCAAAACTAAAAAGAGACGTAGCCAAATGCAACCCGCCTAGTTCTTCCAGCGTCTCAAGTTCAAGCGTTGCGGCCAAAAATTTTTCACCACTGGGCGATTTTGCACTGAATTCGAATAGCGGTGATAGAGGAGTTATATTGAGCACCAGCACTGCTACGAGTAACTTGAGTCAAGCGGATATCTATTTCGATGCTACCGGTTCCGACAAATTTAAAACCGAAAAAAATACTGTGAAAATACTGGATGCGGTCTTTGATGTAACTTGTGATGGAAGATTCTATCCAAATGATAATATGTACTATGGTTCTACGCCGGATTGTGGTATAGTACCGACTCCTCAAAGTACTTCGCAGTTCATACTTAACCCTAGTGTTGATGCTCAGAACAGTAAAGAGTCTGCTTATAGTTCTGGGTTATATTATTTAATTAGAACCGGTGGCTCCGGAGTTGAATGGACTTCTAGCGATTATCTGATGCGTGTTCTCACTCCCGTTAGTGGTACCACAAATAAATCTCTGGAAGTAAGGATTTGGAAAATAGATTAATATATGCCCGGTCCCAAACTGCATATTGGGCAGCTTCTTGTCCAAAAAGGTCTTATAGATGAAGACCAGCTTGCCCATGCAGTTAATGAGCAAAAACGGACCGGCATTCATTTAAGCAAAATCCTAACTCGCTTAGGATTTGTCAGCGAAGAACAGGTAACCCTTACTCTTAGCGAACAACTCCAAGCCAGCCAACACAAAAGAATAGGCGAACTGCTTGTAGAAAAAAACTACATCACCGTAGAACAACGCGATAGAGCACTCGAAGAACAAAAACAAACCGGGCTAAAACTCGGCAGAATGCTCATGCAACTGGGCTTTATGACGGAAGAAAGGTTAATAGAAATCCTCTCCGCCCAGCTTGAAATTCCAACCGTAAACCTCGGCGACCTGGTTATTCCTCAGGAGGTTTTGCAACTCCTATCGGAAGAATTCTGCCGCTCCTACAAGGTTATTCCTTTAATAGTTCGGGGCAGAACTTTAACCCTCGCCATGCACGACCCTAGCAACCAAAGAACCCTTGACCATATAAGGTTTAAGGTTCAAATGGAAATAGAACCGGTGATGGCGAGCGAAAAAGACATATCGGAAACCATAAACCGGGTTTACGTAGGCTCCGCCAGCGGCGAGGCCATGAAAGAACTGGCACGCCTTAACGAAGACGAAGACCTGCAAACCGTAAACAAAGACCAAGAAGCTGCCGCCCTGGAAGAACAGCTCTCGGACGAAGAAGGCCAGCAGGTTATAAAACTGGTCAATTCCATTATTCAAGATGCCATCGCTCGCAGAGCCTCCGATATTCATTTGGAACCGCAAGAGACTTTTTTAAAGCTCCGCATTCGCATAGACGGCGATTTAATGGTTTTGCCGCCTATTCCTGCCCGTTTAATGCCGCAGGTTTTGTCTAGGGTAAAACTCTTATCCCATATGGATATTGCGGAAAAACGCAAACCTTTGGATGGCCGTTTTACCGTCCGTGCCCGTGGCAAAGAAGTCGATTTGCGTGTAAGCTCTTTCCCGGTTTCGCTTCGCAAAAGAGGCGTGGTAGAGAAAATAGTCATGCGTATTTTAGACCCCACGGCAGGCCAAATAGACCTTGATAAGATGGGTCTTAGGGCAGCGGTGTTCAGAGAACTCGATTACGCCATCCACTTGCCCAATGGTATTTTGCTGGTAACCGGCCCAACCGGTTCAGGTAAATCAACAACCCTATATGCCTCCATACGCCGCATTTTGGACAATACTATAAATATAACCACAATGGAAGACCCTGTGGAAATGAATATTGAGGGCGTTAATCAGGGGCAAATAAACAATGCTGCCGGTTTCAGCTTTGCCTCCGGCATAAGGGCTATTCTCCGCCAAGATCCTGATGTTATAATGATAGGTGAAATGCGCGATAGAGAAACCGCCAGCATGGCAATAGAAAGCGCTTTAACCGGTCATTTGGTGTTCAGCACCTTGCACACCAATGATGCCGCCGGTGCCTTTCCCCGTTTATTGGAAATGGGCCTGGAACCCTTTCTTGTTGCAACAGCAATTAAGGGAGTTTTAGCTCAAAGGCTTGTGCGCAAAATTTGCCAAAACTGCAAAGAAGAAGACAATACCGTTGAGCCAAGTCTCAGAAAAGAACTCGGCATTCCGGAAGACATGAAGTTCTACAAAGGCAAAGGCTGTGTTAAATGCGATACCACAGGCTACAAAGGCCGCATAGGCATTTTTGAATTTTTAGTCCCAAGCGAAGAAGTTCGCAACCTAATCTTAAAAAGAGCAAGCGGCGACGAAATCAAAAGAGTATGCCTAGCCCAAGGCATGAGCACCCTGCGCATGGACGGCATGGACAAAGCAAGAGCCGGCATAACAACCCTAGAACAAATCCTAGGAGCCTCCGAAAGAGACGAAGACACAAAGATGATGGGTTAAAACCCCACCCTAAATCCATACATAGGATGCACCGGAAAAAACGTCCCCTTGGGATACACACGAACCGCAGGCGCAGGGAATTTCACATGGTTTAAAATCGTAATCAAATTTTTGCTCCACGTCCTTTTAGGTTGAAAAATTGCCTCAAGATCATAATCTAGCGAAAAATAAAATTCATAACGGCTTTCCAAATATTCCGGGTCAAAACGCTTATCATCTATTCCCCAACCAAAAGCAAAAGCGAGCCATCCGGGATAATAATCCCTTGCCCCTGCAGGCAGCATTTTGCCCACCTTAAACGAGAGCCAATGTGTCTGGTTCCCCCCGTAATAATCATCCACCCAAACCCCGTCTGCACCGGTTAAACTCCCTCCCTTATCTTCCCCCCCAACTTTCCAATACTCCCTGTTATTGCGCCAATACGCAAATTTATAATCAACATACTGCATCGCCGGAACAAATCTCTTGCCCATAGCGTAAAAACCACCGAGCGTCCCGGCCACCGCATCCCATGTGCTATAACCATAGGGGGAAAACCCATCCTTGAATTCTATCAAAATTTGCGTAAAGCCAAGCGTTATGCCGGCCCAAAGCGTAGAAGCAAAAGGGCTCATCCCAACCCAGTCATAACTCATAGTAAAGAGTTCGCTGAAAATAACACCCGTATAAAAATGCCCGAACTTATCCAAATTAGAGGCATACTCAAAATCATTCTTAAACCTAAAAGGCGCAGCCTCCGACCACCACCCCTCTTTGAGATAAATAGCATAAATCGCTATATAACTAGTAGCAATAGAGCCGCCTATAATAGCAAGCCGCACAGGCTTTATTTTGTACTCAACAGAATCTTGTGCCGTAGTATCTGCAAGCAAAGCGGAATTAGTCTGGGAATACGAAAGGGAAAAAATCAAGAGTACAAACCATACCCCATATCCCATACCCCATACCCTATGTCTCGCACTCATTGCTTAACATTTGTTCAAAAGTTTGCCTTTTTCTTATTTGAATAAAGTTCCCTTTTTCCAGCAAAACCTCCGGTGCAAGCAAGCGGGAATTGTAATTGCTGCTCATAGCGGAACCATATGCGCCGGCATCGTGAATCACCAGCAAATCTCCAACTTGGGCGAGCGGCAATCTGCGGCTTACAACAACCCCGCCCTCTTCCTGGGTAAAAACATCACCGCTTTCGCAAAGCGGCCCTGCTACCATTACATTCGCTTCTTCACCGGTTGCATTTCCATTCCTGTGAATAATGGAAATATGGTGATAAGCTCCGTAAAGAGCCGGGCGCACCAAATCCGTGAAACCGGCATCAATTAGATAAAACAGGTTTTTGCCCATTTTTTTTACGGCGCGAATTTCGGTTGCCAAAACACAGCTCTCAGCCATTAAATAACGCCCCGGCTCAACCTCCAATTGCAAATAATTTCCAACATGGCTGTGGAGCCTTTTGCGGGCACTATCCCAAATATCATAATATCTTTCCAAATCCATGCGTTTAGCAGGCTTATCCCTTGAATAAGATACGGGCAATCCGCCGCCAATGCTTATGATTTTCAAATCGGGAATAACGGCAATCGTGCTGCCTACGGCCTGTTCCATCGCAGAAACAACCTGCGATAGATGGATATAATCGGAGCCGGAACCTATGTGCATATGCAGGCATTCAACGTTAAAACCCAGTTCAGCGGCTTTTCCTGCGATTTCCACAAGTTCTTCGTGCCAAATGCCGTGTTTGGAAAGTTCCCCGCCGGTATTAACCTTATGGGAGTGCCCATGCCCAAATCCCGGATTTACACGTATCGCTAAAGGGACTTTTATGCCGGTCTCGTTCAACTGAAAGAGCATATCGGGGCTGCCTATATTCACTGGAATTGAATGCTCTTTTACCAAAGCAAGGGCATCTCTATCAAAAATATCCGCAGTGTACCTTATTTGGCTTGGTGCAAAGCCCGCGCGCAAAGCGCGAACAATTTCACCTGCGCTAACAGCATCAACGTCAACGCCTAAATCCTTCATTCTTGATAGTAAATTTATATTTGGAGCTGCTTTTTGGGCATAGCGAATAATTCCAAAAGAACGCAAATCCCAAACGCGTTTTTCTATGATTTCAAAATCATAAAGCCACAACGGGGAACCAAATCGTTCCACCGCTATGGCTATTTCATTATCACCAAAAGATACATTATACTTTTGCACGGAAAATACTGTTCTCCCCGCCGTGACCATCGGGAGCGCGCTCCGGGTTTGATTTATCGGTTTCCCAATATTGCCCGTTGAAAACGAGCTTATATTGATAAGTACCTTCGCCTAATTTAATTTTTCCGCTCCAATTTCCGGTTTTGTCTTTTTTGAGAGCAAGCGGTTTCCAACTATTGAAATCGCCTGCAACGGCAACGGAGTCGGAATTTGGGGCAAATACCTTAAATTCTACTTCAGCAGTTTTGCTTTTTGAAGCGGGTTTTTTAGCCGGAGCAGCTGCTTTAACTGCCTTTACCGGTTTTGCCGCAACTTTAGCTTTAGTCTCTTTCTTCAGTGCCATGATAGCCTCCTTTTAGGAACACGGGAGTAAATATAGAAATATTTTGCCAAATTGTCAAGTGATTTAGTAAACGCTGATTTATTTACTACATTACCCCCAATGTCTTCTTTTATAGCTTTAGACTGCGCTTTTATACTTTTGCCTTTCTTGGTTCTGGCTCTTGGCTTGTTTTCGCAAAGGGGCTCTATCGCTTTGGCTAATGCCGGTTCCACGGCTCTGTTTTTGCTTTATGCGGGCTTTTCCATAGGCGAATTTGAGAGTGCAAATTTTAATGCGAGTTTATTTACCTGGCATGTGAACGGTTTGGGAATTTTGGTGAGAGAACTTTTGCTGCTATCCTTTTTATTTGCCTCCATTTTAAGCAGTAATTATAATCTGAGGAACAAACCGGAGTTTTTGAGCGCAATGCTGTTTGTGGCTGTTGGGGGAATGCTTGTAGTCTCGGCTAGAGAACTGCTGTCTCTGTTTATAGGCTTAGAGCTTGCTACCATGCCCATGTATTTTTTGGTGGGCTGGAATAAGCTTTCGTCCAAAGGCTCGGAAGCAGCTCTTAAATATGTTTTAATGGGTTCAATAGCTACTGCGGTATTATTGTTCGGCATGGGTTATTTATACGGTTTTACCGGCTCGCTTTTATTCTCGGATATTTTTAATGCGGTGCATAACACTACCAGCGAAGATTTGAATCTATTGTTGATAGCGGTGCTTTTCATAGTGGTTGGCGTAGGTTTTAAACTCTCGCTATTCCCTTTTCACACCTGGGCGCCGGACGTTTACGAGGGTGCGCCAACCCCCATTACAGCTTATCTTTCCGTTTCCTCAAAAGCCACTGCGCTTGTGTTTTTGGGAGTTTTGGTATATGGCCCCTTGGCAGATTTGGGTTTTGTGTTCCGGCTTATATTTTCAGTACTTGCCATGGCAACCATATTCATAGGCAATTTAGGAGCATTAAAACAGAGCCGCTTGCGCAGGTTTATGGCATACAGTTCCATTGCCCAAGCCGGCTACATCTTAATAGGTTTGTGCGGCAGCACTCGCCTTGGGGCAGCTTCCTTTATTTATTATCTGTTTCTGTATGCTTTTTCAAATTACCTGATGTTTTTTTTAATAGGCATAATAGGCAAAAACCGCACGGAGAGTTTTGATTCTCTTAAAGGGCTTTCAAAAGAGAGTCCTCTGCTTGCCGTTATGTTTGCTATCAGCGCGTTTAGTTTAGCCGGAATTCCGCCGCTCGCAGGTTTTATAGGCAAATGGATGGTGTTTGCCAGCGCAGCTTCTGCGGGCAATTATATGCTTGTAGCTTTTGCCTCCATAAATAGCGTTATAGCTTTGTATTATTATTTGCAAATAATAAAAGCAGCCTGGGTTAGCGAAGCTAGTGATGATTTGCCGCCCGTGCAGGTTCATGCGTGGCAAAAAGCGATACTTGTCTTTTTGGGGATAGCGGTTTTGTTTTTGGGTGTTGCTCCGTGGCTGCATTCGTATATTTATGCTTTAGCTTTGTAGGGAACATTAAACTACATCAACCAGTCTAGGCACCGTCATGCTTATGCCGTTTGCTTCAAATATATCTCTTATGTTTTTGTTCAACTCCGAGAATATGCGAGGCTGGTTTTCAGGCTCGTTTGTGTAAACGTTTAGCTCCATATCGGAGGCGTCGTTTCCCAGATTTTTCATAAGGACAAAGGGGGCAGGCTCGTGCAAAACCCCTTCTGTTTTTTTGGCCGCCTCGGTCATAAGATCAACCGCGCGCCGCCACGGAACATCGTAGCAAACGGTGACAGGCATGAATATTATAACTCCGTGCTTTTCATCTCCCGATGTGCTGTAATTCACAACATTTGAAGAGAGCAGAGTGCTATTTGGAACAGTGACTATTTCTTTTTTATTTGTCTTTATGCGAACCGCAAAGGGAGTTTTTTCCACAACATCGCCGATAACCTCGCCAACCTTAACTCTATCGTCCATTTTGAAAGAACGCATATATGTTAGCACCAAGCCGGCTACCACGTTGGATATAATAGTTGTAGAGCCAAGTGAGAGCAAAATACCTAAAAATACCGAAACGCCTCTGAATGCCGTACTCTCGGAATCCGGCAAGAGAGGGAATATCAGAATTATCATAAAGGCATAAGCCAAAAATCTGATCAGGTTAAAAGTCGCAGGTGCCCAGTCGGGATAAAAGCCGTGTATAACAAGCCGCTTTTCCTCTATCTCCTTCATAACAACTCTTGCGAATTTTATCAAGTACCGGGTTATTACAACAATTACCACTATACGCAGCAAATTCGGGATATACGCAATGCAGCTTTGTACTATGGATAAAAACGGGTTGAGCAAGCCATGAAAAAGAGCGAGGGCAAAACTCCTTGTACCGGGATAAATGCCAAACAATAAGGTTATGGAGATGTAAAAGGAGATTAGCAAGAGGGCATACATTATCGCTTTGGAACAAAAGAAACCTATATGCACCAAGCGTGCTGAGGTGAGCAGCGTATAGTTGCGGAATTTTATCCCGCTGAAATTATTGCGGCTCTTGTTCAATATAAACGGGTTTATGATTTTTTTGAACAATTTCAAAATCATTTTATAAACTATCACTTGCCCGGCTGCAACCGCAATTGATAACCCCGCCATGCGGGAAACTTCAACCCAGTCAATTTCTTTCAAATATTCTAACATAGATGGTAATTTATAAAACCTAAGCGTGTTTTCTATAAATAGTAGTTGCTCCGTATCTTTCGGGGGCAAAATCATTGTTCAGATTATACATATTCTCTGCCGAACCCAAAAGCAGGTAACCGCCGGGAGCGAGTATTTGATAGAATTGAGAGAGAATTTTTCTCTTGGCATCATCTGAAAAATATATTAGAATATTGCGGCAAAATATAACATCAAAGGAGCCTATTTGCACAAAAGAATCTTGAATGTTAAAGGCTTTGAATTCCACTATCTTGCGGATTTTATCATTTATCACAAAAAAATCTCCGTCTTTTACAAAATGCCTATTCCGCATATCTTGAGTTAAGCCTCGAGCCACTTCCAAAGGCCCATACTTGCCTTCCATAGCTTTTGCCAAAACCTTGGAAGAAATATCCGTGCCTAAAATTCCGAAATCCTCCATTAAAACCAGACCCATGCCCCTCTGGTTAATCACATCGGATATTATCATAGCCATAGAGTAAGGCTCTTGCCCTGTGCTTGCGGCAACGCTCCACATAGAGACTTTCGCTCCTCTGCGTGTCCAAGGCCTATCTTTACGTTCCTTAGCACGTTCCAGCATATCCGGCATTATTTTTTCCTTAAACGCTACGTATGGATGCTCATCTCTAAAAAACGAAGTTTCATTTGTAGTTATGGCGTTCAGCACTTTTTCGCGGACTAAGAAATTGATTCCCCCAAGGTTTAGCTTATTGGCTAAATCCGAGAAAGAAGCGCAGCCAAGATCAGGCAGAACCGGAGATATACGTTGCTCAACCAGATATTGCTTATCATCACCTAAAACTATTCCGCATATGTCAAAAACATATCTGGCAATGGCATTGTAGTCTTCCCGGTTCATAAAATGTCTCCTTATTACATTGCCATTTTTCTGTAAACAGCAGTTGGGCCGAATCTTTCAATTGTAAAATCATCGTTTAAATTATACATATTTTCCGTCGAACCCAAAAGCAAATATCCATTGGGAGCGAGTACTTCAAATAATTGAGAGAGTATCTTGCGCTTTGCCTCTTCTGTAAAATATATGAGAATATTGCGGCAGAATATTACATCAAAGGAACCCAGTTGCGTAAAATTTTCGTGAATATTAAAATTCTTGTATTCAATAATTTTACGAAGATTATCATTTATCACATAATAATCTTTTTCTTTTATAAAGTGCTTGTCAAGTATTTCCGGAGTTAAACCGCGAGCCACTTCAAATTGCCCATACACGCCTTCTACGGCTCTTGCCAAAACTCTGGAGCAAATATCCGTGCCTAAAATGTCAAAATCTTCCATGGCAATCGAACCCATGCCTTTTTCTTTAATCGCATCGGAGATAATCATAGCCATGGAATAAGGCTCTTGCCCTGTGCTTGTGGCAACGCTCCACATATTGACCTTTGCTCCTCTGCGCTGAGGGGAACGATTCTTGCGTTGCCTAGCACGTTCAAACATCTCGGGCATGATTATATCTCTAAACGTATCGTACATAAATTTATCTCTAAAGAACGAGGTTTCATTTGTAGTCATGGCGTCTAGTATTTGTTGGCGTGCTAAAAAACTGACCATTTTGGAATTTATTTTAACGGCTAAATCGGAAAAAGAACCGCAATCAATTTCACCTAAAATGGGTTTTAAACGCTGCTCAACCAAATATTCTTTATCATCTCCCAATACAATCCCGCATATATCAAAGACATATTTAATGATAGTTTTGTAATCGTCTTTGTTCATAAAAATAGTTCCTTATCTTCTGACCATATTTATGCGTTCAATTATTGCTTCCGGAATGCGCATTAGAGGTGCAACCTTGTCCAGCAAGCCTGTTGCTGCCGCAGCACGGGGCATACCGAATACAACCGAAGTTTCTTCATCTTGTGCAATTAAATAAGCATTCTTGTTTTTCAAATGCGATAAAGACGGAGTGCCGTCGTTGCCCATGCCTGTTAATATAACTCCGATAATCGAGTCAGGTGGGTAAGCTTGCGCCACGGAGCGGAACAAAACGTCTACGCTGGGGCGGCAGCCGTTCTCCGGCGCATCCTGATTGTTTTCCAAAACAAAATCAGCCCCTCTGGTTTTTACAGTCATGTGGCAACCACCGGGGGCAATGTAAACGGTTTTCTCTTGAACTACGGTACCTGGCAAGCCCTCTATAACTTTGTGGCTGCATTTTAAATTAAGGCTGTCCGCTAAAGATTTTGTGAAGTTGGGCGGCATATGCTGCACCAATAAAATCGGCAGGCTTGTAACTGTGCAAAGCTTTGGAAGCATTTCCGCCAAGGATTTAGGGCCTCCGGTGGAAATTCCTATAGCGATTGCCATAATCGGATTTGTATGTACCGAAGGTTTTGCAAGGTTGTATGTGAACGTTGGTTCTGCAGCTGCGCCGGGTTTGGAACCTGAGGGTAAACGCGGTGCCGTGTGAACCCCTCTGTTTCTGCGGGAAATCCACGCTCCTACTGTGGTATGCAGCATTCGGCCTAAACTTTCTTGGGAGTTGGGAACCTCCGGGGCCGGTTTTGCTATAAAGTCAAATGCTCCAAGCTCAAGGGCTTTCAAGGTTATATCCGAGCCTGTGCGTGTTAACGAGCTTATCATCAATATTTCAGGAACGGCTTTAAGCTCTTTTTTGCTGGAGAGTATATTTTTGAGTGTTTCAAGCCCATCCATTAGGGGCATTTCAACATCCAAAGTCATTAGATCCACCGCCCGCATTCGCAAAAACTCGAGAGCGGCCAAACCACTATCGACAGTGCCGATAACCTGGACCCCAGGTATGGTGGCGATCAATTTTTCCAATATGCTCCGGAACACCCTGGAGTCATCTACTATTAAAATCTTAGCTGGTTCTGCCATTTTTATTCCCTTTTGTTAGAATAAATATAGCAAATTTATTTAGCTGCCTCTTACTATATTACCCGCTCATGGGAAAAACGCTTTACGAGAAAGTTTTTGAGAAGCATACGGTTGGCAAACTGGCTTCCGGCCAAAAGCAGCTTTTTGTAGGCCTGCACTTATTGCACGAGGTCACAAGCCCCCAAGCGTTTGCAATGCTCAGGGAAGACGGTTTGCCGGTTCTTTACCCAAATCGCTCCTTTGCAACCGTAGATCACATTATACCCACCACGGCAGATGAACGCTCAAGACCGCTAAAAGACCCGGTTTCGGAGGAGATGTTTGCCCGTTTAGAGCAAAATTGCAAAGATTTTGGCATTCGCTTTTTTGGCCCGGAAACGGAGGAGCAAGGGGTTATTCATATTGTTGGCCCCGAAGAAGGGGTTACCCAACCCGGAATGACCATAGCCTGCGGTGATAGCCATACGGCAACCCATGGGGCATTTGGTTCCATAGCCTTTGGTATAGGCTCCTCTCAGGTCGCAGACGTGCTTGCAACGCAGACTCTAGCGATAAGCCCTTTGAAGGTTCGCAGAATTAAATTCACGGGCAGGTTAAAAGAGGGAGTTTTCCCCAAGGATGCCGCCCTTGCCTATATAAACAAACTCGGAGTTAACGGCGGAGTTGGCTATGCCTATGAATTCACAGGGCCTGTAGTAGAGGCTATGGACATGGAAGGCAGAATGACTTTGTGCAATTTAGCCATAGAAGGCGGAGCAAGAGTTGGCTACTGCAACCCCGACCAAAAAACCTTTGATTTTTTAAAAGACAAGCCCTTTGCCCCTAAGGTCGAAGCTTGGGATAAAGCGGTTGAGTATTGGAAAAGCATTGCCAGCGACCCTGATGCCGTTTACGACGACGAAGTTGAAATTGATTGCGATAAACTTGCGCCCTTTGTAACCTGGGGAATAACCCCGGAGCAAAGCATTATGGTAAACGAAAATATTCCGCAAGGCTCCGGCGAGGCCTACGATTACATGGATTTCAAAGGGGGAACTCCCATAGCCGGGACTCCTATAGACATAGCCTTTGTGGGTAGTTGCACAAACGGAAGGCTAGGTGATTTAAAAGCTGCCGCTGAAATTATAAAAGGCAAAAAAGTGCACCCAAAGGTGAAATTCTGGGTTGTGCCCGGCTCGCAAAAAATTAAAAAGGAAGCCGAGACCCTAGGCTTGGACAAAATTTTTACAGAAGCGGGAGCAGAGTGGCGTGAAGCCGGCTGTTCCCTTTGTTTAGCCATGAATCCGGACAAGTTGCAAGGCCGGCAAATCAGCGCAAGTTCCAGCAACAGGAACTTCAAGGGCAGGCAAGGAAGCCCAACGGGCCGCACTTTGCTGATGAGCCCGGCAATGGTGGCTGCCGCTGCGATTGAAGGTTGCGTGGCAGACGTGAGAGAGAAGTAGGGGAGCGTTTTATTACATGATAATCATGCGGCTTGTGCTGCAAGGTGGTTGTTATGTCCCTTTTAAAGGGTTTGAATTCTGAGCAAAGAGAGGCGGTGCTGCATTCGCATGAGAGTAGCGGCCCTTTGCTCATTTTGGCTGGCGCAGGTTCAGGAAAAACCTCGGTTTTAACCAAGAGGATTTTATACCGGATTGAGCAAGGGGTGGACTCCTCTAAAATCTTAGCGCTCACTTTTACGGCTAAGGCCGCAGCGGAAATGGATGAGAGGGTTAAGGAACTTGCGCCGGATTCCAAGGCTCTGCTCTGCACATTTCATTCGCTTGCGCTCAGGATTTTGAAGATGAAAATTTGCGGTGTTGAGAATTGGAAAAGACTTGGATTTGCCAAGGTGCCGCTCCCCAAAGAGCAGTCAAATTTTGAGTGGCAAGATTCATTGATGGAGCTTGACCTGAAGGCTGGGTCTGTTGATAGGGAAAATCTTTTTTGCCCGGAGATAAAGGTTAAAAAGGAGAAGCTGGAAAAATTAAGGGCAAGCGTTTTCAAAAGCGCAGCGGTTGTTTTTGAAGATTTAATTTGGCTTTCAATTCATTTGCTATCGGAGTTTGAGGAGGTTTGCGATTACTGCCGAAATTTTTGGAATGAAATTTTGATAGATGAATATCAGGATATAAACCCCTCGCAGTACAGGCTTGTTCGGGCGGTTTTAGGCGAAAGCAAAAATCTGTTTGCAGTTGGCGATGATGACCAAGCCATTTACGGATTTCGCGGTGCAGACATAGGCAATATTCTGAGATTCAAAAAGGATTTTCCAAATTGCAAGGTGCTGAAACTGGAGTGGAATTATCGCAGCACTGCTAATATTTTGGAGACTGCGAACAGAATTTTTACGGATAAGCCTTTGATTTTCAGAAAAAATTTGAGGGCGGGTGCGCTGCGCCCATACCACCTTTTCAAGGAAAACAGAAAGCCTGAAATTTGGGTTTCGCAAACACCGGAAGAGGAGATTTTAAAATTGGTTTACGAGATAAGATTTTTAAGAGATGAGTATTCAATGAAATGGAGCGATTTTGCATTGCTCTCACGCTACAACCGCCAGTGCGATTATTATGAGCTTGTGCTTAAGGAATACGGCATTCCGATTATTGAAGAAAATTCGCCGCCGGATTTTGATGGAGTGCATATAGAAACCATTCACAGTTCAAAGGGTTTGCAATATCCCGTTGTTTTTTATTGCGGACTAGCGGAAGGTTTGAGTCCGGGTGAGTTGCCGGATGGTTTCAGAGAAAAAAAGAAGCAATTGGGTGAAGAAAAACGGCTTTTTTATGTTGGGGTTACAAGGGCAGAGGCGCATTTGGTTTTTTTATATTGCAAGCAACGGTATTTTAGAGGCAAGCTAAAGAATTTTAAGGAATCTCGTTTTTTAAAATACTGTCGGGAGAAGAAGTTTAAAAAGGGGATTAGAATGCCGGTCTTGGTCTTTAAAATTTTTGCTGTTATCAAAATTATGGGGTATATGCTTTGGTGTATTCCGAATTACTTTTTTAGAAGAATTTTTAAAAACAGTACGGCTGATATTTGGCTGCAAGAAAAATCTTTGCTTTGGTCAAAATTCTGTTTAAGATCTTTGCGAATAGATTTAGCCATAAGCGGTCAGCAAAATTTGGCAAAGGTGGATTGGAGCCGCTCGGTGGTTGTTATTGCGAATCATAATTCATTTGCGGATATTCCCGTTATTTTGGCATCCGTGCAGAAAATGTTCGGTTTTTTAGCAAAAGCGGAGCTTGGCCGCATTCCGATTTTGTCTTATTGGATGAAGAAGATAGGTTGCGTTTTTATTAAGCGAGAAGCAACAAATGCAGGACGAAAGCTGAAAAATAGGATGAGTGAAATTTCCGCAGAAAGGCCCCCGCAAATTGTGGTTTTTCCGGAGGGAACACGAAGCAAAACAGGGGAGATGGGTACTTGGAAAAGCGGTGCTTTCAGAATAGCGGTGGATTTTAAAGCTATAATTTTGCCGATTGTCATAAATGGAACTGCGTCCGCTTGGGAAAAGAGAACAAATTCAAGAACCGTTCAAAAAGTCACTTCGCAAATTCTGCAACCCTTTGACGTTGTTCAATGGGAAACAGAAAACGGAAAGCGGATAGATGTTAAAGCGGAGTTGATAGATAAATTGAGGGAGCTAATGGCAAGCTCCTTAAATGGCTAGCTCATTAAATTGAATTACTGGGCAAGGCACGCCTTGCCCCTACTGCTGCTGCTGCAATACACAAATTCCTCTTTGTTGCCAATGGTAATTTTATACTTGCCCGGGAAACCTCTAAAACGAATTTCGCCGGATTGGCTTGCCACACCATGCAAATTTGTTGTCCATGTTTTGTGCCACAAATTGTAAAGGGTATCTGCTGCAGGTTTTGCTCTGCCCTTGCCGTCTATTATTCCGCCGTTCTTAACCCAGTGGCGGTAGTCCCAAAAACCCCAAAGCAAAATACCGTTAACCGCAGGATGGCTGAACGCAGAGGTTACAAAAGTTTTATAGAGCTGCGCCTGCCTCTCTTCGCTCATTCCCAGCCCGCTTGATTCCGAACCGAAATCCAGTTCCGTGACTTTTATAAGCAAACCCAGAGATGCCAATTTATCCAGCCTCTCTTTTACCAAAGCGGGTATCACAGGGCGGTTTTGAAAATGGCATTGCACACCAATTCCATGCACAGGAACTTTGCGTTCCAACATTCCTTTTACAAGCGCATAATATCTGTCCGTTTCACCGGCAGAAACAACGTTGTATTCATTTATGTAAAGTTTTGCGCTTGAGTCTGCGCGGTGCGCCCAAATAAAAGCACTGTCCAAAATTTGCCACCCGCATTTATTGAACAAAAACGGTTCGTGAAACGGCTCGTTCCAAACATCGTATTCAACAACCTTTCCTTTGTATTCTTTTAAATCCCTATCTATGCGATCCTTAATATTTTTTTCCAAATCCTTGCATGAACCTTGTATGCTCCAATGCTTATCAAAGCCATAACCCTGATGCCCCCACATAATTGTGTGCGCTCTTAAATCCCAACCGTTTTCCTTAGCAAAATTTACGTATTCCTGCATCTCATTTTTCTTTATATCTCCTTTCTTAGGTTCGTAGTCGGGCCACTTGAAAATATTCTCATTCACTCCGTGCCAAAAATATTTTGCCGCAGTTTTTCTATACCATTTTTCTACGCTGTCTTGTTTAGCATTAAGGGCGAGTGCTGTGCCAAAAGGAAATTCGTGCTGCACAAGTTCTATACGCACAGTGTCCCCGGCTTTTGCTTTTAAGCTAAAATCCTGTTTGCGAAATTTCTCTATTCTGGAACTCGCTTCGCTGTACCAAACGGTATCAAAGGCTGTGCCGAGCGGCTCAACAACAACATTGTCAATAAAAACCGTATCCTTAATAAAGCCGAGTTGAAAATTGATGTTGTTCAAGCCATAGCCTTTTTGGTCTGCAAAAAAAGGCATTGAATATTCTTTCCAATCTTTTGCAAGTTCCCACGAGCCGCTTTCCTTTTCCCTCCAATCCGGGCCAATGCCTTGGATAACCGCTTTCAAAACACCATTGCCTTTAGCCTTAAAGCTCAGTTTATAAACCGCGGAATCCGCTAGCCATTTAGGCCCCTGCAACTGCAAGCCCCAAATAGGATTTGGCGGTTTTTTCACAATCACCCTTGCCCCTTTGGTTGCATTTTCTCCAAAGCCTTCGCCGGCAATAACCGATTCCACAACCGCAGGCCCATCGGGATTATTCCATAAATACCAGCCTCCATCCCCATATTCCATATCCCCATTGGAAACAAGGTTCGCAGCACCGGCGTAAACAAAAAGCGACAAAAAAGCTAAAGATTTTAAACGCATATCCACTTCCCATATTTAACCATCTCCCGCTTCAACTCAAGCGGAGCGATAACTTGCACACTATACCCCCAAAAACGAATCCACGCTAATAAATCTTTGTTTATGGGGCTTTTCAAGCGAACTTCTACCCATTTTTCGCTCTTATGCTCAATTATTTTCATATTATCCAAAAATAAATGTTCTTGCAAATTCAAGCGGCAATACCAATCAAATCTCAGTTTCACCAAAACGGGTTTTCCCTCTTGAACTGTTTTCACATCCCAAATAGTTCCGCTGTATTTCATTCTGTCGAGTTCTTTTTTTAGAATATCATGCTTTTTTTCAAAAGTTTCGCTCAAAATTTTAACACGCATAAAGCGAGATAATTTAAAAGTTTTCCATTTGAATTTTGGCGACCTGTCAGGGCACAAAATGTATAAAGACGATTTATATACAATCAAAGCCCAAGGTTCCAAAGTTATTTTTTGAGGAAACTCATCTGCGCTACCGCTGTATTCAACTTCCAATTTTCTCTGCTCCATCAATCCTTTTACAAAAAGCGGCAAAAATTCCGGCTTGCCGTTTCTTGCGCTATGTTCGCCAACATATTCGAGCAAACCGCTCATCTTCGCAGACAAATCCTTATACAAATCTTTCCCATAAAGCCCAAGAGCTTTCTGCGAACTGCCGGAAATAGCCTTTTCCAGCGAGTCTGTATTTATGCTTTCCCCGAACATCCAAAATAAAATTCTGGACATGAGCAAATAAGAAAATATATCGCTCTCATTTAACTCGCCATAAAAATCTATAGCTTGCACAGCGGGAATTTTATATCGCAAATTTTTGCCTGAGCCAACAGCTTCCAAAATGCCGTTATCTTTCAAATCCACCAAGTCGCGTTGAACATCTCTGATACAAACCTCAATACCCGAATTTTGCAGAAAAATTTCCACATCCTTAACCATCTGCGTTTTGCCCTTTTTCCTGATGAAAAACCGGTATATAGCGAGCATTCTCTGCCATTTTAAGGTGTCTGTTATGCGCATACTCATTCCTCGTAATACTCAACTATCTGCCGTTTTTCTCCATCAATGGAAAGCCCCAAAATTTTTGCTTTGGGGTAAGGCTTTGCATAATCATTGTCTATTATTTGTTTCAAAGCCTCTTTCGCGGTGCTTGGCAGCATTTTAATTTCAATCACAAAATAATTTTCCTTATATTCAATAACCAAATCTGCTCTGCCTTTGCTTGATTGCACCTCGCCGGAAACAACAACTCCGCAACCACGCAAAAACGTTAGCAAGCACGAGCGGCAAAGCCATTCCTGAGCGGTCATTTTATAACCCTTCTGCTTAATGTCTTGCTTTGCTGCGCCATCATAATCATTATGCGGAATGCTTGCAAGCAGACGATTGAAAACATCTATCAAATCTTCGATATTATTATCGTATAAGGCACTGGTTAAATCATTTCTATAATGTGCTCCATATTCGTTTTTACCGGACACAAGGTTTTGCGTCAAAAGAGAACTCATTGAGTTCAGCACTTCTGTGTTTGGGTAATCCAAGCTATAATCGCTTTTTGTGCCGGGACGCAAACTCAAATAACCGCATTGGAACAAAAAGCTTTCTGCCGATACCGCCTCTATTTCCGCAGGAGGGCTGAGAATCATATCTTTGGAAATTGGCAAATCCCTAAACTGCTCAACAGTTAAATTCCTAGTTTTGAAATAATCCGATAAAACCTTGGAAGTGCCGGTGCCAATCCAGTAGTTCAAAAAATCTTTTTGTTGCAAAAACAAAAGGAATGAAAATGGATTGTATAGATAATGCTTGCCATCAAAACAAAATCCATCGTAATAGTTTTTAATTTTTTCCATCAAATCTTTAAATGAAATTTCCAGTTTTTCTGCTACTAGCTCTATATACGGAGTAAAATATTTATAAAGCTCGCTTTCGGTTAAACCGCACATTTTGCTATATTTTTCATCTAAAGAAATATCTGTTATATTATTCAAGGTGCTGAATATTCCCATTTTTGCGGTTTTGCTAATGCCGGTTATAAAAACAAACTTTAGATATTGTTCGCTAATTTTTATCTGTCTGTAAAAATCTCGCAAAATATCGCGTGCGGTGCTTGCCTTCTCCGGATTTTCAAAAAATGATGTGTAGGGGCAGTCGTATTCGTCTATTAAAAGAACTACTCTTTCTCCGTATTTCATAAAAACTTTTTCAATTAAATAACACAAAGCATCGGTGTATAGCAAATCCTTTCTCAATTCAATGCCTAAACGTTCTGCTGCGAAACTAATAATGTTCATTATCGATTTTTTAAAAATATCAAAGCCTTCGGCAGTAGCTATTCCGCTCATATCCAAGCGAATTACAGGGCTGGGTTTGAAATTTGGTCTGTTTAAAAATTCTTCCGCATACAAGCCTTTAAAGAATTCTTTTTTTCCCTGAAATAGAGATTCAAAAGTTGAGCAAGTTAAGCTTTTGCCAAACCTGCGTGGGCGAGCCAAAAAATAAACATTTCCGCTGTCTATCAAATTAACCATATATTCGGTTTTATCAACATAAACGCTACCATCTTCACGTATATTTGCGAAGGTTTGAACACCTGTGGGCAATTTTGGAAGTTTTGGCAGCATACGGGCAAAATAGAAAATTCTCATTCTTTTCTAAAATCCAATGCGTCTGTTCCCATAAGGCTCTTTTGCAAGGGCAACTTCGCTGAGTTCCTTTGTGACAAGTGAAATTGAGAGTTCGCTTTTTGGCAGCCATTGCAGGCGTTTATAAACTGCGTAAAAATCGCCGGGTGCAAGGCATTCCAAGTTGCAGAGTTCACCCCAGTTTTCCTGTTCAAATTCCGGGAAAAAATTCTGTGCCATTTTCAGAATGCCTTCTTTTTTTAGATAATCAAACTTTAAGTGAAAATGGAATCTGCGGTTGCTAGCTACATCTAATTTTCCTTGAAAATTTGTTGAGCATACAACAAGGCATTTGCAATTTTCCAACTGAACTAAAAATTCATTCACCTGCGTGGTTTCCCACGAATAATTCGCATTTCTCCGGTCGGAAATCAAACTATCCGCTTCGTCAATAAAGAGCAATGCTCCTTCTTTTGATGCCTCTTCAAACGCCTCTGCCAACTGTTTTTCCGTTTCCCCAACATAGCAAGACGATATTTTGCCATAGCTTATTTCCTTAAAAGCCAAGCCGCTGAGCCGTGCCAAATGCCTTGCAAACTCTGTTTTGCCTGTTCCGGGTGGGCCATACAGGAGCATTGTGCAGTTGCTTTCGGTTTCTTTATTTTTCAGGCATTTCGCATAGCATTTTGTGGCATACACGGCATTTTCAATTCCCTGAACATTCAAAACACTTTCATCATATTTTGGAGCACGGCTCTGCACGTTTTTATGATTATTTTGCGTGCGTAAAAGTTCCAAATGCTGTTTTAGCACAAGTTCTGCCACTTCTTCCTGTTTTCCGTTTTTCACGAATTGCATTTCGCTAGACACAGCAAGTTCTATTCCACCCGGATTGGCGTCATATTTTGTCGCCAAAGTTTTTATACGTTCCTGCGTGAAAACATTGCCAGCACTGTGTTTTTCTACCACATTTTCCCAAATTCTAAATCTCATGCTTTCGTTATTGGCTTTGAATTTTATGCTGAAATTAAAGCGGCGTAAACTTGACTTTTCAACAAAGTGCAAGTTATTGCTAATCCAAATAACCGGAAGCCGTGTATCTTCCAGTATTTGGTTCAAAACGCCTTTTTCAAAAAAGTTCAACAAAAGGTCTGCCTCATCAACCATTAGAATTAAATTGCCTTTATTTCTAAGTGCAATTTCTGCAATACTCAATGCTCTTATGCGAAATCTTTTCAACTGGTTCGTAACATCGTCTTTTTCTTCAAGCGTTTGTTTTTTTATGCCTCGCCCAATATCGAGAAGTTCGCAGTTTGTATTTGCGGCTATTGTCCTTGCCAGTTCGGTTTTTCCTGTACCTTCTACTCCGTAAAGCAGAAAATGCAAAGGTTTGTCGTTTTGATGCATGGATATTAAATCTATGATATATTTTGCTTCTTTTTGGCAATCAAATTTTTCCAAAGGCAGGGCGTTTTTTTTGTCGCTCTCGGCATAAATGTCTATAAAATTATCGGAACCCAGGCCTTTTAAGTATCGTCTTATTTCGAAGGGAATATCGATAAATTCACGTTCGGAACATTTTAAAATATTTAAATTTATTAGCCCGCGTTCTTTAGATATTGCTTCCAAAACAGTTTCTTCGGAATAATTTGTGAGCAAGCTCATTGCAACATAACTTATTCTGTTAATGGAAGTTCTTATGGCACCGCATACGCCGTTATATAGAGCTTTTACGGATTCATTGTAATCATTTAAGTACAAGAGCCGTAAAATGTCTTTATTCGTATCGCATAATTTCAGTGTTTCACATAGTAAATTTAGGCGTTTTTCAAAAATAAGTTTTTCGGAATTTTGCATTTCAAGAATTTTCAGCAAAAATGTCAGCATTATATTCCATTGCCTAAGATTCAGAAGTTCATATAAAGATTTCCAAGCCGTGAATAATTTACATTCTTCTATGGATTTTTCTATTTTAGAGAAAATTTCATTATCAGCATTTAAATGTTTATAAAAATGCCGTTTTATGTAAGTTATTGCTGTTTTTAAACCGTTTGTTCTAAAGAAATTCAAAAATTCGCCATAAAAGTCATTTTCAATCTTAAAGCATTTTTTGTGATTTAGTATTATGACTAAGTAGTGGCAAGTATCGTTATCCAGTTGAAAAAAACGATGAGAGTGTGTCATTGCCCAGTCGTTGTCTCTGGTAAAGAATTCTGAAAAATCAAGCATAAGATTTCCTCTATTTTGTATAAATATAGATTTGCTTGGCGACAATGGGTGTCGTTATTTCTGCTTTTTTCTTAACTTCTTAATTTTTTTATTAGCTCATTACAATTGTATTTTAACATTTTCAAAATATACAAAATTCGTTGCCCCAATGCCATCTTGAAACTTTTAACTGCGTTATGATAATCACTCTTTGCCAAATAAGCCCGTCCACGCATATATAATGCGTTTGCACATCCTTTGCAACCTCCTATACCGCAATCTTCTACGGCTTTTGTAAAGTCAGTTATTGCAGAATCGTAATCTTTTTTATGGTAGAAATTGATTTTTGCACGACAATGATAGTCGTAATAGGCAGCAAAACTGCCAAGTTCTAAGGATTTTGTGTAATCTGCAAAGGCAGAATCGTAATCTCTTTTTTTACAATAACAATCAGCTCGTGTTGTATAATACTCAAAAAGCTCATAAACACAATCATCACGAATATATTCAGCATCTCCAGCCTTTTCTCTCAATTCAATGGCTTTGTTAAAAAGATTAAGAGCTAAGTCATATTCCTTTCTGCGACAGCATTTTAGTCCATCTTCGAAAATTTTCTCAGCATCTGCCAAATTTTGCAAATCAGTTTCTTTTTCAGTCATTTACCTTTTAGCTTTAACTCCTCATCTATAAAATCAACAATTTTACTCTTAATTTCGCTATCTAGCGTCACAAGACGAGTCACATTCCTCTTCTTAGGAATTTGCCCATCATTGCTACAATATTTCTCGGCATCTGCCAGATTTTGCAAATCAGCTTCTTTCTCAGTCATTTTTCACCTCTTTGGTTTGTTATTTATAAATATAAATTTGTTTGGCGACAATGAGGGTCGCCAAAATTAAAGTTTCTGAGAAGATAAGTTCTACTCGCCTTTTTGGAAAGAATCAACATAACCAAGCAGGTCATTTATCCTTTCTTTGCAATTCTTTATAATTTCGGAGTCTTTAGAAACCAAATCTGCCAATTGTTCTCCAAGCCAATGTAAGTATAGATACTTATAACATGGCCAGATTTTGGAACTTTCAAAACCTTTTGCACTAAAATCCTTTTTGATTTTTTCTGTTATTTGTACATTTTCTGTACGATAATGATTAAAACCATAAATCAAATCTCTTAAATTATTTTTTTGAAATTCAAAACGAATGCAAATATTTAGCTTTAACAAATCACCATTTATAAAGGAAATACCCCAAAATGGTTTAGATACTAAACAATCAATTTTTTCGGCATATTCGATATCTAATTTATGCTCTTTCGCAAATTCCTCCATTGCGGGCACAAAATGTTCAAGTACGATTTTCTCTCTGATTGCATTTACATTTTCGGCAATCGCAAATGCGGCTTTTACATTCCCTTGGTTTTTGACCGCGACTTCTACTATTTCATCAGACATATCTTTCCTCCCTGACTGTCCTGTTAAAGTGTTTAAAAGGTTTGTATATTGAGCAATAGTTTCGCGCAAATATGGAAAATTCACGGCTTTTTCTTTGTATTGCACAAGTAATTCTATAATATCTTTGTATGACATCAATATATCATAAGTATTTTTATCACCTCCTGTACTGTAGCCAGACGGCTCACTTCCATCTAAAGTTAAATAAACTATCGTAGCTTCTTTGCCAAATACTTCTCGATATCTTTTAAGTTGTTTTTCTTGGTCGCCTGCATAAATTTTATTTTCTATAATTATTTTTGCTTGATTCATGGTAATGACAATGTCTACCCTACCTTTTTCCGTTGTTTTTTCTGTTTCTATTACTGTATTTTTTAATTCTTGACTTTTATAGTTTAGTGTTTGATCACTAATCTCTTCAATTTTGTTTAAAAATAATTTTAGAAATTCATCTTTCATGCCATGCGAACCTTCGGGGTTTAGAAGCTCTGCAATAATTCTTGAATGACTTAACTCATCGGATTGCAAGTCAAGCGTTTGGAATATGTTAAAATTATTGCCTGTGCTTTTAGCAACCGCATCATATTTTTGGCAAATGGAATCTACCAGTTCCAATAAATGATTAACATTATCAATTTTATCCATCTTCTTCCTCTCGGTTTATTTGCCCAACATTAAGCAAATCTGTTTTGTTTTAAGATAGAAACATACTACGGCAACTGTTGTCGTTATTTTTTGTTTTTATTAATTACGGTTCCTCAACCAAATCCAGTCTCTCTAAAATCTTAAACAATACGCTTAAATTTGGACATTCCTGTTCTAATCTGCGAACCGCTCTGTTTATAACATAGCTTCTGATTTGCGAACCTAAATCCACGCTCACATTCATTTCTTTAAGTATTTCCAAGGCACTGCTATATTGCAGCGAATATGCCTTTTCTCCATTTAAAAAATCTTCCGTCATCTTAATCAACAATTTTTCCACTAAATAAGAAATGCTGCCTTTGTCTTTTAGACCTGCATCTGCCAGCATCTGCAATATGGTCTCTTTTGTTGCATCCATAGATAATAATCTCAGATAAACAGAATCCAAAATAGAATCTGCTACCTCTTGCTGTTCTGCCGTTGTAATGAGCATTTGTTGATGGTCCTTAATGAAACGAACAGAAATCAATAAAAACTTATTGGCGTTCCGCCTTGTGTCCTCGTCGCAGTAGCAGATGCCACAGTAGTAGGCACGGAAGCTATTGTGCTCGTAGGCACTACTCCACCAATAGCCACGGCTGCCGACATCGATGAAATTACCATCCGAGAAACAAAGGCCACCCGGGAGAGCCGAAAAACCGTAATCATCCGTGCCATTGCCATCTTCAAACCAACCGTCTTTCGCTTTAAGTTTCTTTCCTGCAATTTTTTCGCCACCAGCAAAATTCATCAGAATTTCCCATTCCTCTTTACTCGGCAAATGCCAACCTTCCGGGCAAACTTTCATCGCTTCTTCCCAAGCGTAAAGCCGCCCGTATTTTTCGCCATTAGCAGGATCGTTATCGTAATATCTGCCAATATCGCCATTTGGACCAGCGTAATTCAAATTCTCAGCCATCCAAATTTGGGTGCCGATTTTGACGGTTTTGTATGTTTTGCCGCCATATTCCAAAGTTTCCGCTGTATCCATAAATACACCTCTTGGTTTAAATCTATTTTATACAAAAATAAAAACATATTGCGACAATTGCTGTCGCAATTATCTACTCCAACAGCCATTGCTCAATGTTTTTATGCACTATTCCATCTTGGCTAAAATCCAAAGTATCCATAGACAGCACAAACTTGGGATAGTTGTCTTTAATTTTTTTCAACGGAGAAAATTCACGTTCTACCGTTTCTTCGCTTGCA
>LIUG01000006.1:30160-33301 GCA_001462245.1 Candidatus Fibrimonas termitidis
TTTTTTCTGCTATAAAGTCTATTTCTTGGGTATCTTTTTTGCCAACAAAAAGCACATAGCCCCTTTTTAAAAGCTCCATGCAAACTATATTCTCTAAAATAGCCGCTATATTTCTGTTTTTTTTGCCTATAATCGCTTCTTTCAAACCGTGGTCTGCCACATAATATTTTTCATTTATGCTAAAAATTTTTTTGCTGTCTATATCTTGACGACTCAAACGGTAGAATAGGTGCGCATTTTCGCAATAGCGGAGATGGTTCAAAACGGTTTCCGTTGCAACAATCCTTTGCTCGCTCTTAAAATACTTTGATATGCTTGTTGCAGAAAAAGATTTACCGGCATTTGCCATAACAAAAGAAACTATCCGTTCATGCAAATCTATTTGCCTTACATTGTTCCTCTTTATTATATCTTTTAACATAACGGAATTGTAAATATCTTGCAAATACTGCATGCTGGCAGCATAATCAAATTTTAATTTTGAAAGGAATGGCATTCCGCCAACTTCAATAAATATTTTGAAAGCCTCCTGTTCCGATGCGTGCGGAAATTCCGTTCTGTAAAGTTTCAAAAATTCAGAAAAGGAAAAAGGATATATGGTAAATTCCACATATCTGCCCGCTAGGTATGTGGCAAATTCCCCAGACAGCAAATTTGCATTTGAACCTGTTATATAGATATCGCAGTTGCTTTTTGCTCTTATGGAGTTTACGCATTTTTCCCATGCTTCCACTTCTTGTATTTCATCTAAAAACAAGTAGCTCCTGCCTTTTATGCTTTTTATCTTATTTTTAACATATTCATGCAAAGCTGTTGCCTCGCAAATATGCGAATTGTTAATATCTTCAAAATTTATTTTTATGAATTGCTGCTCTTTTACCCCTCTCTTTTTCAATTCCTTCTGCACAAGCTCCAGCATAACAGACTTTCCGCACCGTCTAATGCCGGTAAAAACCTTTATCAAATCGGTTTCAATAAAGGGCCTAATCTTTTCCATGTAGCTTTCTCTGTCAATCATACCTTACAAATATAGAAAATTTTATGTATTTGTTGGGTATAACTGATATATAAAATCCACTGCCTCTTCCCAAGTGTAGAGCCGTCCGTATTTTTCGCCATTAGCAGGGTCGTTATCGTAATATTTGCCAATATCACCATTTGGACCGGCGTAGTTCAAATTCTCTGCCATATTCCAAAGTTTCTGCTATTTGCATTTTTCACCTCTGCTAAAATATTCAAGCGAACGCATATTTCCGTTTTTTATTTCATTTAACTCCACTTCTGTCAAATGCGAATGGTCCATGCCTCCCATACAGTCCTCGTTTTTTTTAAAAGGTTCATATATTTTATATATGGTAAAGGATAGTTCTTCTTCTACTTCTATTTCCTCGTGAATTTTTCCGTCACGCTTATTTGCAATGTGAATTGATAATTTTTCTTTTGTAGAAAAAAATATATGACTACACATTCCGGTTATTATGCTGTAATATTTGGTTATATTTCTTATATCCGCATTTTTTATATAATCTATCAATTCATCTTTTGTAGAAAAATAAAAAAATTTGCCATCTGTTTCCACAAAATAAAACGGAAATTCGCCGAACTCCATTTCCTTTAGTTTGCAGGCTTCTTTTTGCGGATGTTCCTGCAAATACGCTTCTGCTTCTTCCCTATTTGGGAGAATCGCTTCTATAAAAGGTCTTTTAGCTTCATTTTCAATCACTGTTATAGCCATCTTCTGCCTCTTCACGCTGAGTCCCGCAAACAACGAACAGAGAGCAAGTTACTCTTATTGAGGATGTACCAGAAGACGTTCCCGATGTTGCTGCTCATGCACCGGTAATAGGCTTTGATGCTATTGATCTCGGTGGAACCCCACCACCCACTGCTGTTGCCAACATTGCCGAATTGGCCATCCGGAAAGCCGTTGCCGCTTGGAAGAGCCGAAAAACCAAAAGTGTCCTCGCCATTGCCGTTTTTGTTCCAACCAGATCTCGCCTTCAAATGTTTGCCCGTTCCTATACTACCAACAGACATCATTAATACATCCCATTCCTCTTTACTCGGCAAATGCCAGCCCGGAGGGCAAACTTCCATTGCTTCATTCCAAGTGTAAAGCCGTCCGTATTTTTCGCCATTAGCAGGGTCGTCTTCGTAATATCTGCCAATATCACCGTTTGGGCCGGCGTAGTTCAAATTCTCTGCCATCCAAATTTGAGCACCGATTTTGACGGTGCGGTAGGTTTTGCCGCCGTATTCCAAAGTTTCTGCTGTCTTCATAAAAACACCTCTTTTATACTAACATAAAAACTAATTGCGGCAACTGTTGTCGTTATTTTTCACTTTCGTTATCAATCTTTAACTCTTCTTTAAAAATCGTTTCTATTTTCTTAGCAAAACTCAAAATATCTTTTGCTTTTTCTGTGCTTGGTAACTGCCCATCTAATAAACCTATATTGCTAGGATAACGAGATTCTGAAAGACCCAACCTTTAGTTTTTTCCTTCATACAACACCTTTCCTGTATCTACAACTTCCTTTACAAAAAAATCCTTTTCTTTTAGAAGATATTCATATTCCGCTTTTGAATATGTTATTACATCTAGAGCAATCTTGCGATTTGTTTCCAAAACAGCAGGATATATTATATTCCATCTATCCATTCTTTCATCAAAAGTTTTCGCAAAATCATTTGAATCCAACACAACCAGCACATCCAAATCGCTGTCTTTGGTTGCCGTGCCTTTTGCATAAGACCCGAACAAAATAACCTTATACGGCTTCAATTCTTTAAGCCGCTCGGTCATTTCGTCTATTAGGTGCTGATTTTGCATTATGAATAATATAGAAAATTATTTCTATATTATCCCCTATGCAAGAACAAATGAAACGTGTCTTAGAGCAAGCGGCAAGGTTGCAGAAACTTGTGCCGGATGCTATTCTTGTGGGCGGTTCGGTGCTTGACCATGACCATGTAGTTGCAGAATTGGAAAATAAGTTTGATTTAGTTTTGGAGGCGTTGGAGCGTGAAGGCGATTGGGTGACCAATAGAGTTGTCTATGGAAAAATTATATTGGGGGAGTTGGGTGGAATAGAAGCTGGTATTAGGCAATTGATTCGCAAAAAACCTTTAGAATTTGAA
>LIUG01000007.1:0-3258 GCA_001462245.1 Candidatus Fibrimonas termitidis
AAACCGCATTCCTTGCACTTGTAGCGTTGCTTGCCGCGCACATTACCGTTTCTTGAGACCATGCTGCAGCCGCAGTTCTTGCATTTTGTCAAAGCCATAATACTAACTCCTTTTAGATATTATGGATAATATAGTAAATTCTATCTATAAGTAAACACTCTCAAAAATGATACCATTTTGGTACTATTTTGATACCTTTTTGATACCATCCGACATCAACTTTTATATTACATTTATAGCAAGAGTTCATTATGAATAAAATCAAGCCCGCAAAGTCGGTCAGGGTGGGTTGCATGGCGCTTGTGGCTGCTTTGCTCGCTCTGCCCTTCGCCGCTTGGGGGCAAACAGCAAATGTTACTTCATTTGCCGGACTGCGAGACATTATAGCAACATATAATGGAACTGAAACTGGTGATATTGAAATAATTATAGCCAATGACTTTCAAATAACTTCCACTCTAAACATCACCCGAACTTCGGGTAGTGGAACTCTTACCATAAGAGGCAATACCCCAACCCGCACCCTCACGCGTGGCACAACGGAAGATTTATTTCGCATAACTAAAGGTACATTGATTTTTAAGGATATTATAATTGACGGTTATAAAAGCAATTATAGTAATATCAATAATGTGCTTGTCAGTGTACAGGGTTCTGAAGCAACTTTTACAATGGAAAACGGTACGATTTTGACAAATAACAAGACAACAGATAAGGGCGGGGTGAGTGTTGGTGGCGGCAAATTCACAATGAACGGTGGAAAAATAAGCGGCAATACAGGAGGAGACGCAGGCGGTGCGGTGCAGATTTATTGGGGAGGAATATTCGAAATGAACGGTGGGGAAATAAGTGATAATACAGCAACTAAGGGTAGCGGGGTGAATGTTGGTGGTGGCATATTCACAATGGACGATGGTACGATAAGCGGCAATACAGCAAGTGCCGACGGTGGCGGGGTGCATGTTGGGCAGGACGACATATTCACAATGAACGGTGGTACTATAAGCGGCAATACAGCAGGAAGCGGTGGCGGGGTGTTTATTGCCGGCGGCAAATTCAGACTGGAAGGCGGTGTAATAAGCGGCGGCAACACAGCAAGTTTAGGTGGCGGGGTGTATGTTGGTGTTGACGCATCATTCACAATGAACGGTGGTACGATAAGCGGCAATACAGCAGGAACCGGTGGCGGCGGGGTGAGGGTGACTGCTAATGGTGCTATCACATCATTCACACTTGGCGGTTTGGCAAAAATTCTGGGCAATACCAAAAGCAGCGACAACAGTGCTAACAATGTTAGTCTCGTTAATGGCAAATACATCACGCTTGGCACAGGAGTCGATGCTCCTAGATCCGGTATGCAAGTTTATGCGCAAACCCAAACATCAAGTGGGGTTATAGTCAATTCTGATGCAAATGCAGGACAAGCACAGTATTTCTACGCAGATGAAGCTGGCAAGGGAGTAGTTTTTGAAAGTGATCAACTTATCATTAAGGATATCATCCCCATAACCGCCGCCGCAATCACTCTTGTTGCTCCTGTAAGAGGAGCAACGCCAAGCACAACCGCAAGCGGCACGGGTGATTTTACAGTAGGCACGGTAACTTGGAGTCCCAACCCTTCAATGTTCTTAGCTAACACCGAATATACCGCCACGGTCACGCTTACGGCAAACAGCGCCTACACATTTACGGGTCTTGCGATCGCAACCATAAACGGGCAAACAGCCACAGTTACAAACAATACAGGCAACACGGTAACCCTATCTTATGAATTCCCCGCAACAGACCCGGAAGAAATCACCGCCGCTGCAATCACTCTTGTTGCTCCTGTAAGAGGAGCAACGCCAAGCACAACCGCAAGCGGCACGGGTGATTTTACAGTAGGCACGGTAACTTGGAGTCCCAACCCCTCAAAATTCCTGGGCAGCACCGTATATACCGCCACGGTCATGCTTACGGCAAACAGCGCTTACACATTTACGGGTCTTGCAATCGCAACCATAAACGGGCAAACAGCCACAGTTACAAACAATACAGGCAACACGGTAACCCTGTCTTATACCTTCCCTGCAACAACTCCGGAAGAGGTTCCCAAAACCGTTATCTCCACCGCCAAAATCACCATCACCGCTCCTGTAGCAGGAGCAACGCCAAACACAACTGCAACCGGCACAGGCAATTTTAAAATAAGCACGGTAACTTGGAGTTCCAACCCATCAAAATTCTTAGGTGGTACCGTATATACCGCTACGGTCACGCTTACGGCAAACAACGGCTACACGTTTACGAGTTTTACAAGTGCAACTATAAACGAGCAAGCAGTCACACCTACAAACAACACAGGCAACACGGTAACCCTGTCTTATGAATTCCCCGCAACAGCCCCTGAAGAAATCACCGACGTTGCAATCACTCTCACCGCTCCGGAAATAGGAGCAACGCCAAATACAACCGCAATTGGCACGGGTGATTTTACAGTAGGCACGGTAACTTGGAACCCCAACCCATCAACGATATTCTTAGGCAGTACCGAATACACCGCCACGGTCACGCTTATGGCAAATGACAACTACACATTTACGGGACTTGCAACCGCAACCATAAACGAGGAAACACCAACCACAATTAACAATGCAGGAAATACCTTAACCCTGTCTTATACATTCCCGGCAACAGACTCGGCAGAACTTACGGAAATAACAATAAAAACACCGCCCAAACTTGAATACATCTATGGCGACTCGCTTGACTTATCAGAACTTAAAATTATGCTTACTTATAATGATTCAACAACAAAAGATATTACGTTTAATGATTTTGGAGACAGCATCAGTGTAAATTTAGAGAACGGAACTTTATTAACCCTAGAGCATAACTTAATAATCGTTGAATATGACAGCCTGAGTGCTGATACCGCTTTGACCGTATCTAAGGCAGAACTCACCATCATAGCAGACAGCATATCCATAACCCAAGGCGATGAACTGCCGGAATACACTGTATCTTACTTTGGCTTTGTCAACGAAGAAACCGAAAGCGTTTTAACCGGCATACTGGAGTTTGACTGTAACTATGCACCGGAAAGCGATTCCGGGAAATATGACATTATTCCCTACGGATTAGAATCAGACAACTACGAAATAACATTCATAAAAGGCATACTCACAGTCCATGCAAAAATAGATTCTATCCCGGATTCTATTCCGATTTTTGTCCCGGTTTTTGTCCCAATCGAAGCGATAGACATAATCCATTCGG
>LIUG01000007.1:3445-3630 GCA_001462245.1 Candidatus Fibrimonas termitidis
GGTGGACGAATCAATCCCTTTGAGTGTAGGCAATAATCAAGAATTTGGGGCTATCTACACCACCCCGGACGGCAACCACACAGCCCGTGGCACCATTGTAGTAAATGTTATTGCCAAAATAGATTCTATCCCGGATACTATCCCGGTTTTTGTCCCAATTAAAGCGATAGACATAATCCATTCGG
>LIUG01000007.1:3837-37262 GCA_001462245.1 Candidatus Fibrimonas termitidis
GGTGGACGAATCAATCCCTTTGAGCGTAGGCAGTAATCAAGAATTTGAAGCCATATACACCACCCACGACGGCAAAACAATCCGTGGCACCGTTGTAGTAAATATTAGCGCAGAAGAACAGAGAGAACAAAGCAGCTATGCAATAGTTTTGACTGCCATAAATAATACGGAAAACATCTACATTGAAAAAGAGGAACAGCTCAGCACTGCAAACAAAGCCTTCTTCACCGCAAGCACAGCCGCTTGCAAAATGGCAGAAGCGGAAATTCGAATCACAATCACAGACCCAAGCGTAGAACTGAAAATAGATGGCAAAACTCCAGACAACGAAATAGATGACAACAACTTAACCAACTACAATATACCCTTGGAACTCAACCCCGGTTTTGATACCCTCGTTTATAATCTTAGCAAAGAAGGCAACACATTCCGGCAAGACACTGCCATAATATCCAGCCCCATTCCTTTTGACAGAATAATCAAGCAAAAATGGGGTTTGCTGATAGTGAACAGCGACCCAGCAAGCAATGGAGGTTACAAAATAGCCGAGTACAACTGGTTCAAAAACGGTGAGGAAATAGGCGTTACCATCCCCTACTACAACCTAGACCGCCTAACTCCCGCCGAAAGACGCAACCCAGAGCTTTTGTTCAAAGTTGAACTTAAAACCCAAGAAAATATATCGCTCAACACCTGCGAAGGCAGCCCCACAGCCACGCCCCAAACGGAACGGCAGTCCGCCTACAAAAAACAAGTCCTTGGCATAAACGGCAAAACGGCTACCGGCAAAGCATACAACATAAGAGGTAAACTTTCAACCAACAGCGTCTCCCCAGGCGTTTACATAGTAGAGGAAAAACAATGAAAGACATCAATATAGGCGTAAAACTCCAACTCGCCTTTTTGCTAACATCGATGATGGCACTCACTCTCGGCATATTTGAGAGGCTCATAATAGATGAGTTCTCGAAAAGATACGAGGAAACATACAGCACCGTCATAACCCCTTTGTCTGCAAATGCAACGGCACAGTTGAAGGACTTGGCGGCAAAGCAAAAAACGGCTTACGAAGAATTCGCCAGAAAAAGCAAAAACAACTCCATCATGCTCAACGTGGCGATATTTATGCTTGCTAGTGCGATAGGCGTCACCATAAAAATGTCCATAACCAAGCCACTCGGCAAAATAGTCGAAACCTTTAAGCGAGGTAAAGACGGTGATATGCGTGCTCGCACAGGTCTTGATCAAAAAGACGAAATCGGCGTAGTTGCTAATTCGGTTGACTCCTTCTTTGAAGAGATGCAGAAAATTATCAAAAGCATACACCTTAACTCAGACACGCTCACAAAATCAAGCGAAAAACTCTCCGGCGTGAGCCGCCAACTAGCGAGTGGGGCAGAGGAAACCGCTGCCCAAAGCAACACGGTTGCAGGCACTACCGAGCAAATGGCAACAAATATAAAAGCGATGGCAAAGGGTGCGGAGCAAGCATCGGTAAACGCAGACGAGGTAGCCACCGTAGCGGAAAAGATGAGCATGAACATGAACACCATCGCCGCCGCCATAGAGGAGATGAGTGCAAGCATAAGCCAGATAGCGGGCAATACGAGCGAAGTGAGCAAGGTAGCTGTGGAAGCTACCGGCAAGGCTGGAGACGCTACCGATGTTATGAATAAACTTGGGGCTGCGGCAAAGGAAATAGGGCAGGTCACCCATATGATAAAAAGGGTAGCGGAGAAAACCAATCTTTTGGCATTGAACGCAACAATTGAAGCATCCACCGCCGGAGCGGCCGGCAAGGGTTTTGCCGTTGTGGCGGAGGAAATCAAGGCATTGGCTAACCAAAGCGCTAAAAGCGCAGACGATATAACTCGCCGCATAGAAGGTATACAAACCAGCACAAACAACGCCGTGGATGTAATCCGCAAGGTCTCGGAAATAATAACCAGAATGAGCGAATCCGTGAAAGACATAGAAGGCTACGCCAACCAGCAGACTATTGCGAGCAACGAGATAGCGAGCAATGTTGCACAAGCGAACAGCGGAGCCAAACGTGTAGCCGATGCCATAGTTGAGGTAGCGAAAGGCACAAACGAGGTAAGCCACAACGCAAGCGAGGCGGCAAATGGTGCAAGCAATGTAAACGGCAATGTGGCGAGCATGAACAATGCGGCAAAAGAAAGCGCCCAAGGCGCAACACAGGTAAACCAAAGCTCAAACGATTTATCCAAAATCGCAAGCGAATTGAGGCAGACTGTTAGTTTGTTTAAGGTGTAGTTTTGTTTAAACTCTCAACTCTAATTATAATCCTCTCCACCACCGCCTTCGCCCTCGATTCGGAATTTGACGTGCACTATCGCTTTGGCATTTCCGACCTTTCCCTTAGCCACACGCCCGGCATATCCTTTGCCGTCTATCCTTGGAAAAATTTCGGCTTTGCATCCGGGCTGGATTACTCGATGAGGAAAAAAACAAATACAGGCGAAAATGTGGAAGTGAACAAAATTATTACGGATCTTTCCGGGGATGAGATTATATTCAAATACAGCATAGATAAATACAAGGAAGAATTGCAGGCGAACACATTTCAAATTCCAATTCTCCTCAAACTACGCTGGGATTATTTCTACATAGCCGCCGGAATAAAAATCGGGCTTCCTCAAAGCATGGAGGCAAAATTCAGCTACGATAATTTGGTGACGGAGGGGTGTGTCTATGGGGTGTGCATAGATGACCTCCCCTATATGGGCTTCGGAGTGCATGAAGATAGTTCAATCACCACAAAGATAACATTGAAAACCTTGTATATGCTCACAGCGGAAAGCGGAATAAGGATAAAATTCAGTGAAAGCATAGCCCTAGTCCTCGGAGCTTATGCGGACTATTCCCTAAACCGTGGCTTCAAGAGGGATTTACCTGAAGGCGTGGAATGGATTGAATCCAAAGAAGAAGAAAACAAAGCGACCATAAAAGTGAACGATAGCTGGAAATCGTGGAAACCTTGGAGCGTGGGCGGAGATGCCAGAATTGCCTATTCAACTTCAAGTTCAAGCACTATGATAACAGCGGGAATAAGCATTTTGGTTTTTGACTTAATTGTGGCATTTATGATGTTCAGGTAAGCGCATATGACAATAATAGATAAAATAATAATAGATAAGATAATAGAAGATACGAAGAGAGACATAACAAGAATGCTCAGGGAGGCACGTTTTGTTGAGATAACAGGCAGAATCGGCTTTATCTGCACGATGGGTTCGCTCGCAATCATAAGCGTAGTAGCGATTTGCGCCGTTCTTACCCGTTTCTTGCAAATGGAGCATATAGTTTTTTCCGTAATTTTGAATTACGGTCCCGGCATAGCCTCCGCATTCGGCACGGTCTCGTCAACGGTCACATATTACGGCTGGTTTCGCATTTTGCGTGGGAAAAAGAAACTCAATGCAAAGGAAGAAGGCAAGAGCGAAGCACAGAACCAGTTGGGAGAATTGATTCAATCCCTGCCGGATATGCTCGGCTCTTTTGCCGGTGGCTGTTTCTCGCAAGCATCCACAGCGGTTCTGGGCGTATCTATTGCCGTGAGTACGGTGGCTTATGTCCCGGCGGTAAACGAAGCATTCAACGATGCGGTGAACAAAGCTGAACGAGCAGTAGTTCGCACAATAAAGCAGGATAAGGAAGAGCAAATAGAAGAAAAAAAGGAAATAATAGAGGATATTGAAGAAATAACAGAAGAAATAATAGAAGAAGTGAAAAAGCAGCACATAGTCGGTAAACTGAATTTGAAAGATGGAGCGGGCGAAAAGGAAAAAGCGGTAGTGGAACTTATGTCCGGCAATGAGGTTAGGGATTGGGTTTTTGCAGACGACGAAGGAAACTACGATTTTTATGTAGTTCCCGGCGATTATACGGTGAGAGTACAGTTGTACGGCTACGAAACCGTTTATAGCGCACCTTTTGAATTAGGCAACAAAGAGATTCTTCTATCCGAAATAACCATAAAACCAATAGACGAAAAAAAGCCCGCAAAAACAAAACCCGTAGAAAAACTTGCGGTTCCCGTTCAGCCAACCCCTTTAATCCAACCAAAACCCAAACCGCCAACGGAAATGCCTCTCCCTCCCGTTCCCCCGCCCCCACCTTCAAGGCAACGGCTGCAAGAACCCGCTCCGCCAAAAGCGGAAGCGTCCAAATCAGGTTTCTTTGCCGGAGCTGGCTCCGAACTGAACAACAACTCCGCTAACAAAGGTTCAACGGCAATGGGCGGAAATTTAATCCTGGGCTACGACTTAAATAGAAGTTTCGCCCTTGGTTTAAACACTGTTTACAGCCATGACATGAACACCGTAAGCACCTTGGAATCCATGGTGATGTTCCGTTACTATCTGCCTGTGACGAGTTCTTTTTTACAAGCCGAAGCAGGTGGTGCCTTATCCGCAATGGAAGGCAAAAACTCTACCGTTCCATTGGGGGGCTTAACAGCGGGTTTACGCCTTGATATGGACAAAAGCTGGTACCTGGAACCAACGATAAGAGGCGGTTACCCCTTTATATGGGGTACCGGAGTCACGCTTGGGAAAAAATTTGGACGATAGCGCCTTACTTCGCTAAATCCTCATACTGTTTCCACCGGGCGTCCACAAATTTTTGCAGCCTGTCTGCTAAGTCATTTGCGGCGGCGGGGTTGGAGGCGGTTAGCATTTTGTAGCGGTTCTCGGTGTAAATGTAGTCCTTGACCGGTAAGGTAGGGGCCTTGGAATCCAAAACAAAGGGATTTTTGCCCTCGTCTATGTTCGCCGGAATGTAGCGAAGCAAAGGCCAGTAACCGCTCTCTACTGCCATTTTTTGCTGGCCCAGCATATAACGCATATCCTTTATGCCGTGCGAAATGCAAGGGGAGTAAGCGAGTATCAAAGAGGGGCCGTTGTGCGCTTCTGCTTCACGGAATACCTTGATTGTGTGCACATCGTTTGCACCAATGGCAACCTTGCCCACATATACATTCTTGTAGCTCATGGCTATTAAACCGAGATCCTTTTTAGGCGCAGACTTACCGCTTGCTGCAAATTGCGCAACCGCCGCTAAGTTGGTGCTTTTGCTCGCTTGGCCGCCGGTATTGGAATATACCTCGGTATCCAAAACCAGAATATTCACATTCTCGCCGCTCGCAAGAACATGATCCAAACCGCCGTAGCCAATATCATAGGCCCAGCCATCACCGCCCATTATCCACACGCTCTTTTGGACTAGGTAATCCGCTATGGAAAGCAATTTTGCGGCGGCAGGGGTTTTAACATTTTTCAAGATTTCCTTTAATTTTCCAACACTGGCTCTTTGCGTTGCAATGCCGGCTTCGTCAATTTGGCTTTGCTCTTTGAGAGCCTTTACAAGGTCTGCGGGAATTTCGCTGATTTGCCCTAAAAGGTCTTCGGCCTGTTTTGCGTGCTGGGTTATCGCGAGGCGCATACCCAAACCGAACTCCGCATTGTCTTCAAACAAGGAGTTGCTCCATGCCGGGCCTCTGCCGTCTTTATTCTTTGTCCAAGGGGTGGTGGGCAGGTTTCCGCCGTAAATTGAGGAACAGCCGGTTGCATTTGCCACAACCATTCTGTCTCCGAACAACTGTGATGCCAAACGAACATATGGAGTTTCGCCGCAGCCTGTGCAAGCACCGCTGAACTCAAAGAGGGGTTCGAGCAACATCGCATTTTTAACGAGTTTCGGGTCGATTTTGGAACGGTCTGCTTCGGGTATGTTAACGAAGAAATCCCACGCTTTGCTTTCCTGTTCGGCAATCTCAGTTTGGGTGGTCATATTGATGGATTTTTTATTCGGATCTGCTTTGTCTTTGGTTGGGCAGGCCTCAACGCAAACTCCGCAACCGGTACAATCATATGGGCTAGCCTGAACGCTGTATTTAATATCGCCTTCCAGTTTAAAGCCTTTGCCGGCCATGCTTCTGAAACCCTCCGGCGCACCGGACAGAGCAGAGGCATCGTAAGCCTTTGTGCGAATTGCGGCATGTGGGCAAACCATAGCGCATTTTCCGCACTGAATGCAAATGTCTGCGCTCCAAACAGGGATTTCCAAAGCCAAGTCGCGCTTCTCATATTTTGCGGTTGCGGTTGGGAAAGTGCCGTCCACAGGCATTGCAGAAACGGGCAGTTCATCGCCGTAGCCTTCAATAATTTTTGCTGTTACACTGTTCAGGAATTTATCGTTTGTGCCGATTAAAGCGGGGCGGAAGGTTTTAGTTGCGGTTACCGAGCCGGGAATTTTAACCTCGTGCAAATTCGCAAGAGTTTTATCCACCGCCTCCCAGTTCTTTTTAACCACCTCTTCGCCTTTCTTCAAATAAGTTTTTTTAATGGAATCTTTAATATGACTTATAGCTTCGTCTTTTGGCAAAATACCCGATATTGCAAAGAAGCAGGTTTGCATAATGGTGTTTATGCGCCGCCCCATCCCTGTGTTATGCGCGACTTCATAGCCGTCTATAACATAAACACGCAATTTTTTCTCTATAATCTGAGCCTGAACCTCTTTTGGGAAGGTATTCCACGCCTCATCTGCGGATGCTTTTGTGTTCAGCAGAAACACTGCGCCCGGTTTTGCATAGCGGAGCATATTTATTTGGTCTAAATGAGGAGTGTGATGGCAAGCGACAAAATCCGCTTGGTTTAATTCTATTAAATACGGAGCGTGAATCGGTTCGTTGCCAAAACGCAGATGGCTGGTGGTGCCGCTGCCGCTCTTTTTGGAATCGTAAACAAAGTAAGCCTGCGTATAGTTGTCAGTGTACTCGCCTATTATTTTGATGGAATTTTTGTTCGCTCCAACTGTGCCGTCTGCGCCGAGGCCGTAGAACATCGCTTGGAACAATTTCTTTTCCAAACGGAAGGATTTGTCTATTTCCAAGCTCGTGCCGCTTACATCGTCGTTTATGCCAACGGTGAAATGCTTTTTGCCGGTTGCGCTCGCCGCATTGTCTAAAACAGCTTTTACGCTTGCGGGTGTGAACTCTTTTGAAGCAAGGCCATAGCGACCTGCCAGTATTTTCGGAAGGGAAAGTTCGCCGTTCATCGCCGCTTCGGAAACAACGGTAATAACGTCTTGGAACAAGGGTTCACCGGCTGAACCGGGTTCTTTGCATCTATCCATAACGGCTATATTTTTAACGGACTTAGGAAGAGTTGCCAAGAACTCTTTTGCCGGGAAAGGCCTGTACAAATGCACGTTGAGCATTCCGACTTTCTGCCCTTTGCTCACTAAAAGTTCAACCGTTTCACGCACGGTAGAGGCTCCCGAACCCATTATCACAATAACGGTTTCGGCATCGGCGGCACCTGTGTATTCGACTAGGCTGTACTTGCGCCCTGTGAGTTTGCCGAGTTTGTCCATGTATTCCTGAACTATTGCAGGGGTGGCGGCATAGAACGGATTTACGGTTTCCCTGCCTTGAAAATAAACATCGGGGTTTTGGGCTGTGCCGCGAAGAACGGGGGCATCGGGGGTCAAGGCTCTTTTGCGGTGCGCATCAATAAATTCATCGTTTATAATTTCTCTGATTGTTTCTGTGGGTAGCTCTTCTATTTTCATTATTTCATTGGAAGTGCGCCAGCCATCGAAAAAGTGCAGGAACGGCACACGGGACTTTAAGGTTGCGGCATGGGCCACTAATGCAAGGTCATGGGCTTCTTGAACGCTTGAGCTTGCGAGCATTGCAAAACCGGTTTGCCTACATGTCATAACATCGGAGTGATCGCCAAAAATTGAAAGACCCTGCATTGCAAGGGCACGTGCGCTTACATGGAACACGGCGGGAGTGAGTTCACCCGCAATTTTGAACATATTGGGTATCATCAAAAGCAAGCCTTGGGAGGCTGTAAAGGTGGTAGTTAAGGCACCTGCCTGCAAGGAACCGTGAACCGCGCCGGCAGCTCCGCCTTCCGATTGCAACTCTATAACTCTGGGAACCTGCCCCCAGATGTTCTTTTTGCCCTGTGCGCTCCAGGCATCGCAAAGCTCGGCCATAGGAGTGGATGGGGTTATAGGGTAAATAGCAACAACTTCGCTAACCTTGTGCGCAACTCTTGCGGTCGCCTCGTTTCCGTCAACAGCAATCATGTTTTTTGACATAGGATCTCCCGATTGAAAATAGTAGGTAGAATATAGTAAAAAATGCCAAATACACCCTTTATTTTCTAATTTTTGCATTTCCTTGGAGGTAGGCATTTTTATCCCCTTCTTTTACATCCTGGCGATGAGCCTTGTTGTTTTCTATGCGTGGAATGAACAGCGTATTGTTCGCCAGGGCGGAGACGGCCCGCTTTACCGCAACTTGATGGACGGGGAGGCTTTGATTAAACGGGGGGATTCTGAAACTTGGTATCGCTTTAGCCAAACTCCTTTGCGGGTTCGCAATTCGCTTTTGCCGGATTTGCCTAAGCGGGCTTTTTTATCGCCGTGGGGCAATGAGGCGGAAGAATTCACTATCAAAATTCCAGTGAATTTGAATGAAGAAGCTATCACCTTTTTAAATGACAATCCTTCTGTTTTGCCGGGGGTTTTTCTTGGATATATCGGGGAAAACTGGGAGATATTTTTTAACGGAATTCCTGTTCGCTCGGAAATTCATTTGAACGAGAGAGGCAAGATGACGGAAAAACGCACATGGAGAAGCGTTTATTTTCCGATAGACCGTTCTTGTGTTGTTTTGGGAACCAATATCCTCACACTGCGGATTATAGGCGACCCTGCGTATCTGATTACCGGGCTTTCATATGATGCACCGCATTATTTTGACGATTACAGCCTCATCGAGGTACGGCAGCACAAGTTTCCGTTTATCGCTCTGTGCGGAATATTCGGCTTTACCGGCATTTATTATTTGGCGATCTTCCTTTTATTACGAAGAAAACGCGAGGTTTTTAACCTCTATTTCAGCATCTTCTCAATTCTGCTGTGCGTGTATGTTGCGAAGTTTTACCTCTGTAAGTGAAAAACTAAGCGAGGTATTTTCAAGTTTTAACCTCGACGCCAAGGTCGGGACCGGCAGTTCCGTTCCATTCTTTTCAGGCAGCATCTCCGCTTCTTACGGCAACAGCAAGCAAGTGAAGTCACAAACGAAATTTTATAAGTACGTTTATTCCTCGCTGTTAAGAAAACATACCCTGAACCCCATGTATCTTGCTTCAGCAAAAACAAGGGATCCGTTGTTCGATCCTCTGATTTTCGAAATTATTAACGACAATGATAACAGTGCCCAAACCGTGTTTGAACTTTTAGGCACGCATATTATAACTTCCTGCGGCACAGGAGGATCGGCAAGTATCACCGCATTGTATAATTCAAATGAATCCGCTGAGGATACGGATATAAAAGCGGCGCTTGATTTCTCATTGGCATTGGTGAGCGGCAGTGTCAATGCCAGCTTATCTGACAAGCAAAAGTCAGTTCGGGAAGAAACGGAAATAAAGGTAAAATCCAGCGGTGGAACCGCTACGATTGTCGGCACAACACCTGAAGCGATAGCGCCTCAACTCAAAGAATGGGCAGGTACAATTAAAGATGGTCCGACACTCGGCTACATTTATACGGTAATTCCGATATGGGAACTGGCGTCAAACACGGCACGCAGTAATGAACTTAAAGCAGCTTTCCTCAGCAGAGCCGAAGATATCAATCAAACCCTGCTCAGTTATTTCTCAAAAGCCGCAGTACCGCAAGAACCGGCTATCGTAGATGGTGCTGTATATATTATTCAAAATTGGTATTCACGATTAGCCATTGACGTAGAAGGTCCAAGTAAAGAATCCGGTGCGGCTGTGCATCTTTGGGAAAAGCACGGCCGCGATTCACAGCAATGGCAAGCCGTTGAATCTTGGGTTTACCCGGGGTACTTCTCATTCAGGAATATCTATAGCGGTAAGTTTTTGGATGTTCAAGGTGGTAATACCAACAACCATTTGTGGCAGTATTTACAAAATGGGACTGATTCCCAATTGTTCAGTATTGAAGAAAATGCTGACGGGAGCATTTACATCCGCTCAAGATTACATGGAGATATTGGAACTCTTGATGTTAATCATGAAAATGGAATCAAACTCTACATTAGAGATAGTTCGGCGGACGGTAGATTAAAATGGAAATTGGAAAGAGTAAGGTAATGCACCGGCCGGAAGACGGGACATTTCAAACAGATAAAAAATACTGTCAGGCACACAGCGTTTAACAAACGGTATAACGAAGCCGTATAACATAGACGAGTTCCGTATGCGTGTAACGAGTTTTCTGCGCCTTTTAGGTTCACGCTTGGGCCGGGAGGCGCCGTCTTTAACCGACGCTTCCCGATTGAACGAAAAAGAACTCGCGGTCGCCCAGCTTGCTGCCCGTGGAAAGCAAAACAAAGAAATAGCCGACAAAGTTTTCCTCTCCGAAAGCCGTGTAAAAACCTGCCTCTCAACCGTATATCGCAAGCTAGGCATATCCGGCAAGGAGAACAAACGTGATTTGCTCGCCAAAATTTTCTGAGCAGCGACCATAAATGGCACGCTTTTTGCTTTACATTAAGTATGATATACCGCAATAATGATATTCCTGTTCGTGTAGGCGATGTTGCTAAAATGCTGCAAGTGGCGACCCATACGCTTCGTTTTTGGGAAAAAGAGTTCGATTTTTACCTAAAACCGAGCCGCACCACCGGGCTGCAGAGGCTCTATAACTCGGATTCCATAGACCGCCTTAAAAAAATACACTATTACCTTAAAGAGGAAGGTTATTCCATAGCCGGGGCCAAGAGAATTTTACTACATTCCCCAGTATTATGTCAAAATGCGCCTTAAATGTGCAAAAAACTCTAGTAATTGCAGAAAAGCCAAGCGTGGCGAATGATTTGGCTAAGGCGCTTGACGGCAAATTTCATAAGGAAAAATCTTATCTGGAGAGCGAAAACACCATAATATCGTGGGCGCTTGGGCATTTGGTTGGCATAGCAGACCCTAAGGACATGGGTGAGCAGTATAAAACATGGAATATGGCAACCCTCCCCATAATCCCCAAAGAATTTAAATTAACCGCCTTGCCGGATACCAAGGCTCACCTAGCAGCCCTAGGCAAACTCATCCGCCGCAAAGATATAAGCACAATAATAAACGCATGTGATGCAGGCCGTGAGGGAGAACTCATATTTCATTATATATTGGAACATGAGCAGGGAAAAGCCGGGATATCCGGCAAAACCATAAAAAGGCTATGGATGCAAAGCATGACTCAGGCAGCGATAAAAGACGCATTTGAGCATTTGCGCTCCAATGCGGATATGAAAAACCTGCAAGAGGCGGCTCTTTCCCGCTCCGAAGCGGACTGGCTTGTAGGCATAAACGGCTCACGTGGGCTAACGGCATACAATAGCAGATTTGGCGGCTTCCAATTAACCCCTTGCGGCAGGGTTCAAACCCCAACGCTTGCCTTGATTGTGAAAAGAGAGGAAAGCCGGATGGCATTTGTTCCCCAGACTTTTTGGACATTGGCGGCCAAATTTCAGGATGAAGGGGAATTTTATTTTGGAAAATGGACGGACAAAAAGGAAAATTCCTCAAAAATTTGGAAAAAGGAAGATGCCGAGGCTATTTTAAAAAAATGCGAAGGAAAACGGGGGAGCGTAGAAGAGGAATCCAAGCTGCTTTCCCAAAAATGCCCGCCTCTTTACGATTTGACTTTTTTGCAAAGGGATGCGAACAGCCGTTTTGGGTTTTCCGCAAAAACCACGCTGCAAATAGCTCAGGCCCTTTACGAGCGGCACAAGCTCACCACATATCCCAGAACCGATAGCAAATTTTTGCCGGACGATTATGTTGCAACAGTGAAAAGAACCATGGGATCCTTGACCGGCAGCCTCGCAAAACACGCAGAATTTGCGCTGAAAAACAATTATGTGCATAAAGACCCGAGAATTTTCAACACCGCCAAGGTGAGCGATCACCACGCCATAATCCCAACGGGCAATGCCGCCGGAGATTTGAGCGAGGCGGAGCGTAAAATATTTAACCTGATATGCCAAAGATTTGTTGCGGTTTTTTATCCGCCGGCGGAGTATTTGCACACGACGCGCACCACTGTGGTTGAGGAGGAAACTTTTGTTTCCGATGGCAAAATTTTGAAAAACCCGGGCTGGAAGGCGGTTTACGGCAAAAGCGAAGAAGAGGAAGATATTATGCCCAAACTTTCCTCGCCGGATGCAAAACCTCTTGCTATAGAAATAGAAATGACGGAAGACGCCACAAAGCCCCCGGCACGCTATACAGAAAGCTCGCTCCTCTCCGCTATGGAGGGTGCCGGCAAATTGATAGAAGACGAGGATCTGCGCGATGCGATGAAGGAGCGTGGGCTGGGAACCCCGGCTACAAGGGCTGCCACAATAGAAAAACTGATCTCCGATAAGTATTTAACAAGAGACGGCAAAGAGCTTTTGCCAACAGGAAAGGCTTTTGACCTGATAAATATGGCTGTTTCCATGCAAATAGAAAACCTTACCAGCCCGGAGCTTACCGGCGAATGGGAATACAAACTGGGTTTGATGGAAAAGGGCAAGGTTTCAAGGATGGATTTTATGCACGATATTGAGGGATTAACCTCTCAAATGGTGGATAAAATAAAGAATTTTAAGGAGAGCGATACCAAAATAGAAGCGGTTGCGGAGGCGGCTGGGGAACAAATACACGAAACGGTTTCCAACTACGAAACGGATAGCGGAATTCGCATAAGAAAAATTTTGGGCGGCAGGCATATGTCCATCGCTGAGGTTAAGGAGCTTTTGGAAAATAAAAAGCTGGGGCCTTTGAACGGTTTTCGCTCCAAGAGGGGCAAGGAATTCAGCGCAGCTTTAATTTTAAACGAAAAAAACAAGGTTGAGTTTGTTTTTGATAATCTATCCGCAGATGAAAATCTGAATTTCAGCGAGCAAGTTCCGCTCGGAAATTCGCCTGCAGACGATTCTCCTGTTTATGAAACTTTAACGGCTTTTCTTTCGCAGAGTTTCGTTGAGGGCAAGGACACAGGGCTTCGCATAAACAAGAGCATTTTGGGCAAAACCTTGACCGTTGAGCATATTAAAACCATGCTTTCCGGCGAAAAAACCGAGTTGATAAAAGGGTTCCGCTCTGCAAAAACCCGCCGCCTTTTTGACGCATTCCTGAAAATGGATAAAAAAGGGAAAATCAGCTTTGAATTCCCGCCAAGCACAAAGAGAAATTTTAGGAAGAAGAAGGCGAGTTGAAATCAATATCTTGTTGGTTGCTTTTTTATTTTGAGGAAAAATGGACTTATTTCCCTTATTTAACTCGCTTAGAATTACCGCAATTGCCACTTCCGCCGCATTTGTCGTTGGCATCTTTGCGGCTTACGCGATATTGCGTTTGCCGCGATTTGTCAAGGGTTTGTGTGATACCATTCTCACTATTCCTTTGGTGCTGCCTCCCACAGTGGTGGGCTATTTTATACTCGTGTGGCTCTCGCCAAGGAGCGTGATTGGCACAAAACTTTACGAGTGGTTCTCGATGACAATCACCATGCGTTGGTATGCGGCGGTGGTGGCTGTTGCTATTATCGCATTTCCTTTTGTGTATAGAACAGCGCGTGGCGCATTTGAAAGTTTTGACCAAAACCTATTGGATGCCGGGCGAACTTTGGGGCTTTCCGAGAAATATATCTTCTTTAGAATACTCCTTCCAAACTGCAAACACGGAATTATAGCGGGAACGGTGATAGCATTCGCACGAGGTCTGGGCGAGTACGGCGCAACCAGCATGGTCGCCGGATATATCCCCGGCAAAACAGCTACAGTTTCCACATCCGTGGCTTTCTTTTGGCAGATAAACCGAGACGATATGGCGTTTTACTGGGTGATGATAAATCTTGCGGTGTCTGTTGTGTTTATGGTTTTAATCAATGTGTTCAACAAGCCAAAGGTTCGGGGGTAGCAATGCTCGTGTGCGATATTGGTAAAAATCTGAACGGCTTTTCTCTTGATGTGAATATTGCAACTAACGGCGTGACTGCGTTGATGGGGGCTTCGGGCAGCGGCAAGAGCATGACGCTTCGCTGTATTGCCGGCATTTCCAAACCGGACAGGGGGCGAATTGAGTTGAACGGCGTTGTGCTGTTTGACTCCGAAAAGAAAATCAACCTGCCTCCGCAAAAACGCAACACCGGCTTTTTATTTCAGGATTATGCCCTGTTTCCAAATATGACTGTGCGGCAAAATATTATGACCGGCGCAAAACATAAAACCACCCATGAAAAACAAAGTGCCGCAGAAGAGTTGGCGGAGACTTTTCACATAACACCGCATCTGAATAAATACCCTTGCCAGCTTTCCGGCGGCGAAAAACAACGGTGCGCACTGGCACGCATCCTTGCCGGTTCGCCCGACATCCTTATGCTGGATGAGCCTTTCGCCGCTCTGGATAGCCATTTGCGTTGGGAACTGGAACTTGAGCTTGCGGAATTGCTCAAAAGTTTTAACAAACCGGTCCTCTATGTGTCGCACAACCGCAGCGAAGTTTACAGGCTATGCGATGACATTGTGATACTGAACGCCGGCAAGAACGAAGTCTTTGGCGATAAACGCACGGTATTCAAAAATCCTGCGACTGTTCAAGCCGCACGGCTTACGGGTTGTAAAAATATAGCGGCGGTTGATATTGCGGGAACAAGGGTATCCGTGCCTGATTGGGGCATTGAGTTTGAATTGACTGAGATTTTGAATGGTATTTGTTATGTTGGTATTCGGTCTAATTATATAATTCCGGCATCCATTGCGAAAGAAGGCGAGGTTGTTGCTGCGTTTCCTTTTGAGATAGTGAGCGAGATTGAGGATACTTTTACGAGTATTTTAATGGTACGCAAGCGGGGGACGAATTTGCCTGTTATTCGGTGGGAGATGCCTAAGAAAGAACGTGCGGCATTGCGGGGAATGCCGCAGGAGTTGGCGTTTTTGCGGGAGTATGTTTTATTTTTGAGGTGATGGCGCACACCCAAGTGAACAACTGGCGCAATCCTCCGGGCCGCACATTTGCAATGAGCCAAAACGTGCTGGGTTCATGGCAATTACTTCGCCTTCTTCGTCAAATACAAGGGAATTTACATCCGCATTGATGCCAACTGCATCCGGGTCAAAAGCGTTGAGTGTGCCGGTTGGGATTTTTATCACCGTTGGTTCGGCAGGTTCCAGCGATTCCAGCTTTCCCGATTCATATAGAGAAAAGCCATTCCTCGTGGGAATTTCGCCGTAGTTCGTAGCTATACGCACCGTTTCTCCGGGGAATAGCGTAATGCTGCGAATGTTGCCGCTTTGGTAAAAAGCAACTCCGCTGATAATCGCAGTGAATGATGCAAAGGGCAAGTCAAAGGACAACGGAATTGCAAGAGCCTTTTCTTCTTGCTCGCTCCACATCCCGCTAATTTTCCCGTCCAATGGAAAGAAGCGTTTTAATTCTCCTGTCTCAAAAAAGGTCACAAGCTCGGCAGGGAACTCACCGATAGGGGTTTGTATCTCTTGCACCTCGTTGAGGGCTATTGCTTTAATCATGCCGCCTTTGTAAAACTCTACGGAAAATTTATTTTTGCGGCGGTGTGTTTCAATATAAACCGGAATCAATTCGCCCGCATGGGTGACAAGCATATTCTTTTCCGAAAGTTTAACGCCTTCCAATTCTCCGCTTGGGTAGCAAGCATAGCTCTCCACCCCGGCAAACACACCGCTGGGAAGCTGTATCATTTTATTTTCCAGCAGGTTGAAATTTCTCATTTAACACCTTTTGGTAATCACCGCCTGAACAGCACCGCCTTCATTGCCGGCAACCTGCACATTATAAGCCCCGTTGTTCTCAATCCAAGGCGGAATGTGTTTGCATACAAGGCGCAGTTCCAAAAACGGAGTGTCCTTCAAAAAATCCATCATCGCCCTTTTGCTCGATATTTCGGGACATTCTTTTTGCAAAGCGATTAAATCCAAAAAATAAACACCGGGCGTGGAAGTTTCAACCGGTTTTGCATCCTTGATAATAGCTTCTTTCATGGCAGCAGCAGCATTTGCATTGCACAGTTCTTCTGCAATACCATCAAAGGTTTCGCTGTTTATCTCATCAATTTCAAAAATATGCAACTTAGCACGGTCAAACACAGAGAATGGGATGCCGAACAGGGCGCCGCCTGCCAGTATATTGCAGCCCTCAACGAGCGGCAAAAGAGCCTCGGTGCTTTTCCGTGTCAAAGCGGGAGCAGAGGGAACTATCTTTTCAAAGTTCACCTCTTTTGTCTTTTCCCATCCCGTTCCGGCGCGTTCAAATATTAAGAAGCGCTGGGCTTCAAAGAAATCGCACAGTTCTGAGTTTCCGTTTGCAAACACTGCTATCTTGTTCATAATTTTGTCTCCTCATTATAATGAATGATAAATATAGTAAATTTTGTATATTGCTCAACAACATGCCTTCACAAGAAACCCCCAACGCATCAAGACTGCACATCGGCATATTCGGTAAAGTAAATAGCGGCAAATCAACGCTGTTAAATGCCCTCACATCACAGGAAGTTGCCCTTGTTTCCGAAGAAAAAGGGACAACCACCGACCCTGTTTACAAAGCTATGGAAATTAGCGGATTGGGGCCTGTTGTATTTATTGATACCGCCGGTTTTGAGGATGCCAGCAATTTGGGAATTAAACGCATTGAAAAAACCAAGCAGGTGACAAAAAAGGCGGATATAGCGATTGTCATATTCGCAGACACGGATGCGGAGGAAGGAATATCCTGGGTGCATTCCCTTAAAAAACAAGATGTTAAGGTTATTGTGGTTGTTAACGACATGGAAAACAACAATGCGAAAGAGATAGTTTCCAAATTGAAAGGGGAGTTGAACGAGCGGATTATTGTTGTAAATGCCTTGAAAAAGCATAATATTGAAGAGGTGAAAAACGCCTTAATTGAAAGTGCGCCGGATGAACAAAAAATTGAAATCACAGGAAACCTAGCTAAGGAAGGCGATATTGTTATGCTTGTTATGCCTCAGGATAAACAAGCCCCTAAGGGCAGGCTGATACTGCCTCAGGTGCAAACAATCCGTGAACTGCTGGATAAAAAATGCATAGTTATCAGTTGCACAACGGATAAAATTGATGAAACCTTAGCCGCCCTGAATAAAGAACCGAGTTTAATAATTTGCGATTCTCAGGTATTCAAAACCGTATATGAGAAAAAGCCAAGTTCAAGCAAGCTCACTTCTTTTTCCGTGCTTTTTGCCGCATACAAAGGCGATATTGAAACCTTTATAAACGGAGCAAAGGCAATAGACAATTTGAAAAACGACTCGCATATTTTAATCGCAGAGGCCTGCACCCACGCTCCGTTAAGCGAGGATATAGGGCGGGAAAAAATTCCGAATTTATTGAAACAGAAACTTGGGAACGCTTTATCCGTAACGGTTGTAAGCGGCTTGGATTTTCCCAAAGACTTGACGAAATACGATTTGATTATTCACTGCGGGGCCTGTATGTTTAACCGCAAATATGTATTATCACGAATAGAAGAAGCAAAACGGCAGGGAGTGCCAATAACCAATTACGGAATAGCGATTGCCCATCTACTGAGTATTCCTCAAGTATTGGGCTAACCGCCTTCAAATTTCGTAATGCCAAAACTCCATCTGGTCTAACTCTATATGCGTAGAAATGTTGCGGCTGTTTTTGAACTGCAACTCAGGGTTCTTAACGCTCACACGGGTGTTCTCAGGGACGGATTTCACAACAAAAGCATTGCCGCCTACCACTACGCCTTCGCCTATGATGGTATTCCCGCCAAGAATTGATGCGCCGGAATACACCGTCACATTATCGTTTATGGTCGGATGACGTTTCACGCCCTTGATGTTTTGCCCGCCTTTTGTGGACAATGCGCCGAGTGTAACACCTTGATATAATTTCACATTGTCACCGATAACAGTTGTTTCGCCTATAACTATCCCCGTGCCGTGATCCATAAAGAAATATTTTCCTATAGCAGCGCCGGGGTGAACGTCAATGCCTGTTACGCTGTGGGCATATTCGCTCATAATTCTAGGTATAAGAGGAACGGAAAGCAGGTAAAGCTCGTGGGCTATGCGATAAACCATCCCGGCGTAAAGGCCGGGGTAGGATATTATTATCTCCACTTTGCTGTATGCAGCGGGATCGCCGTTGTAGATGGCCTCTACGTCGGTGTCCAAGAGTTCTTTGATAATGGGTATCCTTGAGATAAAAAGATTGGTTATATCCCAAGCCGCTTTTTCAAGCTCCTCTTTGGAACTGTCTTTGTATCGCAAGTCATAGCGCAGAGCCAGCTTTGTTTGGGCGGCGAGGCTGTATGAAACCTCTTCCAGCATAACGCTCAGGCGGTTTTTAAGCGAGCCGCTCAGATTGTGCTCTGCCTCAAAAATCCCCGGGAACAGAATGTGCTGAAGTTGCCCGAGTATTTCAATCACCACCGACTTAACCGGCTGCTTGATTATACTATCTCGCTTCTTCTCAAAGTCGCTGAGGAGTACCTCTGCGACTCGCTCTATCTCATTGTCAATCCGCTGCATACCTTTTCTCCTTTACCTTGCCAGTTCTCGGATAGCAATCACCAGCTTGTCTATTTCTTCTGCCGTATTGTAGAGTGCAATGGTTGGACGCACAGTTGTCTCCAGCCCAAAACGCCGCAGTATAGGCTGGGCGCAATGGTGGCCAACCCTCACAGCAATGCCATGGCTGGAAAGATGCTTCCCAATCTGCTCCGTAGTCGCACCGTCAAGCACAAAAGAGAGTGCGCTCGCTTTTTCCTTTGCCGTGCCGATAAGACGGAGGCCTTTAATGCGGGTGAGTTCTTTTGTGGCATAATCGAGAAGTTCATGCTCGTAAGCACCGATGTTCGCAACACCCAAGTTCATAACGTATTCCAGCGCAGCACCCATGCCAATGGCATCGGCGATGTTTCCTGTCCCTGCCTCAAACTTGCTCGGGGCAGGATTGTAAACAGTGCGCTCGAAGGTCACGTCCCTTATCATATTGCCGCCGCTCTGGTAGGGAATTCCCTGATCCAGAACATCGGATTTGCCGTACAATGCGCCTATGCCTGTGGGGGCAAATATCTTGTGTCCGGAGAACACAAAGAAATCCGCATCCAGCTCGGTTACATTAAGCGGTGTATGTGCCACGGACTGCGCTCCATCAACCATTATTCGGACGCCGTAGCGGTGTGCTATCTGTATCATCTCGTGGATGGGCGTGACAGTTCCCAAGGAATTGGACACGTGGGTGACCGATGCGAACTTGGTGTTCTGGTTGAACAGCCGTGCATACTCGGACAAAATGATTTGCCCGGTATCGTCCACTGGGGCTACTTTTATAACCGCTCCGGTTTCCTGAGCGAGTATCTGCCACGGCACTATGTTGGCGTGATGTTCCAAATGGGTGAGTATAATCTCATCACCGGAGGAGAGCAACGGTTTTACAAAGCTATGAGCCACAAGGTTTATGCCTTCCGTAGTTCCCCGGACAAACACGATGTTTTCTTTCGCCGGTGCACCCAAAAAAGTTGCAACGGTCTGCCTAGCTTTTTCGTAAGCATCGGTAGAGCGGGCTGCCAATTCGTGTGCGCCACGATGAATATTTGAATTCTCGTGCTCGTAGAAATACGATATGCGGTCTATCACCTGTTGTGGTTTTTGCGTGGTTGCGCCGTTGTCCAGCCAAATGAGCTGATTTTTTCCGCCATTTACCCTTTCGTTTAATATGGGGAAATCCGCGCGAACTCGGTTTACATCAAAGGGATTGCTGGTCCCGGTTGCCGGGAGAACCACGGGGGAATATCCGGAGCCGGAATTGAACTGCCGCAGCTCGGGAAAGTAGGGCAAAGCCCATGCTTCCAGTTCTTTAGTGCTCGGCAAGCCGTAATTATCTGTTAGCGTAGTCATAGTATTCACCTACTTCTACGTCTTCCAGCACTGCGACTGCATCGTCGGCTAGGATGGCGGTTGAACAGTACAAGGAGAGCAGGTAAGACGCTTGGCCTTTGTTGTCAACTCCTCTGAACCGGACAGAAAGTCCTCTGCCGCTTTCGTTTTGCAAACCGCTCTGGTAAAGCCCAACAACTCCACGTTTTGCCTCGCCGCTGCGGACAAGGAGGATATTGGTTTTGCCGGTTTTGCTTTTTGGATTTTTTTGTCCGTCCACCATTAATTTGTCGGTAGGAACAAGAGGAATGCCGCGCCACAATATAAATGTGCCGCCAAAAGCACTGACGGTAGAAGGGGGAACGCCACGTCTTGTGCATTCACGCTGGAATGCTGCAATAGCACGGGGGTGTGCGAGGAAGAAAGAGGGTTCTTTCCAAACTTTGGAAATGAGTTCGTCCAAATCGTCCGGGGTGGGTGCGCCTTTCAAAGGTGCTATGCGCTGGCTGTCTGCGACGTTTTTCAGCAAACCATAGTCATCGTTGTTTATTATCTGGCTTTCCTGCCTTTCTCTAAGGCTTTCTACTGCCAAATGCAACTGTTCCTTTGTTTGGTCGTAGGGCGAAGAAAATACATCTGCAACAGCGGTATCCACATTTATAATAGTGGAAATATTGTTGAGGATATACTCCCTTGGCTTTTGCTGGTATTCAACAAAACCTTCGGGGATTTCGGAACCTTTTTTCTCGGAAGAGCACAAAACATCAAGCGGTGTTTCGCCTTCAACTACTTTGTTCACTCGGTATATACCGCTTTCCAGAGCTTTGAATTCCAGAAACTTGGTTAACCAGCGAGGGGTTAGGGAACCGAACTGCGGCAACGTTTTGTTGATATCCGCTAGTTGGTAGGCTTGCTCCTTGGGGAGCGCATTTAACTCGATTTTTGACATTGTCATTATCTCCTATTGTTGGGGGGTTATATGCCTTCAAAAAGCACAGTGCTGAGATAGCGTTCGCCTGTATCGGGGAGAACAGCTACTATGGTTTTGTTTTCGAATTCCGGAAGCTGGGCGAGCCTAAGTGCTGCCGCTGTTGCTGCGCCGGAACTGATTCCGCAAAAAATGCCTTCCTCTTTCATCAAGCGGCGGGCAAACTCCACGGCATCAGCCGAAGAAACTCTTTCAACCCGGTCAACCAGGCTGAGGTCCAGATTTTTGGGAACAAAGCCTGCGCCTATGCCCTGAATTTTATGCGGAGCCGGCTTTACCGGCTCTCCGTTCAAAGTTTGGGTGATTACCGGTGATTCTTCCGGTTCAACCGCAACGGAAATTATTTTTTTGCCCTTTGCATTTTTGATGAAACGAGAAACCCCGGTGATTGTTCCTCCGGTGCCTACGCCTGCAACAAAAACATCCACTTTGCCGTCGGTGGCATCCCAAACTTCCGGGCCTGTGGTTTTTTCGTGAATTTCCGGATTGGCCGGGTTATCGAACTGCTGCGGGATAAAATATTTGCCCGGTTCGGCATCTCTTAACTCTTCCGCCCGTTTTATAGCGCCTTTCATGCCTTGCGCACCCGGGGTGAGTTCCAAATTTGCTCCAAGACCGGCCAAAACGCGCCGCCTTTCCAAGCTCATGGTTTCCGGCATTGTGAGAATTAAGGGGTAGCCTTTTATCGCAGCTACGTAGGCAAGGGCAATGCCTGTGTTGCCGGATGTGGGTTCCACAATGGTCATCCCGGGTTTTAGCGTGCCACGTTTTTCGGCGTCGTTTATGAGAGCGGCTCCTATGCGGCATTTAACGGAAAAAGTCGGGTTCCGAGCCTCTATTTTAGCAAGCACGGTCGCTTTTGCGTTATTGGTTATACGATTCAAACGCACCAGAGGCGTGTTGCCTATGGATTCTGCGTTATTTGAAAATGTGGACATAATAAACCTCATTGTTGAAGGGAAAAAGTTCATCCAAAACCGAATTTGGATTTATTTGCTGACTAAAATTAGCGAAATTTAGGGGTTCTGACAACACAAACACAACCCGTTACCGTAGAATATGGATGGAAACAAGTGTCCAAAATGGATTATTTTACTGCCAAAAATCATAACGGGGTCAAATATAGAAATTTTTTTTTGGCTTGTCAAGGTTTTTTTCTCTCTCAGTGTTTTTTTTCTCTCAATCCTTATCTATTCCAAATATCGCATTGCCGGCACCTCGCAGATGGTCGCGAATTTTGCGGTAAGAACTCAGCATGTTGGAATAGGAATCGTTTACTATCGGCTCGCTTGCGTTTTTGCTTGAGGCTTCCCAGAATGCTGTTCTTATTGAACGGATGGAATCCTTTATCGCCGCAAAATTCTTTTCGTGGTTTTCTGCCATTTGCGGATTGTATTTTGCGGTATTTTCCAAAACCGAAAGCAATATGCCAAAAGCCTCGGAAATTTGACTGTTCAGTTTGATTAAATCCTGTTTTTGATAATCCAGCAAGTCCGTTTTATTATCCAAAACCCTTAGGCGCAATTTTGCCACTTGCGCCATATAATCGGAAGTGCTTTCCAAATAGTCAAAAATTCTTTCGTAAGCGGCTAATCTCTGCTGGATAGATGAAACTGCAGTTTCCTCGTTCCCCACAAAACTTGTTAAAATAGTCATGAGCTTGGTTTTTATTTTATCGCAATTCTGTTCCATCTCAAATATTTGGTTTATCTCCGGCGAATTTTTTTCGGAATTTTCAATGCAATGGTTCAAATTACCCATTCCGGTTTTCAGTTGCCTTCCCATATATATCAAAACCCTCTGTATGCGGGTCTCTATTTCTATAAACCGAATATAAGAGGAATCCTTGTTCGGGCTATGTGCCATTATGGTCAGCAGAGCCTCCATCTCCGGCGGCTGTTTGACCTCGCCGCGAAGCAGTTTCAATTTGGTTAGGATTTTTGTTGCGGTATCGCTTTCCATGAGCCTAGCTATAAACCTGCATGGCAATAAAAATACCAGCGTATTGAAAATATTGAAAGTCGAATGCACAGCAGCTATGCCAAAACTTATATTTCCGGGATTTTCCAAATCGTTTAAACCGAAAAACGTTCCAAGCCCCCATTCTACAAGTTTGATAAAGGGTGTGAACAAAAGCGTTATGTAAAATACTCCTGTTATATTGAACAGAGAATGAAAATACGCAGTGCGGCGCGCATTGTTGTTCGCTCCTAGAGATGCCAGAATAGCCGTTATTGTTGTTCCCACATTTTCACCCAAAACCAGAGCCGCAGCCGTGTGAAAATTTATAAGACCTTGGCTTGCAAGCACCATGGTTATGCCAATGGTAACACTGCTGGATTGGACTATAAGCGTTAGAATGCAACCTACCGCTGCGCACCTCAAAACACCAAAATAGGTATCTGCCTGAAAAGCGTGGAACATGGCTACGAATTGCGGGTAGTCCTTAACCGGGCCCATAGCGTCTTTCATAAACAGCAAGCCGAGAAACACGCAGCCAAGCCCTAAAGCCCCAAGGGCTATGTATTTGATGGTGTCTTTTTTGGAAAAGATGTAAATAATGGCGGCAATACCCGCTAATGGAAGCCCGTACTGGTCAATTTTAATGGTTAAAATCCAGCCGGTTACTGTGGTTCCGATATTTGCGCCCATAATAACGCCAACCGCCTGCGCAAGCGTCATTAGGCCACCGTCCACAAAGCTTACCACCAAAACCGTTGTAACGGAACTGGATTGTATTATACCTGTGACCAAAAGCCCCATGCCAACTCCGAATATTCTGTTATTGGTAGCCATGCCTATAAGAGTTTTCAGTTTGTCGCCTGCTATCATTTGCAGGCCCTCGGAAAGAAATTTCATACCTAAAAGAAAAATTCCAATACCGCCCGCTAAAGAGAATAAAATATGCGCATAATCAGAAAGCATATGGGCTGCAATGTAGTAAATTGTTTTAGGCAAAAAATCAAAATGCTTTATATAAAACAAGTCCCACTTTGGTCATATCATCGCTGGCCTCGTTGTAAGACTTTAAAATAGAGTTCCATTCCTTGATGCTCAGTTTTATCTTTTTTTCAAGAGCATCCTGCCTATAAGAAGCCGCACCTCCAAGCAATTCCGCAACTTTGGCAAACGAATTAAAATATTCGGGCAATAGGTTCAAAAAAGGCAGATCCGCTTCGGGTGCGTTCCCTCGCTCCTTTGCCAAAAATTCCTTTTGCTCCGTGCATTTTTCCTTTAAATTTCCCATCATCCTTGCTATGCGAATCCAATCCGCCTGCGGCGCAATCAAACTTATGGGCCACATTTTTTTTATGGAAAATTTAAACATGGAATCATGAGCCGCACGTTGAAGCTTTACCATTTCTCGTAAATTAGCGAGCATCGTTTCTTTTAGCGAAGGCATGGGGGCAATGTAGAAATTAAGGGTGCTTCACAATTCTAGGCACGGGCAGAAAACCAAAAATTCCATAAATTTTCAAATATGCTTTCTCGCAAAAATTCACAATAGGAATGGCAAATTTTGGCAGGCCGGCAGTGCTGAACGGTATGGAAAGTTTAGCTCCGTTTTTTTTATTCCACATTATAAAACGGCTGCTGTAATTTTCAAAACCCAGTTCCTTGCACAGATAAAAAAGCGTTTTAGAGCCATACCATGCGGGTGCAACAAAACCTTGGGCTTCTCCTGCTCTGAATTTTTGCCATTCTTGCAGAGCCTTGTTCAGAAGCATTTTCAAATCGTTTTTTGAAAGCCCGGCAAACTCGGCTTCGGAATTTGTCAAAAATAAAGCAAAGCGGCCTAGCAGGCTTCTTTTCAAATTCAAATCTGCCTTGTGCTTGCAGCCGTGCAAATACAAGGCATGGCCTTCCTTTTTCCACTCCAAAATCTGCATGGCAAATTTTTCAAAAGCCTCTCCCTCAAGGTCTCCAAAAAATGGGATCACCATCAAATTCCATTTAATACCACTGCCAAATCTTTGCAATTCCCCAGCCACCTGTGAAAAATTGCATACCCCGACATCGTGAAATTCATAAACCGGAGAGCAGCGCATCTATTTCATCTTGGCTTAAAACGCCCTCTTGCTTGGGTTCTTCTTTTGCCGGTTCGGGCATTGTTGGAACAGCGGCAAGAGGCATTGCCGCAAAAGGCGACATTGCAGGTGCTGCAGCCATAGGCAAAGGCATAGCCGGCGCAGGAAACATCGGCAAAGCCATATCCGACTCATTTCCGTCTGTTTTCCGCTCAATCTGATAAAGAGCCATAAAGTTATCTATGGGCAATTCATAGGAATAGCGAGGGTCCGCAAAGGATTTCTCCCAAGCTTCCTTGTCGTCAAACAACCACGGAAAGAATTGCGGACGCATAACTTTTGTCTTTTTACCTCTTTCACGTGAATATAGTAAATGCTACCTTACTATATTCTTCCCTAAACCCCATTTTTGAGAGGTAGAGATGAATTATCAGGATACATTGAAGCTGGTGACCGCCAAGATAGAGAGAACTTTGGAGCAGGCTCGTGTTTTAAAATCCGAAAAAGCCGATCTGGAGGCTTTGGTGGCCGGCTTGCGGGAAAATTTGAGCGAGAAAGACAAGGTAATAGATGAATTGAAAAATTCGGAAGATCGGTTTTTGTCGGAAATACGCTCTTTGCAAGAAGCCTTGAATGAAAGGGATGTTAAATTGCAGGAGTCGGAGGATGCTCTTATGCAAACCATAGAAACCTTGAACAAGGAGCTGGGCATAGATAGCGGCGAAAACTTTCAGCAGGGGCTGTTTAATATGAATGAGGGGAATGCTTGAATAATAAAATCCGCAGGCAAATAAAAATTGCGCGTACACCCGTACATATAAGCACGCCTTTAACGGAAGATGCTTTGCAAGCCGTTATTGCCTACGTGGAAGAAAAAATTAATCTGCACGAAAAGACAATCGGATACAAGCCCGATGATGAAAAAAAAGTGGATACCCTTATAATAACCTTGCTAGACATAACCGCAGAATTAATCTCGGCAAGGCAGGAAATTAAAAGATTAAAGCAATTGGATACGGAAACCCTTGCCGCAGTGGATGTTTTGAATAAGCAGCTGGACGATTTTTCAAAGCAGATTGAAGAGGATGAAATTTAAGTTTTCGCTTGAATCGGTTTTGAACCATCGCGAGGTTTTGGAGCGAAACGCAGAGATTGCGCTGGGCAAGGAAGTTCAAAAACAAGTTAAGCTGGAAAATGAAAGGCAGAATTTGCTGAATGAGTACGAAAATTTGGTAGTGACCAGAGGCGGCATAAATACGAACAGAGCCGAAAGATTTATGGATTTTGTAAACTACGCTCAGAGATTAAAAGGGCTTATTGCGATGAAAAATGCGGAGATAAACAAGCAAAAGGAGGAGGTGGAAAAAGCCAGAGCTCAACTTGTTAAAAGAACTCAAGATAAAAAAGCCTTGGAAGTTCTGCGAGATTCGCAAAAGGCAGCATTTAAATTAGCGGAAAAACGCGCAGAGGCAAAGCATACGGACGAGGTAGCGGGGCAGCGGTTTAGCCGGGGGAATTAATTTCAGCTACTGACAAACCTGTGATTTCAGCTATCAAGCTGGCGTGCAAACCCTTAGCCTTCATTTTGTGGGCTGTTTGTGCTAGAGTTTCCTGACGAACTTCTTCTTTGCCCGCCTCGCCTATAGCAATGCCTTCCTTCTTAGCATAAGCCAAAGCGGCAGCGTAGTCACTTAAATACTTCTTTTCACGCTCGTATTGCATAAGTTCCTCTTCATTCAAATTAGAAATTTTCGCAGACTCAAGTATATCTTCGAGTGCCCTATCCTTGCAACCATCCGGTTTCTCCCGCAAGGTGTTTATCTTCTTGAACAAGAAAACAAGCTGCTCAAAGGCATCTTGGCAATCTTCCCAAGTCTCTTTGCCAAATCTGGGGAGCATCACGTAAACCATTTGCATCATATCATAGCGAACCTCCGGGTGAAGGTCGTTACGAACAGACAAGTACTGGATTAGCTCACCGCAATCTTTGCCGAAATCAACTTCAAAATCAAGAAAGCTAAGTGTATATACAACCGGAATGTTGTAATCGTAAGGAACATCCTTTCCTTCAACTTCCATCTTGCCCTTCTCAACAAGATTGCTCGTTGCACGGCAAAGGCAAAAAAACGTCCTTTTGATGAAATACTCCTGCTTTCCCACCTGCATTTCCACAATGAACCTGGTGCCGTCGGCGCTTTTGCATTGAATGTCAAACACGGTGAACCTGCCGTTTTTGTTTTCAGGGGGCTCAACGGTTTGAATTAAGGTTACATCTACGATGGGTTCTTTCAGAACCTCCTTCAGGCAAGTGTTGAGCAAAAAGAGCAGCGGACCTTTGTTTTGCTCTTTAGTGAACGCTATTTTGAATATAGTGTCATAGGTTATCTTCCCAAACACCTCTTTTGGCATAAAAACCTCCGTCTTTGTTTTTCTATTTACTTAGACGGAGAAAACGGGAAAAAAAATACGGAAAAGCGAATTTTGCAAACAACTGTTGACGTTTTTTGCTCAAAAAATTGAAAGGGTGGCGCAGAGTACTCGCTTGCGCTAGCACTTCACACCTAGTCCCGGACACAACGAACGGAGAGCAAGTCCAGCTTACGAGTCCGGTAATCCCTATTTACGTCGCTGGAGTAGTGTGTTATTTTTTTTATTATCGCTGTTCTTATTCCGTTTTTCCATGGGGTTCCTATTCCGGGCATTATTTCTATTATTTTCACCAGATGTTTGAATCTTGTTGCCAATTCTATGGCTTGCTCCGGCAAATTTTTTTCTATGTAATAATTCGTGGCGTCGTTCAGCATTTTTTCGCATCTTGGCGTTACGTTTGCATTTTTCTTTTCTGTTTCTTCAAAGTATTCAATTTCCATTTCTGATTTTCCTTATCAGGTCGTTTACCACGTCATCCACTGGTCTTCCCATGCCATTGTTTGCTTCTTCAAGGCTTATGGCTATGTTTTGTTCCAGTTCCATTTTATCCAGCATGTCCAGCAATTTTTCTGTCCACTCGTCTTTTTCCAGCGAGTTTATGGCTGTTTTTATTTCTCTGGCTCTTGTTTCCGGTTCCAATGTCATTGTAGCCATAATGCTTTCCTCTGTTTCATAAAGATAAATATAGAAATTTCAAGATTGAGTTTCTATATTACATCTTATGCCCGCCAAATACTCCAACAAAACCGACGAGGTGGATAAATTAAAACTAGAGATTGATTCCTACCGTCCTTTTGGAGAAAGCCTGCTTTCCGAACTCAAACGGTTTTATAGAATAGGTTTCACATATTCGAGCAATGCCTTGGAAGGCAACTCGCTCACGGAATCTGAAACTAAGGTTGTAATAGAAAACGGCTTGACCATCGGCGGCAAAAGCATTAGGGAGCATAATGAGGCTTTAGGGCATAGCGATGCTTATTCTTTTTTGGATGAACTCACAAAAAATAATCTTATTACGGAAAATGATATTCTTGAATTGCACAGATTGTTTTATCATAGAATAAACGATGAAAAAGCCGGCAAGTACAGGCGGGAGCAGGTTTTTATCTCCGGCACGGATTATTTGCCGCCTAAGCATGGGGAAATTCCGAATTTGATGAGAGAATTCATTTCAAAAATGCCTGAATGGAAAGAAACTTTGCATCCTGTAATTTTTGCGGCAAAACTGCATGAGCGCATTGCGAGTATACATCCTTTTATTGACGGAAACGGAAGAACCGCACGTTTGCTTATGAATCTTGCATTGTTGCAGGCAGGGTATCCCATTGCAGTTATTCCGCCGGTGTTGAGGGGCGATTATATATACTTGATAAGTTTGGCAAACAAAGGTGATTGTGAACAGTTTTTTAATTTTATTTCAAGTGTTGAGTATGAAAGCGCAAGGGAATATTTAAGAATGGTGAAGCATTTTTGCGGGAATTAACTCATCAGCCAATGCAAAACGTTAAGGCGTTTTATGCCGTTATTTGTATCTGTGCCGCTATCCATAGTCAGTAGGAATTTTGGGTAATTGTCTTTGATTTTTTCCAGTGGAGAGAGTTCCCGCTGCAGCGTATTTGGTTCCAGCGCGGTAAATGCAACTTGATAATATTCCACTTCTCCATCTGCTTTGGATGCCACAAAATCAACTTCTATATCATTTATTTTTCCAACTGAAACTTTATATCCTCGCCGCACAAGTTCCAAATAAACAACATTCTCCAGCATATATCCAAAATCCCTGCTTGCACGTCCGAACAATGCGGTTCTAAGCCCTACATCGGCAACATAATATTTAGAATTCAATTGCAGAATTTTCTTTCCTTTTATATCGTATCTGTCGCATTTATGCATAAGATAGCTATCCAGCAACCCTTGAACATAAATGTCTATGGTGGTTGGAGATAAGCTTATTCTATCCGCTTTTAACCCTCGCTCTATTCCGCGCAAAGATGTTTCGTTGCCTATATTGTCGAACATATAGCGTACCACATTATCTAGGCGTGCAGGGTCTTTGAGCTTAAATCTTTTGACTATATCTTTTTGGATTGTGTTTTGATATACGGTATTTATGAGATAATCGGTTATCAATTGTCTATTGCCGCTAAATGCTACTGTTTGAGGAAATCCGCTCTCTCGTGTATATGTGTCATATTTCTCCTGCAAATTGCCGGCGCTGCCGCCTGTTCCCATTACATACTCTTTGAACGATAGAGGCAGCATTTGAATTTCCACATACCGCCCGCCTATTAGAGTTGCAAGTTTGCCGGAGAACATATAAGCATTTGAACCTGTAAGGTAAAGGTCTATGTTTGGGTGCATACGCAAGCTATTAACTGTTTTTTGCCAATCATCAACGAGTTGAATTTCATCCAAAAACACATAGTTCATTTTATCGGGGTTTATATTTTTCAATATATGCTTATGCAATTTTTTGCGGTCTAAAAATTCTTCGTTTTCGATAAGTTCAAATTTAATCTCCTGAATTTGGCTTTCGCTTATGCCATTTTCAAGCAGGTTTTCTTGAAACAGGGTCAGCAGCGTGGACTTTCCGGAACGCCTAACTCCTGTGACAATTTTCATAACATCGGCATGTCCAAGCCACATTTTAAGCTTTTTGATATACTCAGGCCTGTCTATCAGGGACATTTTAACCTCTTTTTGTTCACTGTACTGGACAAAAATAGAAAATTCTAGCAAATTGTCCAGTATAATGGACAATTACTCATAGATTCTGCTTACTTTATTTTTAGCAATATTAATAATTGTAGCCATTCTCTGACGAAACGGAAATTATATTACTATCAGTCATGTATCATTCTCATAATCAGTATTTTATTTCTGCCAAAATCATTTTCGCTATGTTTTTTGCAAATTCTAAATATGATTTAGCATCTTCTACACTAGGCAAAACATCGCCTTCCAAAAAAGCAATGTCAGTTGGGTAACGAGACTCTATGTATAAATTTCTAATAACCAGCAATAAAGTTTCGTCTATACCAAAATCTTTTATTTTCTTGACTTCCGAATATAATCTTTCCAAATCATGAGTTTTTTGAATTGGAATTTTGCTCTCAAACAAAAAAGCTTTCAGATACTTTTCAATTGCCTGCTGGCAAATGAAAGCCACTTCTCCTGTAAGATCAACATCATGTATTAAATTTTTCGCAGCTTTCAGGTCATTGTTTGCAAAAAATATCCACGGATTTGGCTTCTGTTTATCACTTTGCATAAATTTCAATACCTGTGCTTCTAACCTCTTTAACAAAATCGCTTTCCATCTTATCCAAGTATTCAAATTCTCCTTTTGAATAAACAATAATATCCATAGCATACAGTCTGTTTATTTCTAGTAATGCTTTTGAAATGGATAAACTTCTACTAGTTCTTTCTTTAAAGTTTTTTGCAAATTTATCGGTGTCTAAAATCACCATCAAATCTATGTCGCTGTCTTTTGTTGCTGTGCCGGTTGCATAAGAACCGAATAAAATAATTTTATAGACATTCAAACCCATAAGGCTTTGAACTATCCTAAAAATTATATCTACAGACAAAGACATGAAGATAATATAGAAAATGTCTGAACCCCGATGCCCCCGATTTTTAGGATTTAGGGGATTTCATCATTTATTTAATCAGGCCGCTCAATTATAGTAATATATTTTGATATATCGCCATGCTTTTGAAAAGTATCATTTATTTCTTTAAATATATGTCCAGCACATCTATGCAAATTTTCAAATCTTAAGATTGGGTCTTTGGATGCTTTATAATATGACAATACTTCATCTTCATTTCCCGTATCTTCAATTATTTTGACGATAATATCTAAGCATCTATTCTGCCAACCCTCAGCTTTCCATGCTTCGGAAATACATTCTTTAGAGAGATATGATCGCTTATATTCTCTAGCGATTGCATCACAGCATAATTTTGTAAAAGTATCTTTATCCGTTTTATTCATCTTCTCTTCTCCTTCTCCCCGGTTTTTGTTTCACCCAGCCAAACCTTTGGGGAAAAATTGGGGTTTGGCGGGTTTTATGCCATCATTGGCACAATTCTTTGTATTCGCCGCTTGTCTTCGGCTAGTGGTGGTGTTTTGTGCTAGTCTTGGAGACAACGAACACTATACAAGATTGATTTGCTACCGTTGCCCCAACCGGTGCCATCGCGGTGGTAGTTCATGTACCGGAAGTAAACGAGGTCGTCGTAGTCATCGCGCTCACTCTCACTGGTACTCCACCAGTTGCCAATGTCGCCTGCAATGCCGAAAAAGCCATTCGAGCTGCCGTCACCGCCCGGGAGAGCCGAAAAGCCGTAATCGTCTGTACCGTTGCCAGACGTGCCATCGTTTCTGTCGTTCCAGCCGTTTGTTGCTTTTAGCTTTTTCGCATCGGTGCTAGTACCACCGATATGAGCCGTCATTACATCCCACTCCGCTTGGCTTGGCAAATGCCAACCATCAGGGCAAACGCCACGAACTCCACTAGGAACAGTGGTTGAACTTGCTGAATTGTTCATAGCTGTATCCCAATTGTAAAGTCTGCCGTAAATCTCGCAGTTGGAGGCTAAGTTATTATAGCACTTGCTGCCAGTGGCATCGAAATTCAAATTCTCCGCCATCCATGTTTGGGCGGTTCCGCCAGTGCCAATAGTCACATACACATATCTTTTGCCGTCTCGCTCATCGCAAAACTGCTTTTTCATTTGGCCGTAATGTTCAACTTGTGCTTCTGGGTCAAAACCCGTGCAATCTACGTAGGAATTGCTACTTGGAGCAATGCTTGACGAACTAGACGACATAACCGAACTACTACTAAACGCAACACTCGACGAACTCGGTAAGTCAGACGAACTGGATGGTTCAATCGAACTGCTACTTGGCACATCGTCGCTCGACGAATTCGGAGTTTCAGAGGAAGAACTGCTAGGCGGTGGTTCAACCGACGAACTGGATGTTTCAGCGAGGTCGGGGTTGTAATTAATCCCTTCCGGATCATAAGGGTTGTCCCGCTCAACTTGAGTGCAACCAAAAAGCAAAAATGCTATAAACACAAAACTTAAAACCATATATGTACTCCTATTCCTGCTGCCAAAAACGCACCGCCCAAAGCAAAAGAAACATTCCTTGCCGTTTTGGCATCTTCCACTTTCTCCCAGCCATTGCCAAAATCCGAACGCAAATCGCTGTATTCATCATGCCTGTCCTTCACTTCATTATTCTTGTATATGCCATAACCCACAAATGCGGCTCCCGCTATGTCCAGCGCAAGAGCCACCCAAAAAGGTTTATCGGAAGGCAGGTATTTTTTCACCTGCGGGTCAATTTTTTTCGGTAGCAAGTCGCTTATGCCGTCAGGAATGGAAATCGGAGCGGGTTCGGTACCCAATTTATCGAACATGGCGGGTGCTTTATTGTTTATAGCGGACAGCAGGCCGTATATGTCTTTGGAAGCTTCATCCGTGAACGAACCTATCAAATTGCCGCTACCCACATCGTAAAGCTCTACCTTGATGGTCAAATTCTTCCCGAAACGCCCTATCCGCCCTTGGCATATATAATCTGCACTTATTTCCCTGCCCAATTTAGCCAAGCAACCTTCTGATTCCTTGCATTTTCTTACCATGTCCTCTTGCGAGCCTAAAAAAGCGACTATGCTCTGCTGGGTCATCACGGCGTAACTTTTTTCCGGCAGGGTTTTGACGGCAATTTCACGAAGCCTGTCCGTCATATGGTTTAATTCCGAATGCTCTATAGGCGGATCGCCGTCATCAACGGTGTTTATTATCGCTATGCGTTTTTGCTGACCGTAAGCGGCAAATGCGAGAAGCATAACAATGGAGAAAATCCGTTTCATATTGAAACTCCTTTTGTTTCCCCGAGTAAATCGCTGTAACTCCTTGAAATATAAGGAGTTACATGGATGGGAGGGGGGTAATTGTATATAGCATTAGCAAGCATTATTTCCTTTGTG
>LIUG01000008.1 GCA_001462245.1 Candidatus Fibrimonas termitidis
AATTTCGTTCTGGGGAGTAATCGGATAGCCAAAGTACGCGGCACATCCCGCCCGGATCGCCGCCTCTCCAATGGCATCGTTTCCCTTCATCAAAACTTTATCGTTCATGTTTCCGCTCCCTCAAGTTCGTAAATCTCTATAGCAACATCCGGACAGACTTCGTAGCAATTACCGCAGGCAATGCACTTCTCCTGATTCACCGCTTTGACCGGATACGCTCCCGACGCGTTCAGCTCCGTGTCCGTTTCCAGCACCTTAAGCGGACAAGCGCGGATACAGAGATAACAGCCCTTGCAGAGCTCCCTGTTGATGACAACCTTTCCTTTTCTGGCCATTTTTCCCCCTGTGTTCAGCCATTCGCAATGTTCCGATTGGTAATGCTACAGAAAAGTGGAAAAAAGGTCTAGGGGCCCCCCAAACGCCTCCTTGATCTACCATTATACGCTAGACCAAGGTGATAATAATTGGTAGTATGGATACGACAACAGACCAAAACCTTTACGGTGGAGACGATGAAGATATGAAGGGAAAGCCCCCGATAAAGTCAAAAAACGCCCTGCCGCGAATCTACATGATCGATCAGAAAATCGCCTCCGGAACATACCCCAACTCGGAAGAATTGGCCGAGGAATACGAGGTAAGCGTTTCTACCATAAGCCGGGACATTGAATTTATGAGGGATTTTCTCTATGCCCCCATTGAGTACGACGCCCTGAACCGAGGGTATTACTATTCGGAAGAAACCTACCGGGTTCCGGGATCGTTTACCAGCGCCGAGGATATGCAGGCTATCGGCATCGTAAAAAACCTGATCTCCCTGTATAAGGACACGCCGGTGTACGGCGCTGCCCGGCAACTGCTGGAAAGCATTACCGCGCCCCTGTCCGACAGGGAAAATCCCCGCTGGTTTGAAGACCGCATAATTGTTCCGCCAGCCGCCTCGGCAGAGGTAGACCGCCTTGTCTGGAACGGCATAACAGAAGCCCTGCGAAGAAACCTTGTTATCACCTTTGATTATCAAAGCGTCTGGGACGAAGAACAAAAACCGCGCAAGGTACATCCGTATCAGCTTCTTTTTGACGCGGGGGTTTGGTTCCTGTACGGGTATTCGCAGGAGCGCAGGGCGATAAGGCTCTATTCCCTTTCCCGGATAAAAAATGTGGTTATTACCGATAGCTCTTTTACCCTTCCAAAAGATTTTAGCTATCTTTCCAATTCCAGCGGCAGTTACTTTGGCGTTTTTAAGGGCAGCAAAAAAGAACAGTACCGCATAGAGTTTTACGATGATGCCGTGCCCTGGGTAAAAGAACGCAAATGGGCGGCGGATCAAAAAATTACCGAAACCGGCGCTGCTGCGGTAATCAGCTTTTCCAGCACTCAATACGACAAGGTACTGGAATGGGTGCTGTCCCGTGGTTGTCTGGCACAGCCTTTAGCGCCGGAACAGTTGGTAGAAGACTGGCAATGGCATGTCCAGGAGATGCGGAAATTGATAAAAAAGGGAAACTGATAAAAAATGAATTTTGTCGCCATTGATTTTGAAACCGCGTGTTATAAACAGGAAAGCGCCTGTTCTGTCGGCCTGGTAAAATTTCAAAACAAAACAGAAACCGGTTTCTTTTACTCCCTAATCAGGCCGCCGCGGCTGTACATACGTCCCGATTTTACCAGGATTCACGGCCTTACGGTAAAAGATGTAAAAGACGCGCCCAGCTTTGCGGAAATCTGGGACAGCATCAAAGCCTTTATCGGCGATCTTCCCCTGGCGGCCCACAACGCGCTGTTCGACATGGCCGTACTCCGCGCCGCCCTTAACTACTACGCGCTGCCGGTTCCGCCGATTAGATATTTCTGTACCCTTGCCCTGTCCCGCCGCGTCTGGCCGGAACTGGGCTCCCATGCTTTAACAGCCCTGGCAAAAAACTTCCGCATTACCTACAAGGCACACGATGCCCTGGACGACGCCAGAACTTGCGGCAAGCTGATTCATCTGGCGGCGGAACAATCCGGGAGCGGCAGCCTGGAGAAATTGCCGGGGGTTAACATGAATAGCTTAAGTGCGTTAAAATAGTGAAATAAGGAGAAAAACATGACCGCAGAAGTTGCCATTCTGAACACAAAAGGCATAGGCCTTGCCGCAGACAGCGCAGTTACACTTGGGTATGCCGACAAAACATATAACACCGCCGACAAACTTTTTGCCCTGTCAATTTACCACCCCGTTGGAATTATGGTATATAGCTCCGCCCGTCTTATGGGCATTGAGTGGGAAGTTATCATAAAAACCTACCGGGATTATCTGGGGAAAAAATCCTTTGACAAACTGTCGGATTACGCGGACGACTTTCTAAACTATCTTGCCACCAAGTTTACCCATTTTACCCAGGAGAGTATGCTTGAGTATCTGGGATATGTAAGCAATGATGTATTTGCGCGTGTTTTAACAAAGTTTCTAAAGGACCTCCATGCCGAATTCGACGGCAAGGAAAATATCGAATTGTCCCAAATAGACGCCGTGTTTACCACGACCTTAAAAAATATCAAAGAAAAAATTAAAAATACCGAAGATGAAAAGGCAATAAAACTGGATACCGGGTTTATTGACTCAAATTCGGAAACGATCGAAAAAGAGATTAAAAGTATCTTTGAAGATTACAAATTATCAAAAAAGCAAGTTGGCGAGTTAACCGGCATTTTAAAGCTGGTCTTTCAAAAGGGCGGGAATTGGATAGAGGATTATTCCGGAGTTGTCATTACCGGGTACGGGGAACGGGAAATTTTTCCTGCCATTTGCGATTTTAAAATCAGTGGTAAATTGGGCGACAGCCTGATATATTTCGAAAAAAGACTGGACGAGTTAGATAGTACCAATCATACCGCGTCTATCTGTCCTTTTGCGCAAACCGCGATGGTTCATCAATTTATAAAAGGCAGATCCTACGATTTTTATGATGCCATAACTGAAAAAGTTGATGTCATCCTGAATTCGATCCTGCCGCTAATAAAAGACTTTGACAAGGAAAAAGCAAGCACTATTTCCAAGGTGTTGACAGAATACATGGAAGAATACAGCAATGTTGTTTATCAATACCCTATTATGGATATTGTCGCTTGTATGGAAAAAAGCGAATTGACATCAATGGCGGAAGCAATGGTCAATTTAACCGCGCTAAGACGCCATGTTTCAACGGATAAGGAAACTGTGGGCGGCCCCATAGATGTCGCGTTGATCACCAAGGGAGACGGTTTTATCTGGATAANNAAAAAGACAAATTACGATCCGCACATTAACAAGAATCTAAGGCAAAAATACTTTAGAGGAGCGATAAATGAAAACATATAAAAACATTGATGAATTCATACTTGATGTTTTTCCGTTGGAACACGAGAAAATTATCAAAGAAGTAAAAACGGATGAAGAGAAAAAAATTGAACGCCTTAATAACACATTTACCCGGGAACTGGAAGAAGCCCTGGGTAACTTTGACCGGGCCATAGAGGAGTGTACTCAGGCGATCAAGGACGACCCAAATGATGCCGATGGTTATTATAACCGCGGCCTTGCGTATGATAAAAAAGGCGACATTGACAAGGCCATAGATGACTTTACTCAAGCCATCAGTCTTGATCCCAAAAATGCCATGGCATATAACTACCGCGGCCTTGCGTATGCCAAAAAAGACGACTTTGACAAGGCCATAGATGATTTTAATCAGTCGATCAGGCTCGATCCCAATGAAGCCTGGCCGTATAATATGCGCGGCAATGCGTATAAGAATAAGAGCGACTTGGATCGGGCTATAGATGATTATGATCAGGCGCTCAGGCTCGACCCAAAATATAGCACGGTGTATGACAACCGTGGTCGCGCTTATAACGAAAAGGGCGACCATGACCGGGCATTGGAGGACTTTGAACAGGTACTTAAGCTTGATCCTGATAATGCCGCAGCGTATAACAGCCGCGCCTGGACTTACGCGCAGCACCTGAAAAGAAACTATGGCGACGCTCTTTCCGATATTAACCAGGCGCTCGCACTCGACCCTGGTGACGCAAATTTTATAGACACCCGCGGCTGGGTGTATCTTGGCATGGGCGACTATGAAAATGCCATCGCCGATTTTGAGGAGGCGCTGCGCATTGATCCGGATCTTAACGATTCCAAAGACGGTCTTGAACAGGCCCGGCAGCTGCAGGAAAAGGGCAAGAAAGAGTAAAAAAATGGTTCCAGCAAGAGTTGTTGCAAAAAAAGGCGATGTTATTTTTGTGAACCGTGGTTTGTACAAACATTACGGTATTTACAATAACGATACTAGCGTGATACACTTTTCACCGGACAGAGGCAAAGAGATAAATCCCGAAAACGCATACATACGGGAAACTTCTCTTCCGGAATTCCTGAAAGACGGACGCCTGGAAATAGACAAAACCATAAGCGCCGTTTTTCCGCCAAAAGAGATAGTCCGCCGCGCCCTTTGCCTGGTTGGCAGCAATAGACGCGAGTATAATTTGATTTTTAACAATTGCGAGCATTTTGCCCATTGGTGCGCTACGGATGACTTAAAGTCAAAGCAGGTAATAAGCGGGGCCGTAATTGCGGGAAGTATTGCCATTACGGTAACGGCGGCGGCGTTGATTTTGAAAAACTTGCTGGATAACAAGGAGGATAACAATGGTTTATTGTAAATACTGCGGCATGGCTTATCAGGATGTAAGAATACTCACCGCCAATCAGTGTCCAAACCATCCAGCCGGCAGGGGATGCCGCCACGAACTTTACGAGGGCAGCGAAAAAAAACAATACACCTGCAAATACTGCGGATTAACCTACCGGGAGCTGCTGACCCTAACCCGGAACAGATGTCTGCGCCACCCTGACGGAAAAAGCCGTTGCCACGAGCCGGCGCTATAGGAACCATTTGCTTTTTTAAGAAGGGATAATTGTGAAAAAAGAAGTTTTGATGGCACAGTTGCTTTCTTACCTGACTGTTTCTGACACGCAGATACATTCAAACGAAATGGCCATCCTTAAGGATTATTGGCAAAAGAATGAATTCAGTGAGGAAGAAGAAGAACTTTGCCACAATATATTGGGGGACAAGGAAGAAAAAAATCCTCTGGACGAGTTGATCGCGGATGTTGGGGAGCTAAATTTAAGCGAAACGGAAAAACGGCAATTTATTAAGAATCTATGCGACTTAGCAATATGTGACATGCACAAACATGATTTAGAAGAAGAAATCATAAAGAAAATTGCTGAACAATTACATTTCCAGGGTGTAAAAACAATTCTGAAAGCAGCTTATGATAAAAGAAAAAGGAAACTAAAACGAAAGATAAACCGCTTTATTCTTGAAGACCCCCAGTATGGTCAGGCTATTCGTTCCGGCGCGGAAATAGCAAAAAACGATATGAAATTTATTACAACTATAATAGACAAAACCTCAAAAGCCACAAAAGAATGTCTTGAAATGGCAAGAAAATTGCGAAAGAGCACCGTAAAAAACACATATTTCCAAGAAGCGCGGGACCTTGAAAAAGAGATTTCCGATTTTATTATTGACCTTGAAAACAGGGTGATACATTCGGTTAAAATGAATAGAGAGATACTTAACCGTAAACGCCGCGCAATGAATTATTTTACAATTAGCTTTCTTGGCAAAACAAAAGCCGGAAAAAGCACCTTGCATGCAATTATTACAGACAAAGCATTTATAGGAACAGGCAGACAGCGAACAACCCGTTTTAATAGGGTCTATGAATGGGACAATATCAGAATAATTGACACTCCGGGTTTTGGCGCGGCGGAAGCAGGCGGCAGAAAAGATGAAGAAATAGCGAAAAGCGTTATTGATGAGACAGACGTTCTTTGCCATGTTGTAACAAGCAACAATATCAGTACAAACGAATTCAATTTTATAGAGGACATCAAGGAAAAAAACAAGCCACTTGTCTTTATACTGAATGTAATGGACGATTTTGAATCACATCCTGTGACGAAGAAAAGATTTATTCAAGACCCACATTATTGGAAGGTGCGAAAAGATAGAGAAAATATTCAGGGACATATTAATCGTCTTAAAGAATGTATCGGAGGACTAAAAAACTTAAACTTTACTATTGATTTTGAAAAAGAAATAATTCCGGTCCATCTGCTTGCGGCGCTTAAATCAAAGGAAGAAGAATATAGAGTTCACAAGGATAATCTCTACAAAGGTTCGCATCTTGATGATTTTGTTAACTATGTCAGGGAATCCATAATTGAAAGCATAACGTTAAGGCGGAGTCAAACCATAATAGACGGCATCGCTGATCACATTAACACTAATCTTGGATATTTCGAGATGTATCATGACCTCTTTGCGGATTTTGCCAGGAAAGTTAAAGAACCCAAAGAGGAGAACTTGCTAAAAAAAATCGAGGATGACAAGGAAAAAGTTATAAAGAACTGTTTGCAGGGGATAGAACCACTTTTTGAAACTTTCCTGGTTGAGATAAATAAATTTGTGGAGCTCCACTATTACAAAAAAAAAGAGCAGCTGGAAAAGGAATGGGCTAAATCAAAAACGAAAGTTGAAAACAGGGTAAATGAGGTTATACGGAAAAACATTGATCTGGAACTGAAAGACATACAGGATGGCATTTCTGATTTGACTGAGGATCTGGATTCTTTCATTAGGTATCAAAGTATAGAACTAAAGGCCCATAATCTTATTAATACACAAAAAATATTATCCATAATTGGAGCAGCTTTGAGCGCATCCAGCAGTATAGTATTATTCGTCAGCTCAGTCGCTGTCGCATCTACGGGTTTTTTTTTGGTTGGCTTATTGGTTGCATTTCTAAGCGGTGCTTTTTTCAAAAGCAAAAAAGAGAAAAAACAGAAGGCCATAAACGACTTAACCGAGAGTTTAAAAGAATCCATGGAAACATACAAGGCAAAGATAGTTGAACAAATTCCCAAAAGGATAGAAGAGATCCTGTATAAAATGGCGTTAGAGGCAGGGGGGATACTATCACAGGTTCAGTCCGGCGCCGAAATAATTGAAAGCTGTTCGCTGTTCCTTTTGAATAAATACCAACAATATTATGAAGAAACCAATAAATATTTTGCCAGACGCATTTTTGATTTTTGTTCCGGCAGCGTACAACCTAAACTTGAGCCGGGTGATTATTCGGACATCAAGGTTAAGCGCAATGATGGCTGGGAAATAACCATACCGACAAACATCGACTGTTCAGAAGAGAAAATTAAAAAAGCAATAAAAATACTACAAAAAGATATTTCCATTCTAAAGCCAGATAAGGAGGAAAACTAAATGGCTGATCATACTTTTAAATTTGCAAAAAAATCAGAGGAGCTTAATGCGGTAAAAGCAAGGGCGCTTTCGATCATGGAGGCCAATGAACAGTATAAGACTGTTTTACAGAATATACGGAGGGATTTAAGTGAAAAAGAAAAGGAAAGCAAACTCCGCATAACTTTTGTTGGAGCGTACAACGCGGGAAAATCTACCATTATTTCCGCCCTTACAGGGGATAACGATATAAATATTGACAGCAATATTTCTACCGACAAAACAACCACATACCCCTGGCAGGATGTTCTGCTGGTTGATACCCCAGGATTGGGCACACAACACCCCGAACATGACGCAGAAACGGAAGAGGCCATCAAACAAGCCGACATTGTGGTTTACTGCCTGACATTTTCCCTGTTTGACCCTTTGCTTTTGAAGGACTTTGAAAAACTTGCCTATGAACGCGGTTATTCCGAAAAAATGTTTCTGGTTGTCACCAAGATAGATAAAGAACATGCTGCTCCCACCTATGAAGAAAAAGTCGCCAAATACAAAAAAGATCTAATAATAGCCCTTGGGGAAGAAAAGTTAAAAAAATTTCCCCTTAGCTTTATTATGGCTCACTGGCAGCTCGATCAAGACCCCAGTTTACGCAACGACAGTCATTTTGACGATTTTATTGTTCACCTTAATGATTTTATAAGCGCGAACGGCCAGATGGCAAAAGTGCTGGGCCCGGCAAATATTTTTATTGATAATATCCAGCAGGGTATAATTGAAAACAACGATTCTGCGAACTTGGAGTTTCAGATTCTTGGTAGGGTTGACAGAAAATTTAGAAAACACGAACGCGAATGTGATTCTTTTTTTCAGTCCCTTATTGATGATCTGGATTCAAAAATTATCAATACGGGGTATAAATTTGTCAACATGGAGCATAAAAGCCCGCTTGAATATGATGAAAATTGCAGAACCGTTGAGCAACAAATGGAGCAATATTGTAATACCGCTGCACAGAGTCTGGAAAAAAAATTGGAATCTGTGCAAGAAGAGCTAAACAACGATTTGGTGCAGATATCAAAAAGCGAGCTTGTACGGAATTGGAATTATCACCAAATAAAGTCCGGGAAAATAAGTTCCGGTAGTATTATAAATAATGATACTGCGGTAAATGTTGGAATGCTTAACACCATATTTTCTAATGCCAGAAAGGGTTCACTTGCGCTAGGAGGCTTGCTTAAATTTTTTAAGCCCTGGCAGGCTACCAATATAGCGAGGGGCATCGGCAATTTTACCAAGGCATTAGGACCTCTAATGGCCCTCCTTGCAATTGCATTAGATTTACTAGCTACACGTGATACAAGCCAACGGGAGAAGAAAGAACAAGAGCACCGGAAAAATGTATTAGCCGAATTTGACGAGCAGGCCGATTCTGTTAAACAGCAATTCAAGGATGAATACCGTAAATGCAAGGAACAGATAATCGACGAAAACCTAAAAAAGATCAAAGAAATGAGGGATCAGAAGGCCAATGAGATAGAATTGACCGACAAGACGGCAAAGGAGTTAAAATCCTGCATAGACGAGTTTAAGCGCTTGTTAAGTGAGGGCTAAGGACAGTATTTCCCGGATGGACGCCGTTCAAAAGAGCCCAAAATGTCGGTTTTTGACAATTTTTTTGAATTTTTTCACATTTTTTTCCTTTTTCGCTTGACACTAACCTATTACTGTGATAAATATAATCAGTTTTCCGTTTTTTACACAGAAAATGTGCAAATTTTCGGGAATTTTTGCAGAAATTTTGAGAAAAAGCGTTGATCACGCATTATACGATAGACCAGTCGTATTAGGGTGTATTCAATTAAGGGGGAATCATGGCATCTTCAGGAAAAAAGAACCGCAAACCAATCATAACCATAATGGTACTGTTGGCCGTGGCAATTTTGATTTTATTGCTTCTTAGGCAATGCTACCCTAAAGTAGATCCAGGCTGGCCGCCAGAACCCGGGACAAAAGGTCCGGATACAGAAAAAGAAGAAGAAGTGAAGCTGAATACAGATACTTTCTACTTTTGGCGAAATCTTTCTAATACGTTTGATAATAGAACATCGGACAGCGATCTTGACAAGCTGGCAGATGAGCTAAAGGCTGTAAATCTTGGTGAGAAAGACAAACTAAAAATTGTTGTTCAAGGTTTTGCAGCGTATGCAGAAAATAGCCTTGTACCGGAAGATGTTTCAGAAAACAGGGGAATATTCATAAGAGACAAATTAAAAGACAGACTGGACAAAAGAGGTATCACCGCGCAGTTTAATGATCCTCCGCGAAACCCTGCTGCAAAGAATAGACCTATCGAAGAAGAACAGCGGCCTCACAGATACGTGAAGGTAACGGCAACGCGAATCACAGTGATACCTGGCCCTGAAATTCCAGGCAAAGAAGGTAAAGATCCTGTTGTTATCGATTGCCGTCCGTTTATTGATAAGCTGATGCTTATACTCGGTATCGCGTTTGCTATTTTGGGATTGCTCCTCTTACTTCTTGGGGGAAACAAGGAAAAGAAGGACTTGCCGCCGGAAGCAATACAAATGTTGCGGGAAATGGGTTTGAAAGAGGCAGAAATCGAAACCATGAAAGAAAAATACGGCGGATCAGGTACAAAATCCCTGCCCGAAAAAATTGATGAGGCGTGGAAAAAATACTGTGATGAGCAGACGGAGTTTCTTAGGGAAGTTTACAAACAGAACCTTGCTGATGAAGGTGTTGAGGGTGGTCAAGGAGACAGGAATACAGTCGGTAAAAGGGCCCAAGCAAAGCTGTATGACCGCAATCCCAACAGGCTGCGTGTAGCGGAAAATTTTCAGGAGCTTAAAGAGGGAAAGAAAACTGTTGAAAGCCAATATATCGGATATCGCAGTCTTGGTTATATCAAAACCATGAGAGACTTTGCCTTTTATACAGTTGATGTCCGCAGAACGCTTGGGGTTAAAATCTTTCCCAGTAATAGACGGGAAAAAGATCAATACGGAAGACCTGGCTGCTTTAGGCTTGCGGATCTTGCAACGGCAATAGACAACCAGGAATTAAGCGAAGAAGACGCCGGAAAAGCCGTTGATCTTGCTCAAAGAATTTACAACATTTCGCCAAAAGACGCGCCTAACACAAATGATGTGGCCGAATTTGAAGAAGTATTGAAGCAAGCGCCCTGGTATTCCGTGGACGCAATGGTATGGCATGAAAATGTCGATGGACATACCCTCGATCTGCTTGCATCGGGTAAATTACACTCAGGTACAGATTCCATAGATGAAACAACAGATGAACCTGGTGGTTTGCCGCATAATGGCGGGAATCTCTTGATAAGAGAGGCCGAAAAAATCATCAGAAGCAGGTGATCACGGAAACTTTGAAAGGCAAATCATAGAAAGGAGGAGTTTATGCCTGTTGTTGGGATTATAGCTGCAGTAGTTGTTGTCATCGTGCTTATTATGCGAGGCTGTTGAGAAACTGCGTACCAGTGTTGTTCGGGAACCAGATTGGTTCCCGAACAAGACAACTTTTCTATTTTAAGGTCAAGGAGTTTTTAAATGAGAACATTCTTTAAACTGGTTGTAATGGTCGTTGTCGTGCTGGTATTGATTAATGTCGCTCAAAAAGTTTTGGGTGGTAATTTAATTGACTTCTTATCAAAGCATTTTGGAGGATCTAAACTCGGATCTACAACTGTCACTGTAGGGCAGGAGACTCTTATCCCTAAATTCGAGATTGTATCTCTGGAGATATTTTATCCAAAAAATGTAGCTGTAATACAAGTAGACAAATTTGAATGGTGGCGACTTAATATAGGCAAAGTTTACTATCTTATAGAGTATGATACGTTTATAAAGTTGGGCGTTAAAAATCCGGATTTGATCAAGCCTGAACGGATTGATAATACCATATACGTTGATGAATCAATGATAGTCATAGAGTTGCTTGACTCAAAGTTAGAGAATTTTGAACATAAAGGAACATTCAAAAGTAATATGTTGGTGATAAGCAACGAGGAAGCGAAATATGTCCTTCTAGCCATCAACGAATTGCAAAAAGAATTAGGCCCAAAAATTATTGAAAACGGTCAGCCCAATTTTGAGTATGCAAAAAAGAATTTCAAGGCAAATTACGAAAGCCTCTGCAGAGGAATGGGCTTGGATGTTGTCTGGAGAGGTGGTGAAAAGGAGGAGAATCATGGCGGAATTTACCAATGAACAGGCGGAAGAAGAATTTGACAAATACACAAAAAATGTAACGGAAGATGATATTTCCGGAGTTTTGGAAAAAGAAAAGGAAATTCTAAAAAAGGCGCACGGTCCGCTGGAAAAATTTGCGCATAACATAAAACTTTTCTTTTCCATAATAAAGGATTACGCGAATGGGAAATACAGGGAAATACCCTGGACAACAATAGCCGCTATTATTGGCGCGTTGCTGTATGTCTTTAGCCCCATAGATTTAATCCCCGACTTTATACCGGTACTTGGTTTAATGGACGATGCCGCAGTGCTTGCCTTGTGTCTTAAAGGTATAGGACAGGACTTGAAAAAATACGAACAGTGGAAAAATCAAAGAGCCGTTGAGTATAAAATAGTTAATGACTGACATCGTCATATATGCTCATTCTGATACCTTATCTACTTTAATACCGCCTTTCTTTTCTGTAAATGCCATTAATTTTCTTAATCTAGCTTTTTCTGTGATAATTTCTTCAGTTCGTTCCATCAATATACTCCTCAGTTTCTGAACAATACAACTTTAACAGCTTGAGATACGCCGAGTTATCACTTGGATCGAGCTTTATTATCCGATTATACTCCTCTGCTGCCCGGTCAATGTCGCCTTTTTTTGCATACACATCGCCGCGCCCGTGATACGCCCCGGTATTATCGGGCTCGAGCCTTAGTATCTGAGTATAATCCTCCATAGCACGGTCAAGGTCGCCCTTCTTAGCATATGTATCGCCGCGGCTTAAATACGTCCCGGTATTACCGGGTTCGAGCCCTAGCATCTGAGTATACGCCTCTATGACCCCGTCAAGGTCGCCTTTTTCTTCATATAGATCTATGCGCCGGTGACACACGTTTGTATAATTGGGTTCGAGCTTGAGCACCTGAGTCAAATCCTCTATAGCCCGGTCAAGATCGTCGTTGTCGATATAATATATAACGCCGCGCCGGAGATACGCATAGGTGCAATTGGGATCGAGTCTGATCGCCTCATCGAAGTCCTCTATGGCCTTTTGCCTGACTTTCTTTTTTTGCCCATCCGCATTTCCCTGACCACAAGCCGCTTTCACGCTTGCTTGCAGAGCTTCGGGCACGTACTGCAGCGCCCCGCCTTTTTGTTGCACTGCCGCAAGGCATACGGCTTCCGTCTTCAGAGCTTCGGGCACGTATTGCAGTGTCGCGCCATCTTCTCGCACCACCTCCAGGCAGAACTCTTCTGTGGCCAGCGCTATTGGCAGTTTCTTAAACGCCTTGGGGTTAGTTAAGATTTTGTTAACCCATTTGTCTACTTCTCTGGAATACGCATAGCCGCGGTGGGCATACGAATAGGCATCATTGGGGTCAAGCATAATCGCCTGAGTATAATCATCCATAGCCCGGACAAAGTTGTCCTTTTCGGAATACGCATAGCCGCGGTTGGCATACGCAAGAGCATCATTGGGGTCGAGCTTGATTGCCCGATTATAGTCCTTTATAGCCCGGTCATAGTCACCCTTTTCTCCATACGCAATGCCCCGGTCAACATACGCCCAAGCATTTTTTGGATCGAGCCTGATTGCCTGATTATAGTCCTCTATAGCCCGGTCATAATCCTCCTTGTTGGCATACGCATGGCCACGGTTGATATACGCATTAACATAATTTGGATCGAGGCTGATTGCCTGATTACAGTCCTCTATAGCCCGGTCATAATCCTCCTTGTTGGCATACACATTGCCACGGTTGTTATACGCATTAACATAATTTGGATCGAGGCTGATTGCCTGAGTATAGTCCTCTATAGCCCGGTCATGGTCGCCCTTGTCGCCATACACTAAACCAAGGTTGTAATACGCAAGGGCATAATTGGGGTCAATCTGTATTGCCTGAGTATAGTCCTCTATGGCACGGTCATGCTCGCCCTTTCCGTAATACGCACTGCCGCGGTTGTTATACGCAAAAGCATAATTGGAATCAAGACTGATCGCCTGAGTATAATCCTCAATAGCCCGGTCATGCTCGCCCTTTTCGTAATACGCTACACCACGGTTGACATACGCTTTAGCGTTATTGGGGTCAAGTTTGATTGCCTGATCATAGTCCTCTATGGCCCGGTCATGGTCGCCCTTTTCGTTATACACTACACCACGGTTGGAATACGCCTTAGCAAAATTGGGGTCAATCTGTATCGCCCGATCATAGTCCTCTATGGCACGGTCATAGTCGCCCTTTTCGTAATATGCTATACCACGGTCGACATACGCTTGAGCGTTATTGGGATCATTCTGTATCGCCTGGGTAAGTTCCTCTATGGTTTTTTCGTCGTTCATAAATTCTTCCTAAATTACCGGTAACATGGAAATTTTATCGCATTATAACAATAAACGCAATGTATTAATAGTAATGCCCGAAAGCGGCAAAACGTAACGGAATTAAAACACCCCGCCAAATCTTCTTCTGATAAAATAGAATAACCATATTGGCCACTCAAATGCTGCCTCTGATATAACCAAAACATCAGTTAAAAATCTTTCCGGCTTAGATAAATCAGAATAAATATCTTCGACTACCGCATCTTCTTTTTTATAACAAAAGTGATCGATTATTATTATCGGCAATAACCCTACCAACAAGATACCATATAGCATCAATATCTCTATTACAGCAAATAATGCATTAAAAACCTGATTTATCATTTTTTCTCCCTGGAAAACAACCACTTACGACACATAAATATAAATTCAAGCCTTTTCTTTTCTCCTCTTTAGTTAAAATATATTATTTTACTTAATTATTTAGTTTGTTAGATTCATCTATTAACCATTTTAATATTAATGTTGTTTCATAAGAAAAATCAGTTACTCCTGGAGCATCTTTATTAATAGATAATGCTCCATAACAATTTCCTTCTCTATCATAAATTTTCGGGAGTTCTGTGGCAAAAAAATTAAATGGACTTTTTGAAGAATAGCCATCACCATATATACCATTTTTATTTCTTAGGGAATATTCTTCCTTGGATGATCCATATCTTCCATTCGAGTTATATACAGAATTAATGAAATATTCTCTTCCTAGATTTCCAAGAAATTTTCCATCACAAGAGATTATTTTGTATTTATATGCTATTGATTCATTTTGATCTTCAAACTCTTCTGGACCCATGATTTTCGTTAAATCAATTGATTTTTTTGAACAGGATATTCCGGTTATTAATACAAACGATAAAACCAACAAAATAATCTTTTTCATTCTTTTCTCCTTATTC
>LIUG01000009.1:0-224 GCA_001462245.1 Candidatus Fibrimonas termitidis
CCCATGTAATTCCTTATGTTTCAAGGGTTTACAGCGATTTTTTAAACACTTTCTACAACGGGAGATATCCAATGAATAAGCCTAAACAGGGTTTCAAAAACCTTTTTCACATCCTATTAATCCTTTTAACTTCCTGCCTGCCGGATGGTGGTGGTGGCAAAGGAAAGGATATTAATAACTATAAAACCGTGGTTATAGGTGGCAAAACTTGGATGGCGGAGAAT
>LIUG01000009.1:355-21813 GCA_001462245.1 Candidatus Fibrimonas termitidis
GGCAAAACTTGGATGGCGGAGAATTTGGATTACGCCGCTGAAGGCAGCAAATGCTACGATAACAATTCAGCCAACTGTGTAAAATACGGTCGCTTATATGATTGGGCAACGGCTAAAAAGGTTTGCCCCACTGGTTGGCATTTGCCAAGCAATGCGGAGTGGGATGCGTTAATGACAGCTGTCAGCGGTTCGACTGCGGCGATTATGGCGGGAGCAAAATTGAAGGCTAGAAGTGGCTGGAACGGCGGCAATGGAACAGACAATTACGGGTTTTCTGCCCTTCCGGGGGGTCTCTGCGAGTCCGATGGCAAGTTCTACAGTGCCGGCGACATCGGCTACTGGTGGAGCTCCACGGAGGACGGCAACGGCAAAGCCTACCAACGAGGCATGACCTCCGACGAGGACGCCAGCTACGGCAGCCACAATAAGAGCTACTTGCACTCTGTTCGTTGCGTGAAGGACTGATACAAAAAACTGTGCCAACAATGGCACGAACTTTGCCAAAGACTGTGTCCCCAAAGGTTTGGCAAGGTAAATCAGCGGGGAATAACCAAAGGAGGTTATTTATGAGCAAAACAAAAGGTTTTCTATTGGCGGTCGCAGTTGCGGCTATGGCATTCACCCTTTCCTGCTCGTCGGTCAATGACGATGACGGCGGTTCCAGTTCGTCTGGCAACGGCGGGGGCGGTTCATCGTCCAGCGTAGGCAGCAACAACAACTCCTCGCCCAGCGGCGGCGACCATTTTAACCCCAACATCCAGTACGGTTCATTTACCGATAGCCGGGACAACAAAACTTACAGGAGCGTTGTAATAGACGGCAAAACTTGGATGGCGGAGAATTTGAATTACGATGTTCCGAATAATGCTACAGATGTATGCTATGATAACAACCCTGACAACTGTGCAAAATACGGCCGCTTGTACGACTGGGCGACGGCAATGGAAGCCTGTCCGGCTGGCTGGTCTTTGCCCAAAAAAGCGGATTGGGAAGAGTTAATAAGAGCCGTTGGCGGTTCAGTGACAATCGATGGCGGTTCAAATCCGGCAGGAACCAAATTGAGAGCTAATGTGAGCGGTTGGACATCAGGTGCTATAGATGCTGGCCCAGGCACAGACGATTATGGGTTTTCCGCCCTCCCGGGTGGTAAAGGCGGAACCTCTGGCAGTTTTTCCAGAGTCGGCTCCCAGGGCAACTGGTGGACTGCCACGAATGGTTTAAACAATAACATTGCCTACGATTACTATATGCCCGGTTCTTTGACAGGGGTTGGGGGCCTCGGGATTAACCAGGAGAACAAGTCGTCTAACTTGTTCTCTGTTCGTTGTTTGCAGGACAATTCGTCTGGCGGCGGTGGTTCATCGTCCAGCGTGGGTGGCTCTAACATAATAGAGTTTACCGATGACCGAGACAATAAAACATACAAGGCCGTGTCTATAAATAATGGGCAAACTTGGTGGATGGCGGAGAATTTGAATTACGATATTCCAGATTATACTGATGATGTATGCTATAATAACAACTCTTCCAACTGTACAAAATACGGTCGCTTGTATGATTGGGTAGCTGCTATTGTGTTTGCTTGCCCCGATGGATGGCGTTTGCCGACCAATAATGACTGGGATGAGCTTTTACGCTGGGTGGATGAGCAGAATGGCGGCGAAGGCTCCGGTGATATTTACGACAGCTATACGGCCGGCAGGCATTTGAAAGCGTCCAGCGGCTGGAATAGCAGCGGCAATGGCACGGACAAGTACGGGTTTTCCGCCCTCCCGGGTGGCGTCGGTGGCTCCGATGGCTTTGAAGCTGTCGGCAACATCGGTTACTGGTGGACTGGTTCAGGGTTCGAGGTCGATGAGAACATCGATCTCTTACCCTACTACCGGTTCATGAGTTTCGACCAAAATTCCGCACTCTGGCTCCTCGGCAATGTGTCAAACTTAATGTCTGTGCGTTGTGTGGTTGATGCGGAAGGGTAGCTGAAGTAGCGGCACAACCCCGATGCCCCCGATGGAAAGAATTTGCCGGAGGGGGCGGGGGGAATTATTATCGGTCAGTCGCTTCCTCTCATACCGGAATTGAATTAATAATATTCTCTACGGAATTTTTGTCCATTTTGGAAAAGGCAAACCATTTTTTGCCAGTCTGCGTTTTCCCTTTGATTGCGCCATGCTGAGTGGTTGTCGCAAATTTTGCGACAGCCACTTCTTGAGCCAATTCCCCTTCCGAAAAAACATTGTTGATGTGCTTGCCGATGGTTTTTACATCTCTGCCAAAAAGTACCGCTATCTGCTGGCGGTTAAGCCAGACAGTTTCCTCATCAATTCTTACCTCAATATGTTCGGCAAGCTTGTTAGGGCGATATAAGACAATTTCATTTTTCATCAGGCGCAAAGTAGTAAAAATATTACGACTTACTTCGATACTTTAAATTTTATTATATTAAGCCTAATGGCAAAAATCCTGATTGTTGATGATGAAGAGATTGTACGCGATGCGGTGGCGGATATCCTTGAGCTTAATGGGCATCGTTGCACGGTTGCGGCAAATTCGCAGATAGCTCTGGAACAGATTTCGCTTGTAAATCCCGATTTGATAATTTCGGATTATAAAATGCCGGGCATGACCGGTTTGGATTTATTGAAGGCGGTGAAAAAAGAAAGGCCTTCGCAACCGTTTTTGATGATGACCGCCTACGGTTCCATTGAAACGGCGGTGGAAGCCCTGCAAAGCGGTGCTGACCACTATATAGAGAAAAAAGACCTTCAAGCAGATATTATAGAACACGCCGTTGCCATGGTGCTCGATAAATACAAATACAGAACGGAAAATTCCGCTTTGAGAAAAAAATTGTGCGAAAAGAATTTCATCGGGCGTGGCGAAAAATTTCTGGCTTTGAATAAATTTGTAGAGACGGTTGCCCCCACAAACGCTTCGGTTCTAATAACAGGCGAATCGGGAGTTGGAAAGGAGGTTTTGGCACGAGCCGTGCATTACCAGAGTTTAAGAGCTGGCGCTCCCTTTATTAAAATAAATTGCGCTGCGCTCCCGGAATCCTTAATAGAAAGCGAGCTTTTTGGGCACGAAAAAGGTGCTTTTACTGGGGCCTTAAAAACAAGACGCGGCAAATTTGAGCTTGCAGACGGAGGTTCTCTTCTATTGGACGAAATCGGCGAAATGCCGCTCGCTGCCCAAAGCAAGCTTTTGCGTGTTTTGCAGGAGCGGGTGATTGTTCGCATTGGCGGGGACGATGAGATAAAAGTTGATGTTCGCATAATTTGCACAACGAACAGAGATTTGAAAAAAGAGGTGGAAGGCGGAAATTTCAGGGAAGATTTATATTACCGTTTAAGCGTTGTGCCCGTAAATATCTCGCCTTTGAGGGAACGCACGGAAGATATTCCGGACTTATTGAATTATTTTATAGGCAAATTCAACGAGGAAAACGGTTATGCTGTGGAAGAGGCGAGCGAGGAGACAATAGCGATGCTTCAAAAGCAAGTATGGCCGGGCAATATTCGCCAGCTTGAAAATGCGATTGAGCGTGCGATGGTATTTTGCAAGAGCGGGATTTTAACCCCGGAGTTTTTTGATATTGAGGGAGGCGAGAGTGATAGAGCAGAAAAACCAACAGCAAAAAGAAAAAAATGAACCGCCCCCTTGGAGCGTAAAAAGGCAAAAAGCCTATAAAATTTCACGTATTCTTTGGATAGTGCAAATTGCGTTTGCTTTGATTGTGTCCATATGCTTAGGTTTGTATATTATATATATATGAAATTCGGCTTATTGTTTGCGGTTTTGGCATTGCTTGTCTTTGCTTGCGGAGAGGTTGGAGTTGTGCCTTCCGATGATTCTTCATCTTCAGGCGGAAGCAGTTCAAGCGACGGTGGAAACAGCAGTTCCAGCAGCGGTGGGGAAAGCAGTTCAAGTGGCGATGAAAACAGCAGCTCCAGTGGCGGAAACAGCAGTTCTAGCGGGAATTCGGTTTGCGAGGGAAATTACTGTTGCAATGGAGCGGAGTACGACAATACAACCAATTTCTGTTTTGAAGAGCAACTCTATCCGTTATGCGATGACGAAGATTATGATCCTTATGAAGAAGGTTGTTTTGATGGTAAGTTATACCCAAAATGCATTAATGATGAAACACGTGGAATTTGTGTTTATGAAAGTCTGCTCAGATGCAGGCAAGAAGGCTCTGGTGAAAATAAAATAAGAGATCCTTTGCCTAGAATGGAATGCCAAGAAAACGGAGCTATTACCGGTACCATAAGAGATTATAGAGATAGCAAAACATATAAAATAGTTCAGATAGGCAATCAAGTGTGGATGGCAGAAAATTTGAATTATGATCCTGAAACAATAGAAATGAACAGCCAGTGCTATGATAAAGACCCTGCAAACTGCGCAAAATACGGACGTCTTTATGATTGGGCTACAGCGATGGGTTTGCCTCCTGAATGTAATCTTACTTCGCAAAATTGCCCGCCGAGCCATGAGGGTTTATGGGGTGCTTTATGTCCAAACGGATTTGCTATTCCACGCTCGCAAGACTGGCAAACATTGGTTGATTATGCCGGCGGAAGTGCTATTGCGGCCGGTAGGCTTAAATCTAAAACCGGTTGGAGCGGGAATGGCAATGGAACCGATAATTACGGGTTTAATGCGTTGCCGGGCGGTTGGGCGTATTATTGGGGTGATGAGTCCTATGATGAAGATAGCGAGAGCTATTGGTGGGTAGAAAGTCAAACCGGTTATGAAGCCTACTACTGGAGCATTATTGCTTCCGATACAGAGGTTAGAAATCATTTTTGGCCAAAAGATATGGATATGGCTTACCTTCGCTGTGTGCATTACTAAATTGCGGGCATGAATTTTCCCACATTAAAAGAGCAAATGTCCGTGCTTATGCGCGGAGTGCATGAAGTAGTTCCGCAAGAAGAACTTGCTAAAAAGATTCAGAAGTCTATAGACACCGGGATCCCGCTTCGCATAAAGTTTGGCGTTGACCCAACTGCGCCGGATGTCCACTTTGGGCACACGGTGGTTATGCGAAAACTGCGGCAGTTCCAAGACCTTGGTCACCAAGCTGTCTTAATTGTAGGCGATTACACGGCCATGATTGGAGACCCAAGCGGCCGCAATACAACGCGACCTCGATTAAGCCATGAGCAGGTTATGGAAAATGCAAAGGAATACCAAGAGCAGTTTTTTAAAATTGTGAGCAGAGAACAAACGGAAATTCATTACAATGGCGATTGGTTTTCAAAAATGTCTTTTCAAAAAGTTACGGAACTTGCCGGCAGCATAACCGTTGCGCAAATGCTGGAAAGAGAAGATTTTAAAAATCGCTACACAAACGGACAGCCTATAAGTGCCCACGAATTTCTTTACCCTCTAATGCAAGGCTACGACAGCATTGCAATAAAAAGCGATATAGAAATAGGCGGCACGGACCAAAAATTCAATGTTCTGCGTGGCAGGGATTTGCAACAGCGAGAAGGCATGGAACCGCAAATAGGTTTGTTTATGCCCATTCTCCTTGGCACAGACGGCGAACAAAAAATGAGCAAATCTTTAGGAAATTATGTCGGTGTAAACGAAAGCGCAGACACCATGTTCCATAAAGTTTACAACATAGCAGATAGCCTTGCAGAGAGCTGGTTTGAACTTTTAACCGTTAAGCCAAAAAGCGAATATGATGAACTGATAAAAAAAGATATCTTGCAAGCAAAGCGAATTTTGGCATTGGACATAGTTTCCCAGTACTATGATTCTGCGGTGGCAGAAGAAGCGGCGGAAAGAGAAAAAGCTGTTCACAGCGGCAATGAATTGCCAAGCGATACACCCGAAATAAAATTAGCAGCCGGCAATTATGGAATCTTGGATTTACTGGTTTCAATCGGAGCCTTTGCCAGCAAAGGCGAAGCACGCCGCATGATTCAAAACAACGGCGTTAGGATAAACGGCAATATTGCAGCAAACCCAAACGAAGAAATTTCCACAAGCTCCGAAATAATAGTAAAGGTTGGCAAGAGGAAATATTTTAGAGTGAGTGCTACATAATCACCAATTCTGCGTGCAAAGCTCCGGCCTTTTCTTGGCCTAGACAAGGCCGCTGTATAGCTTGCTTGCCCCTACAATTTTCTTGAACTATATATAATCCCATTTATAACAGTATCCTATTTTAACCCTTTCATTAGTAGAAGAATTGCGGTCTCTTACAATTTTAACAACAAAAGGGCTATTAGACTGCGCAATAAATTCAACGGCCTCATAAGGATTATAAGCGGACGTAGATACTGCTATTAATCTTCCATCTTGATAAACATACAAATCAAGATCTTGTGGTATCAAACCATAATTATAAACATAGCTACCAGTAGAAAGCCATGATATGGATATTTTATAGGTTTTACCAAGAACTACGGGTACTGAATTTTCTGTAATACTAAATTCATTATTATAATTAAAAAAACTAGAATTATTGCCTTCCCAATATCTCCTTGTATTGCTCCAAGAAATATCCTGCCAATCCGATATATATCTTCCTGCTTTAGAAGTATTATCCGCATCAAACGAATTAGAATTTGCTATAAATGATGAACCGTGAGTTATTAAATGAGCTTTATATACTTCGGGATGTCTTTTAGTGAAAACATCGGCTTGCATATAATCCGCAGTCAAACCTGCTAAAAGAGGAGTAGCAGCACTAGTTCCATTAAAAGTCTCGCCAGAACTATAATTTCCCATATATAAATCAGTATACATACCTACTTCGGGTTTATTGTTGCCAACATAAGAATTTTTCCATTTTGAATAAGAAGCGTAATTCATTGTAGCTGGCTCAACCGCACCAACTGTTATGGCATTCACAGCTTTACCAGGAGACATGACAAAAGGGGTTGGATCTAGGATTGCTATATTACCTGCTGCCACAAAATTTATTACACCATGTTCATAAATATAATTATCCATAGCAGCATCATAAACAGCATACGTACCATCTAGAGTAATATATCCATAACTATGATTACCAATTTCCATAGGAGGGGAATAAGAAAAAGGATTTGGCGGATGAGGAGAATAAGAAGTATCTGAATAACTTCCATTAGTAGAAAATCCATAAATATGAGCCAAAGGGGCTGCATATTGTAAAACATTTACAACCCAACTATGATGATAGGCAGAAAAATTACTACCACCAGAACAATAACTTGTATATTTACTAATATTAACTATAGGAACATTAGTATCCCTGCAACTGGGTTCCATAACGTAAATACCTATACCATTACCTTTATATCCACCTATAAACGCAGGGGCTGCTAACTAAATATACTTGGAATAAGATTTTCATTGAACAGCAGGGTGAGCGACGCCACCACCATGTCAAAGGCTTTCGAGTAGCGGCAGGTCCTGCGGTTGAACCTCGCCAGCTTGCGCCTGATTCTGGCGTTCATGCTCTCCACGAAGCAGGTCTCGGACTTCCCGACTACATGGCGGCTGGCAATGCTGATTTTGTCGTAGGCGTAGTTCCCGTCCGTGCAAAGGTACCTTATATTGAACTTCTTCGCGAGGCGGCCGGCGAGCCTCTGGCAAGCCGGCAGCTCTAGGCTTCTGGAGACCTCAAAATCAACAACCCTACCTTCGTCCCTATCCGCAGCTGTCCATACGTAGATTCTGTCCCGTTTTTTTTTATGAAGCTGTACAGCTCGTCCATTTCCATTATCTCCACGTCTTCCAGCTTCTCCACAGGCGCGGACGGCTTGAGCAGGTCGGATATGAGCGCGGCGGAATTGCGTATCCATCTTATTATCAGCGGGTTGGGAACGCCCTCAAGCCTCTCTATGGACCTTATGCCCGCATTTTCCAGGTACATTTTGAGCACCCTGAGCTTCTTGTCCGGCGAATACTTGACCCGCCCGTCGTTTTGCCTGGTGGTTTTCCCGCACTCCTTGCATTTGTGGCGCTGTTTGCCTTGCACTATGCCGGACTTTATCAAATTAACGCTTCCGCAGTGTCTGCATTCCATTTTTGAGCTCCTTTAATGAAAACACTGAGAATATAGAAAATTTTATCCTTAGTAAGTATATTTAGTTAGCAATCCCTAAACGCATCATTATATAACCATAATTTATTCAAAACAGGTATTATATCAGCAGACGGAACAAGTTCTCTGTAATCTTCAATTGCAAGTTCTTTATAATTTTTCAACAATTGGGAAATCTCTTCCGCCGTCATTAAAGCTATCCAATTACGGTCGTCACCAGAAGAGATTACACCTGGAATAAACAAATGCCTTTTACCTTTTTTCTGACTATCTAATTTGCTATTTCGCTCATCCATAACAGATATGTACTCTTTTTCTGTCATTTCTTTACCATTGTAAGCATAAATACATCTTTCCGCATAACAAACATGGCTAGCATAAGCAGGCTCAATCTCAACCTCATTAATATGCATATCGGAAATGACTATTTTTCTCTTTTGCTTAGGTTCGGTAACTGATTTATATTTTGTTTTATTAGCGTTTAAACCAATATTTTTTACCCTGCCTTTGACATCCGTTTTCATCTCTATAAATTTAGGATTATAAGATTTAGATAACTCCTCTCTCATCCATTTTTCCACTTCGGGGCTTACCTTATTAATGGTATTATCATAAGGAGGAGAATAATAAATTTTATCCTCTTTAGATAAAGATTGAGAATAAATATTTTGCCAAAGGCAAAATAAGGAAATTATAAAAAGGGCGATTGATTTTTTCATGAAATCTCCAAAGTTAAAATTGTGAAACCTATTAAAAAGTCATCAGTGACAACCATAGTCTGAACCATAATCTGATTCATTTTCCTCACTACCATTGTAACCGGGAGTTATAACAAAAGGAATATCCTCATAATCATAATCTTTAATATCTTCAATAGTAAGCCCATCATATTTTTCCTTTAATTCCGCAATTTCTCCATCTGTTAGCCATGCTGTCCAAGTTAGTACATCGTCACTGGCAACACACGGAATAGGTAAATCTCTTTTTCTGTCTTTACTAAGCTCTTCTCCGTATTTTCTCCAATACTCTGCTTTATAAACATCATATTCTTCTTGGGTCATATCTATGCCATTTACATTGTAAGCAGAACCACTCGGCGTAGAAATTCCGCTTTCCGGAACGTATCCAGAGCCTGGTATATATCCAGGCAAATGGCTGTAAACATAATCCCAGTCAATTTCTTCTTTCGGTTGTATGTCCAAAATAGAAACCAATTTTTTTCCTTCGCTTTTACAACTCGAATCAAGCTCTTTTGCAGCGATTTTGGATGCAATAGTAGCAGAGGTCGCACAATCCTGGCTTTGCTCTGGGGTAAAGTTACAAGACAAAAATACGGTTGTTGCTAAAGATAACAAAACGAAAGAAACTGTTTTCATAAAAAACCTCGAAATAGATAACTATATAGAACGTATATTTTTTCTTGAAAAAAAGCAGGTTTTATCTTCATTAATAAAATAAAATGGTATTTTTGATGATTTTTCCTGAATATATCACTTTTTTCCTTGATTTAAGTCGGCACTGGGGAGTAGACTCCCCACTACTACATAATCACCAATTCTGCGTGCAAAGCTCCGGCCTTTTTAATTGCTTGGAAAATTGAAATAATATCTAAGGGTGAGACTCCTAAGCTGTTCAAGGCTTGCGCAAGCTGGCCGGCATTGTTAATTGTGGGTATCACCCGGGTTTCCGTGCGAGGCTCCTGTACGTTCAACTGCTGATTGTTGGTTAGCATCGCGGGGCCTAAAAGCGGCGGGGGGATTGCGGTTTGGGTATTTGCAACCTGCACGGTAATGCTACCGTGAGATACGGCTATTTCCGATATTTGAACATTCGCTCCGCTCACCACTGTCCCTGTTTTTTCGTTTAGCACAACTCTAGCATTTGTGTTAGGATCAAACTCGGCGCTTTCGGCTCGGGCTATAAAAGACATATAGTCGTTTCGCATGGATTCCGGCACATTTACCAAAACGGTGGAAGCATCTTCGGCTATTGCTGAGTTGGGAAAAATTTGATTTATGGCATTTGCCATCGCTACTGAACTTGTGAAGTCCGGGTCCGAAAGAGTCCAGCGCAACGTTCCTGTTTTTAAGTTTGTGCTTTCTATTTCCTTATGCACAACTGCGCCGTTTGCGAGGTTTCCCGAAACCGGGTGCCCTTTTTTAAAACTGTTGCGTCCGCTCCTTGCAGAAAGACCACCCAAATTGACTGAGCCTTGAGCCTGCGCATAATATTCTCCATCCGAGGCTTGCAAGGGAGTCATGAGCAGAGTTCCGCCTTCCAAAGAGCGGGCATCTCCAAGGCTGGAAATGGCAACATCTATTTTTTTGCCGGGTTTAACGAAGGCCGGCAAACTTGCGGTTACCATAACAGCGGCCACATTTCGCAAACGCAAATCGTTTGGATTGACCACAATTCCCATCTTTTGCAGCATATTTGCCACAGATTGAACGGTGAATTGCGTGTTCGGTCCATCGCCGGTGCCGGCTAGTCCCACCACAAGTCCATAGCCAACCAGCTGCTGTTCGGAAACACCTTCCAGCGTAGCCATGTCCTTAACTCTTGCTGCGCTTGCCTTAGAAGCCAGCACTACCAGTAGAATACTAACAAGGGCGGCAACTTCAACCCAACCTATTTTGTATCCTTTTTCTTCGTCTATTCGCATACCAACTCCTTTTTTTTGCTATGCTCGGTTCATTTAAAAAATCCAATTAAAAAATCTTGTTAAAAGTCCCGGTTTTGCAGCATCGGCATTTGAACCGCTTCCCGAATACCTAATAACAGCTTCGGCTATTTTGTAGCTATAAACCGTATTGTCGGGATTTATGTCATCTGCCCTTATGGTACCGCTAACCTCTAAAATTTCTTCTTCTTCGTTTATGGCAACAACTTTTGAACCTTCAATTAACAGATTCCCGTTGTCTAAAACATCCGTTATGCGAGCGGTGACCGTAGCTTTCAATTCGCCATTGCGAGCGGTTGCGCCTTTGCCGTCGTAGCTCATATTTGCATTGCCGTTTACGCCAAAACTCGGCAGCCAACTGAAGAGCTTGCTGCCGGAGGATTTCTCTTGCCCTATGTTCATGTTGTTCTTCTTTTCCGTTTCGGTTCTGGTGTCGCTGCCGGCCTTGGCCGCTTCCATAATCAAAATGGTAACCACATCTCCCGCCTTTTTGCCCTTTTTGTCGGTATAGAGGTTATTTCCATAAAGGGAGGCCGGAGCGGAAAAAGCCGCAGCCACAAGGAACGCTAAAGTGGGGAGCGTAATCCGTAAACCGCTGAAAATTGGAGAGTTAAGCTTCATGTTGGGGTGGCTTGCAAAAAGCGTGCCAAAATAATTACACCCTAAGCGAACCACTTCATTTTTTTACTCTCTGCGGCTAAAAGTTTTTCTTCTTGTTGCTCATAAAAATTGAGTTTTTCCATAAATAAAGCTACAAGCTTTACCGTGGGTATGTTAAACCCTCTCGCTAGGCTAAACAGGGAGAAAAAAGTTGGAATTCGCTGTCCGCTTTCGAAAAGAGCTATGCTTTGTCTGGTCAACCCGCTTTTTTTAGCTAACTCAAACTGCGAAAGTCCGCGCTTTTTACGTTCTTCGCACAATAAATGCCTAAATGCCTGAATTAGGCAATAAGAATCTTCTATTTTCATCATGGGTCGTAATGTAGAGAATTAATTTCAAAAAAGCGTCAACATATGTTTGCAAAATGCAGTTTTTTTTACTTAATTTACCTAATACTCCACAATCAGCACTTTATTTTTGCCATAGGGCAGGGTTCTGTAATATAAAATTCCGGGTGCCGGTGTTTTTTCAGGTTGCCAAACCTGCGAATCCTTTGAATTTTTATTTAATCTTTTAAGTAAAGCACCATTTGCGGAACGAATTTCCACGCCTGCGCTGTCTGTGTTCTGGAAATGCAGTTTTGGATGCAGCTTTGGGTTCCAAGGGTTGGGGTAGGCAGCGAATACGCCTTTAGCTAAAACAGTAGAGTTGTCTTCCAGCAAACGAGAAAGAACCCAGACTGAAGAGTTGCCGTAATCCAAGGGACTAATTTTTACTAAAGGTCCCACATTTGGAGGCTCATCGTCACCTGATTTTGTTATAAAATCAATAGCTCCTGCCGGCAAAGATAAAGGAGCCTTCGGGTTTATCCTCCATTCCGGCCATTCCGTCATATCTTTCCAATAAAGCTGATTTGGTGAAAATTCAGCCCTTTTTCCTGAATAAAAGACTTGCGAAGCGTATTTATGAAATAATTCTTCCGAACTTATATCAATTTTACCGGTGCGGCTAAGTGAATCGACAAGCCTTGTCAACTGCGCAGAAAATTTTTCTTTGGGATATCTCGAAAAAAAACTCCATATCGCCGAATCAAAGCGTGGGTTCAATTCGGAAAATAAAAACAAATATAATACAGCATAGCCATAGTCCCCATTGCTGTTATTTTCCATGGATGTTCCCGGATAATAGAAAACCGAGGGAAGATAATTGATATAATCATTAACTTCCGGAGCACCTATTTCCTCTACCCCGGCGGCACTTGCTTCCAGCCAAAAAGTTCTATTTTCAGATATATTGAGCTGCATCATCTGAAAACCGTGATAAAGTTCGTGAAAAACCGTCGCCTTTAAAGCCCAATCCCATTTTTCGGAATAATTCACTTTTTGAGGGGATATAAAGGGTTTTGTAGAAGGGTTGCCCGAACAGTCTGCTCCTTGTAAAAAATCGTTTTCTATGGCTATTTGGGTTTTCCATGGCGCATCTTGGGCAAATGTTATGCCAAAAGTTTCCGCATAGTCTCCTTCTGCGCCACGCAAAAGCCCAAGGTCCAAAATCTCAATAGGGTAAAGATCATTGGGAACATTTTTTTGGTAATGGTAAGTTCGGTTTACACCTGATATGCTTTTCATGCCTAGGGAATCTTTGTGCAGTTTGTAGGCTTGCTCTAAATACTTAGCTATGGAATCTATATACGCTTTGGTTTTGACCGCATGCACCCCTTGCAATGTGTAATATATAATAAAATGCTGAGTTTTTGTCTCTAAAACATTTTGGGGATCATAATAATCTTCCGGGATGCAGCCCGGCTTAGCCAAAGGTTTTATTTTAGCGTTTTTAAAATTTTCCGCAAACTGCATAGTTCCACAACGTACGCCGTTTGCCCCAAAACTTTGCGAAAAAAGCAGAATCAGAAAAAAAATGGCATAAAAACGCAACTTATTTAATTGCATTACGGGAATGTAGAAAATAATGTTTCCCGTGAAACATATCAGAGCCTCCATGCCAAGGTCTGTTGAATGTTTCACGGGAAACATTTAATCAAATTTCTATCTTCCCCTTATGCGGGAATTTAATGTAACAGGGCTTTGCACCCCTAGTAAACATTATATGGTGGATATTTCCGAAAAAGTCCGCCAAATTGCTGCAATGGTTGAGAAGGGGCAGTATTTTACCATAAACCGTGCTAGGCAGTATGGAAAAACGACCACACTTTCTTTTCTGGAAAGGTACTTATCTAAAGAATACGCAGTAATAAAAATCAGTTTTGAGGGTGTAGATGATAGAGTATTCGAAACGGCCGAAAATTTTTGCCAAGGATTTCTTAATATATGTTCAAAATATTTTAGCGAGAGAGAATTGCCCGGTTCTGAAACTTGGATAGATAACTCTGTTACGAGTTTTGATTTGCTTAGTAGTTTTTTAAATAAAATATGCAAAGATAAGAAAATAGTTTTAATGATAGATGAAACGGATAAAACATCAAATAATTTGATATTTTTAAAATTTTTGGGATTACTGCGAGATAAATTTTTAAAAAGAGATGATGGTGCAGGCACAACTTTTCACAGCGTGATACTTGTAGGCGTTTACGACATAAAGAATTTGAAAATGAAAATGGTTTTAGCAGGAACGCATCAATTACATGATGGTGAAAAGCGCATAAACTCCCCTTGGAACATAGCGTCAGAATTTGAAATAGATATGTCTTTTTCCTCGCCGGAAATAGCCACCATGCTAGACGAATACGAAAAAGACAACAAAACCGGAATGGATGTAAAAGCAATCTCAGAAGAGATTAGAGCCTATACCGGCGGCTACCCTTATTTAGTTTCTCGGCTTTGCAAAATTATAGATGAAAAACTGAAAAAAGACTGGACTCTTAATGGGGTTCTGAATGCGATTAAACTTATATTGGAAGAAGACAGCACTCTTTTTGACGATATAATCAAGAATATGGAAAGCAGTGAAGAATTATTTAATTTATTGCACAACATAATCATTTCCGGCGAAAGTTTTATTTACAATCATTTTAATCCGGCAATACGCTTGGGGGTAATGTTTGGAATTTTATCCAATGAAGGTAGAGTTCTGACAATTCATAACAAGATTTTTGAACTATTTATTTGCGAGTATTTTATTTCCTTGAAAGACACCAACCCGCAAAAGGGCATAGCCAAAACTATTGTTTCAGAAATAGTAAAAAACGGCAAATTCAACATGGAACTTTGCATAAAGAAATTCATGCAGCATTATTACGAATTATACAATAAATCCAAAGAGAAGTTTTTGGAGAGCGAATGCCGATTATTGTTTTTAACCTATATAAAACCTTTTATAAATGGCACAGGTTTTTACTATATAGAGAGCGAAACGAGAAATTCAATGCGAACGGATTTGATTATAGATTACGGCAGTGAGCAATTCATAGTAGAACTAAAAATCTGGCACGGCGAGCAAAAACACGAAAAGGCCCATGAGCAGCTTATAGAATACTTAAACTCCAAAAACAAAAGCGAGGGCTATTTGCTCACCTTTGACTTCCGCAAGCGTCGTGCTAAAAAGCCTAGCGCAAAATGGGTAAGGAAGGGGAAGAAGAAGTTTTTGGACTGTTTAGCGGTGTAAATAAAACTTACTATATTACCCCCAATAGTTAAAGGGAACAGTGATGAGCAATTTAGCAAAGCGTTGTATTTTTGCGTTTACGGCAATGCCAATTGTGGCGTTTCTTTTGTGGTATGGAGACTATACCCGCTGGGCTTTTGTTTTGGGTTTGAATGCGATTGCTGTTTATGAGTGGGCAAAGATGGTTTCTGCCGCTTATAACGAAAAAGCTAAGTTTATAAGCGTGTTTTCGCCTCTTTGCGTTGTGATATTTACAATGCCCTGGCTAGACGGTGAATATAAGGCTTATGTGTTGCATATATTAGCGGTTGTGATTCTGCTTTACATAACCTTAGCCTTTGCTTATGTGGATGTTAAAAATTTGTTTCCTTGGCTGGTGCTTCATATAGCGGGTCCCCTTTACATAGGGCTTTGGGGCGGAATGAGCTATGATCTGTTTGAGTGGGGGCGCGGATGGGAAGAGTGTTCTAAATTTTTGGTCGTTATGACAACTTTGTGGGCTTGCGATTCGGCCGCTTATTTTGCCGGCAGATTTTTGGGCAAGCACAAATTTTCTCCGCAAATAAGCCCCAAAAAAACATGGGAAGGCGCAATAGGCGGAACGCTTTTTGCAATTTTCTGGTTCTGGATTTGGACACGCTCGGGTTTTGGCCCCACAGTATTTGATATGCCTTTGATTACAACTGTAGCCTTTGCTTTTATTATATCTGTTGTGGGGCAGTTGGGTGATTTGCTCATATCTGCTTTAAAGCGGTGGTCGGGAATAAAAGATTCCGGTGAAGTTTTCCCCGGGCACGGCGGAGTTTTAGACCGTGCGGACAGTTTTTATTTAGCTGCGCCAATAGCTACAATTTTACTATCTTACTATTCCACATAAATTGAGAGGTTATATGTCCCACAATTATTTATTCACATCAGAAGCTGTTTCGCCCGGTCATCCTGACAAAGTGGCAGACCAAATTTCCGATGCCATCCTAGACGCAATGCTCGCCCAAGACCCTAAAAGCAGAGTAGCCTGTGAAACTCTGGTAAGCACAGGCTTAGTTGTGGTTGCAGGTGAAATAACTTCAAAGGCAAATGTTGATTATCAAAGGGTGGTTAGAGATACCATTAAGGAAATCGGTTATACGGAAGCGGGAATTGGTTTTGATGCGGATAGTTGCGCCGTTATGGTTGCCTTGGATAAGCAAAGCCCGGATATTGCGCAGGGTGTTAATGCTGCCGCTGCAGAGGGCAAAGACACCGCCGAGCAAGGCGCAGGCGATCAGGGAATGATGTTCGGTTATGCCTCTGATGAAACTCCCGAACTCATGCCGCTGCCAATTTTCCTTGCGCACAGATTGATGGAAAACATAGTTGAACTGAGAGAAAAGGGGACGCTAAAATGGCTTCGTCCCGATGCAAAGAGCCAAGTTACCGTTGAATACAATAAAAACCATGAGCCTATACGTGTAGATACCGTTGTTATATCAACCCAGCACACGCCCGAAGTAAGCCACGCAAAAATTAAAAAAGAGATTATTGAGAAACTGATAAAAAATACAATTCCGGCAAAACTTTTGGACAAAAAAACCCGTTATCTGATTAACCCAACCGGAAAATTTGTTGTAGGCGGGCCTCATGGCGATAGCGGTTTGACCGGCCGTAAAATCATAGTTGATACCTATGGTGGAATGGGCAGGCACGGTGGTGGCGCATTTAGCGGCAAAGATCCTTCAAAGGTTGATAGGTCTGCGGCTTATGCGGCTCGTTATGTTGCAAAAAACATAGTGGCGGCAAAACTTGCCAAGCGTTGCGAAGTTCAGTTGGCCTATGCTATTGGTTACCCGGAACCGGTTTCCGTGAATGTAAACACATTCGGCACCGGCAAAATAGGTGACCACAAATTTGAAGCACTTATCCGCAAGCACTTTGAGCTAAAGCCTGCCGGCATAATTAAATCCTTGGATTTGCTAAAACCCGGTTATAAGATAACGGCCAAGCACGGGCATTTTGGTCGCAAGGGAGCACGCTTTACCTGGGAAAAAACGGATAAGGCAGAGGCTCTGAAAAAAGACGCTGCGTTGCAGTGATCACCTTATTCGGCTAATCTCCACATCGCCCCCGTGGCGAACAGGAGATGCGCCTACGCACAAAACGGTATCGCCTATATTTATTCCGGTCAAAACTTCCACTCTGTCAACAAGGCGGATACCTATTTCTATACGGGTGAGTTCGGCTTTGCCGCCTTTGTACAAATACACGTTGCTGCCAAGGGCATCGCTTCCGATAGCTTCCGGCGGAACGGTCATGGATTGTCTTGGTGGGAGTTCCAGCAAAAATTCAAGAGGTGCGCCCGGAACAAGTTTCTCGGGTTCTCCGCTTATAATCGCCCTTGCCTGCAAAGTTCTGGTTGAACCGTCTAGGGCACTTTCCAAAGCTTCAATCACCGCTTTATAACTAACCGCATCGCGGCGGAGTTCTACTTCCATGCCGGGGCTTAGAACAGAAGCGTATTTATCTGCAACGGAAAAATCCACCTTTAATGGGTATTTTTGAACAATTTTCACAATCTGATCCCCAACGGAGAGCCTTTCTCCGATATGTATTTTGCCCAAACCGAGTTTTCCGTTAAAGGGTGCCCAAATTAAAGTTTTTTGCAAATTTGCAGCGGCTTCCGCAGAATCGGCCTCCGCAATTCGCAAATCCGCCAAAGCGGCTTCCCATTCTTGGTTGGATATTGCCCCGGCATCAAACTGTTGTTTTTTTCTATTAGTGGTGCCTCTAACCAATATCAATTTTGAATGTGCTCTAGACATTATCGCCTTTAAATTTGCGTCTTCAATTTTTACCAAATATTCACCGGCTTTTACATCTTTCCCATCTTTAAAATAAACCGTTTGAACTTTGCCGGTCATTTCCGCCTGAATATCCACTTCTTTTGAAGGCTGCAAAATCCCAACTCCACGCACAGAATTGCTCAACAACTCCTGTTTTGCGACAATCGCTTCTACCGCAACCGTCTGCGCTCCGCGTCCGCCCTTTCCGCCCTGGGATTCGGATTTGGAGCAAGAGATTAGAAGCAAGGCTCCTAATGATGCTCTAAGCAATCCCCTTATTATCCATTTCATTTTTGTTGTCCTTGCTGTAGCCTGTATTTTGCCGCTCTATGTTTACTTTGTTTTTTTGCAAATAAATATCAAATACTTTTTCCGCATCCATGCCTGCGGTGATGGCCAGTGATAACCAAAAATGCAGTTGATCTACGATTTCCACTCTTATGTTCTGCATATCCAGCTTGTCTTTGCTCCACCACTTCCAAAGCAATTCTTCGCCGAGTTCTTTGCTCTCGTCGGTCAAGGCTTCCAAGTATTTGCGAAGCCATTGGTTAACCTCCGTGTTTGAGCCGAGGGGTTCTCCGCTTTGGGCTTGCTCTCTGAGAGCCGCCATCGTTAGAACCTTGCCGTTCTTATCCCGCAGATCCTGTTTTGAAAAAACAAAATCATTTAAAGTTTCTTGCAAACGAAAAAGTTCTTCAAGTTTATCAGGCATTATAAATTCGCCTCCAAAATTTGCTGGTACTTCTTTTGGGGGTAAGCTCCTGACAAACTTTCAATTTCTTGTCCGTTTTTAAAGAACTTAACCGTGGGGATTGAGCTAACTTCCAGTTCTACGACCAATTGGGAGGCTTCGTCTATATTTATTTTGCCCACAACAGCCTTGTCTTTATACAAGTCGCTCAATTTATCTATTACCGGGCCTAAAGCCATGCAAGGGCCGCACCACGGAGCCCAAAAATCTACCAAAACCGGTTGGCTGGATTGAATCGCCTTCTTAAAAGCATCTTCCGTCAAATGAATAGCTGGCATATAATACTCCTTTTTGTAAAGGATAAATATAGAAAAATTTGTTTAGAAAACAATATTTTGAAAATCCCTGTCTATAATGTTTCTGAAATTCTGCGAAATGGAATTGTAGTCTAAAACATCGACTCTGAAAGGCAAATCCGATTCTTCAAAAGAGAGCTTGAGTTCGCCGATTTTTAAAAAACCCAATTTACCGTTTCCGACTATGGCTAAGTCCAAATCGGAATTTTCCCTAAAAGTACCTTTAATTCTTGAACCGAAAACCTTTACCTTACAATCCGGAACATTCGATTGCAAAATATCTTTGATAATTTTTAATTCATCATCAGAAACGGCTATCATGATTTGCTTTCCAAAATTGAAAGGAATTCTTTTGCAAAACTTAAAAATTCAAAAGAAACCTCCAGAACATCATCTGCGGTTTCTTTGTCGTAAGTATGCGATGATTCGTTTCTCGCTTCGTGAAATTCCAGCCATTTCTCAGAATCCGAAATGAGTTTATGTTCTTTTGCGATCCTAAAAAATTCCTTGCGGGAAATTCCAAGCGTTACGCTGGGATTTATATTTTTTTCAAGCCATCGCTTCATGAATTTCCAAGAAAGTTCGTAAGTAACCTCAAAGTTTTGAATAACCCCCGACTGCAAGGTGTTCAAAGTATTAACTTTTGTAGCCGAATTTTTTTCGCCTTCCCGATAAGCCTCAATGCCATCCGCAAGCGCATTTATGGCGTTTACGAGCGGGCTTATATCCAAGGATTCGGTTGCGGTCATTGTGAGTGAAAATAGAAATGTAGGGGCAAGGCGTGCCTTGCCCAGGATTAATTGTTTTTTATTTATTAAACATATAATTTTATGACAAACCATTGACAAATAGGCAAAATTAATATAAATTTGCAATAAGAAGATATTAAATCGGAGATTTGTATGAAAAGACTTTTCATTTTCTTGTTGCTATCCATGTTGTTGGTTTCTTGTGCGTCATCTTATAAAATTCCAACTGAAGATAGAACATATTCAAAAGTTATTGATGTTCCGGGTGCAGAACAGCAAGACTTGTATGTGAAAACCATTATGTGGCTTACCGATAAAATAGGCGATCCATATTCTACGAATGCATATTATAGCAAAATTTCGATGAATAGAGATATGCCTTATTCGAAGAAACCTTATTTTTATAATTTTACACTCGTTAATATTGTTGGCATTCCCGATGACCTAAAGCATAATTTTGATCAATTTGATAATATTGTTAGAGGGCTACGTTTTTTGAGTAAAGATAGCAAACCTTTGTATATATTAGGCTTTAATAACAACGTGGATATTGCTGTCAAGCCAGAAAGATTACAGGTTGAATTCTCTGTATCACGTTCTGGTTATACTGGGAATTATGTAGGGTCAAAAAAATACGTAAAAGAGTATAAAGAAATATGGAATTCTCTTTTATCTGATTTAGAACAACAAGTTACTATGGTAAATTTTTCTGAAAGTGAAGTGGATAATTTAGTAGAAACCGGTCTGCGGGAACTTCAAAATAAACAATATTGGTCAGCAAAAGAACATTTTTACAAAGCCACTATGGCAAGGCCTTCCAGAACGGATATTCTCAATCTTTACGCTATTGCCTTGACTAATATCAATTTGTATTCTGCTGAAAAAGCAAAGAAAATAACAAATGAGAGACAAATTTTAGGCACCAATCTTCAAGTTTCGTTAGCGAATAGGGACATCTATCAAAAAGCTCTTGATATTTTTAATCTTGTCCGTAAATTGGAACCTGAAAATGAAACGGCAATTAATAATAGCGAATTATGCGCTTTGGCTTTGTCGGATATGGAAGAACAAGTTAATCAAGCGGCAGAATCTTTTAGACTCTATAACGTTCAAAGTTATCAACAATTTCAGCAGAATATGGCAAAAAACAATCAGGAACTTATGGATAAACTTAGTTCGTATGCTGTTAAATACGAAAATAAGAATGCAACTCAAAATAATTCCAAGCCAAATAAATACGAGAAATTAGCCCGACAAACTGAAAATATTATTAGGCAAACCGAAACTGTTATTTCTATTTTGAATAGTCAAGATGAGGCTGCTATTTTAAATTTATTAGGTGAAATGGCACAGAAAAATAATAAGACAAAAAATCTATCCGCAACTTTAAATTCATTGGGTAAAGTTGCACATGAATATAAAAAGATACAAAACGCAACTGAGAATTTAGATTCGCCTAGCGAAATTCTAAACGAGCAAAATATGGTTACATTTTTGAATTTATTAGGCGAAATGGCACAGAAAAATCAAAACGATGAAAAATTGAAGACAACCTTAAATTCGTTGAGTAAAATTGCGCAGGAATATGAAAATTCGCCTAACGAAATCCTAAACGAACAAAACTTAATTACAGTTTTAAATTCGCTAAACGAAATGGCACAAGAATATCAAAACAAACAAAGGAAGGCATATACCCCCTAAAGCTATGTCCAAATTTACTATCTTACTCCTATGCCCAAAAAACTCCCTTACGGATTGAGCAACTTTGCCGATTTAATTGAAAACGGCTATGCTTATATTGACAAAACCCGCTATGTTGAATTCCTTGAAAATGAGAACAACCCATATCAATTCTTTATCCGCCCGCGCAGGTTCGGCAAAAGCTTATT
>LIUG01000009.1:21929-34764 GCA_001462245.1 Candidatus Fibrimonas termitidis
CCGTATTGGAAAATTATTATGATTCAAGTAGAAAAAACAAGTTCAAGTCTCTCTTTGAAAATCTCTACATCGGCAAAAACCCAACGCCGGAGCAGGGCAAATATGCCGTGATGCTATTCAATTTCTCCGGCCTAAACACAGATAGCCGTGAGGAATTCAAAAAATCTTTCTCGGATAGAGTACAAGCAAGCGTGAATATGTTTTTTAAAAGATACAAGGATATTTTTTCCAATACTGCGGAACAGTTACGGATAATTGCAGAGCGAAATCCCGGAATAGGTACAACGGACTTCGCTTACGAGGCAGCAGCAGATGCAGGCATTCCCATCTTTGCAATAATAGACGAATATGATCATTTTGCAAACAACCTCATCGCAATGGGAAACAATTACGTTGGGGAAGTCAAAAGAGGCGGCATAGTTCGTGCTTTTTATGAAAACTTGAAAGCCGGCACCAGCTCGGTTGTCAAACGCATATTCATAACAGGCATTACCCCAATGATGCTCAATGATTTAACAAGCGGCTTCAATATGGCAACCGACTACAGCTTGGATGCCAAATACAACGAAATGTTCGGCTTTACAAGGGAAGAGGTTGAATGGCTAATACAAGAAACCGGCGTTGATAAAAATTTAATCAAGGTTGATATAGAAGCCTACTATAACGGATACATGTTCAATGAATACGGTGAAAATAAAGTATATAATTCTCAAATGATTTTATTTCTTTTTAACCAAATTTTAAGACAAGGCAGGCAACCCAACCAAATAATAGACACCAACCTCCAAACCGATTATGCGAGGCTCCGCCGCTTGGCGGAGAATGAACGCAATAGAAAGAAACTATTGCAAATAACAAAGGATGGTGGTATTGTTAGCAATGTGATTGAGAAGTTTTCTCTGGAAAGGCTAAACAGCGAAGAATATTTTATTTCACTTTTGTTTTATTTAGGTATGCTTACCAATGGTGGAGTTAAAGAAGGGCAATTGTATCTGAAAATCCCTAATTATTCAATAAAAACTCTTTATTTGGAATTTTTTGGAACGTATCTCCTACAGGGATTTAATGAACTTTGACGAGAAATACATAAAAGTGACGATGCTAGAGGCGATATCAAATTTGCCGTTATTGTGTTCAAAGGGAAGGGAGAATACGAGCTTTCTATATTCCCTCTATGAATGCTGTTAAAATTTCGCTAAAGTCCAGGAGCTTGGCTAAAGTAATAATTACTTTAATTCTTGTCTTGTTGCTGGTTGCGACCGGTTTGCTGGTGCTTTTTAATCTCACTAAATCAAAAGACAAGTTGGTGGAATTGAATACAGAACAAATGCTGGGCATAATTCAAACATTTGCCGAAATTTTGGACGGAGATAGCGTTGAAATAGATTTACTGGAAAAAAGAAAAAGCGCTGATTACGATAAGTGGAGTGCCATAAGCGACAGCACTTTAAAAAGAAATGGAATTAAATACTTGTATGTAATGAATATAGCCTATGACGATTCCGTAGAAATTTATCTGGAGTCAGAAAATCATTTGGGGAAAAACAATTTTCTGGAAAAAGAGGATATTGCCGATTTTAATATAGATGCGATAAAAAAACTCAAAGAAGGAAAAGAAAACCATGTTTCTTTTATAAGCTATACTCCCAATTACGGATGGCTTATCAGTTCTTATGCAGCCATAAAAAATTCAAAAGGCGAGACTGTTGCATTTGTCGGCGCAGATAAGGAAATGGATGGGATGGACAAGGATGTGAGGGAAATAAGCTATAACTTTTTATTTGCCAGTATTTTGTTTGTTGCCATAGTGTTTTTTGTGGTGCTATTCATAATAAGAAGAATATTCATTTCCCCTATAACAAAGATAATCGGAGCCGCCAATGATTTCAATTTGCTGGGCATATCCTTTGAGAATTTGGGACCTACCCATATAAAGGAATACGATGCCTTAATAGAGAGTTTTAGAAGGCTGGAGAAAAAAGTTAACGATGCGGTTAAAAAAAGTTTTACGGATGATTTGACAAAACTTAAAAACCGCCATTTCTTTACCATTTCCATGGGAAACATTTTGAAACCATCGCGACAGGAAAAGAAAATCGCTTTCTTTGTAATAGATATCGATTATTTTAAGCATGTAAATGATACCTACGGGCACGAAAAGGGCGATTTTGTGCTGAAAGGCTTAGGGGCTGTTTTGCAGGAATTATTCGGAAATTTGCCGGGCGTTGTAGCTCGCCTTGGCGGCGATGAATTTGCCGTGTGCTTGGACAATATTGAAAGTGTAAAAACGGTTGAAGAAAAATGCAAGGCTTTAAATGAACGAGTTTCCAAAATAAAGTGTTCGGAAAGCGATACCGGAATTAACGTGAGCATTGGTGTTGCTGTAGCCGCCTTTAGTACTAAGCCTCCTCTTTACACGGATATTTTCTCCACCGCCGATGCCATTCTTTACAAGGTTAAGTCAATGGGAAGAAACGGATACAAAATCACAGAGCTTAAGGCTGAGTGATGTAAAGCGGTCTCTTTTTGCAAAGCTCCAGAATGCTCTCTTTTATGTTTCTGAGTTTTGCTTCATCATTGTGGTTTTCAATGGCTTGCGCAATAGCCTCCGATACTTTGCGAGTATCTTCAACATCAAAGCCCCTGGTTGTGATTGCCGGCGTTCCAAGGCGAATACCCGAAGGATCCATCGGTTTGCGAGGGTCAAACGGAATTGTGGAACGGCTTGCGGAAATGCCGACCAATTCCAAAGCACGCTCGGCTTCCTTGCCGGAAATCCCCTTGCTTGTAACATCTACAACTATTAAATGATTATCCGTTCCGTCTGAAATTATTTTAAAACCCGCTTCCATAAGTTTTGCTGCCATTGCCTGTGCATTTTCTATAACCTGTTTTGCATACGTTTGAAATTCCGGTTGCAAAGCCTCGTAAAAAGTAACCGCTTTTGCTGCGGTCGCATGGTCGTGGGGGCCGCCCTGCATTCCGGGAAACACGGCCTTGTCTATGGCTTTTGCGAAAGGCTCTTTGCACATTATTATTGCGCCGCGCGGGCCCCTCAAGGTTTTGTGCGTTGTTGTGCTCACAATATCAAAATACGGAACCGGGCTTTCTATGGCCTTGCCTGCGATCAAGCCTGCGATGTGGGCTATGTCGGCAAAGGTTATGGCTCCGATTTCGTCCGCTATTTCCTTAAATTTTTTCCAATCCAAATTTCTGCTATATGCTGAGAAACCTGCCAAAATCATTTTCGGTTTTTCACGCAAGGCTATTTCCCGAACATTCTCCATATCTATTCTGCCGGTTTCCTTATTTACCTGATATTGGGTAAAGTTATAAAGCATTCCGGAAAAATTAACCGGATGCCCATGAGAAAGATGGCCGCCGTGGTCAAGCTGCAGGCCCAAAACCTTATCGCCGGGTTTTATGGTTGCAAAATAAACCGCCGCATTAGCAGGGCTTCCGGAAAGGGGCTGAACATTGACGTGCTCGCAGTCAAAAAGTTTTTTGCACCTCTCTATTGCAAGGGCTTCCACCTCGTCTATAACCTCATTGCCGCCATAGTAGCGTTTGCCTATATAACCTTCGCTGTATTTATTGGTGAGCGGGCTGCCAAGTGCTTCCATAACCGCTTTTGAAGCATAGTTTTCCGAAGCGATGAGTTCAATTTCATCTTCTTGGCGTTTTGTTTCTTTATCTATAAGAGCAAGGAGAGCAGGATCGGTTTGAGAAAGAGTTTTCATAGTGAGGAATGTAGTAAATTGCTAAATTCCAATAAATCGTTTATATAAGTTTTTCTTCATTCGGGAAATCATCCAAGCCTCTGAATTCTTTTAATTCGCTGTATTTGCCGGACAGTTCGGAGATGAATTTTCCAACTAGGTAAAGCGAGCCGGTTATTAAAATCGGTTTTTTAAAATTGCAAATTTTGCGTTCGGTTTTTATTTTCAATTCTTCGCAAATTTTTGAAATATCTTCCTCGCTTCTGGCTCTTGGGTTTTCAATTCGCATGGGATGGCAAACTGATATATGCGGCTTTAAGGCTTTTAGAACTTCCTTTGTATCTTTGTCCGTTAGCGAAGCAAAAACGCAGGGCAATGGTGGAATGTTTTTTTCTTTCAAACATTTTGCGAGAATTTTTGCAGCTTCCGGATTGTGTGCTCCGTCCAAAATAAAATTTTTCAGCATTTGCATTCTGCCGGGCCATGCAGCGTTTTTGAGCACAGTTCTCGCTATTGTTTTGTTGAAAGCTATATCTAAAAATTTTTTTGCAACAGTCCAGGCTAGTTCCGCATTATTTGCGTAAATTTTTCCGAAGTTTCCGACTTGCAATGTTGGGGTGATTTTTTTTGCTTTTATATGGGGCGGGCATTTTGTTGAAAGTTCTTTAGGCAAATTTCCCAGAACGAGGGTTGCGCCTTTTTTTAATATTCCCAATTTTTCCTTTAGGATTTTTTCCTTTGTATTGCCAAGCTGGTCTGTGTGGTCTAACCCTATGCTTGTTATTGCGGCTATCTTGCCTTTTGCGATTTTTGTGCTGTCTAACCTGCCGCCCAAACCCGCTTCCAAAACTGCCGCCTGCACTTTGTTTTCTTTGAACCACAAAAAAGCCGCTACTGTCAGGGTTTCAAAATAAGAGGGTTCAATGTTTACGATTTTCGCTGCATTCTCAATTTGCAAAAGAAGAGAATTCAATTCGCTTTGGGAAATTATTTTTCCGTTTATCCTGAACCTTTCCCTAACGCTTACCAAATGCGGGCTTGTGAAAAGTCCTGTTGAAATTCCATGTGCCTGCAAAATGCTCGCCAAATAAAAAGCCGTGCTGCCCTTGCCGTTTGTGCCTGCAATATGAATGCTCTCAAAACTTTTTTGCGGATTTCCGAGTGCATTGCACAAAATTTTCATGTTGCGCAAACCCTTGGAAAAGCCCAAGGGGATTCGGGATAAAAGATATTCAAACATTGAATTCTGCGGCTTCTTCCACCGCAAGCAATGCTTCTTCCAATTCCAAACTGTCTATATCGTCCAATGCGCCCACTATGTCCAAATCATTTTCGTCCAAATCTTTTGCTTTTTGCATGGATTTTTCCATTGAACGGCGCATGAGTTCCATTTGGGCATCTGAAAACACGCCCTCTTTAGATTGCCCAAGATCGAGAAGTATAGCGCATTCCGTACAATAACCGAGCGATTTGTTTACATAAAATTTTTGGTCAACATTGTTTATATTGCATTTAACGCAGATTTGCCCTTCGCAACCTTCAAAATAAGTTCTGTTTTCATATTCCAATTGCTGCGATAGAAGTTCTACCAAATTTTTGCTATCCATGGAACTGCTTATTTTCGGGCGGCTCCAAGCAGTTGGCTTTTCTTGGGATTTTTGCAGAGCCGAGTGTTTGCGTTTGCCGGAATAGTCTTCTTTTTCGGCATCAAAAAAGAAAGGAACTTTTACAAACTTTGTGCCTTGAATCATCAACATAGATTCTACTTTTATTGGAGGAATTTTCGGCACTGTTGATTTTGGCTTGGCAGGCTTAGCAGGTGCCTTCTCGGAGCTAGCTGGCTTTGCTTCCGGAGCTGGTTTTGCCGGCTTTTCCTTAACTTTTTCCGCCTGTTTAACAACAGCCTTAGCGTTTTTTTTTACAGGCTTCTTTTTGCTTATGGTCTCTTTGCTTTCCGCTTTCTCAGCGATTGGCTTTTTACTTGGCATAGAATTCCCGTTTTTATTTTGTTTCCACTATTTTCACGCTGATAATCGGGTCATAAGGCTCTATGCGATATACTGCGTCTAAACCGCTTTCGACCATGCCGAAAACCGTGTGTTTGCCGTCCAAGTGCGGTTGTGCCCACTGGATTATAAAAAATTGCGAGCCACCGGTATTAGGTCCGGAATTTGCCATGGAAAGCGCTCCCGGAATATGTTTCAGGGAATTTGTTTCGTCGTCTATTGTGTACCCCGGTCCGCCCGAGCCATTGCCGTTAGGGTCCCCACCCTGTGCAACAAAGCGTTGGATTACCCTGTGAAAGGGAAGCCCATTGTAAAAACCTTTGTTTGCCAAGTCTATAAAGTTTGCCACCGTGTTTGGGGCTTCTTTAAAGAGCAGGTTTACGGCAATTTGCCCCTCGTGGGTTTCTATTATGGCCTGAATTTTTTGAATGCCATCATAGTTTTTGTCAAAAACCTTGCCTGCGGCAAAGGCTGAACCCGCAAAGAGGGATAAAAGCAATATGGAGAGAAAAAATTTATGCATAGGGGGAAATATAGAAAATGTTTATCTCCTCTCCACAGCCTTCAATTTCTTCACCACCAAAATCGTGATCGGTAAAAGAATAATTTCGTAAAGAATTTTTATGCTCCACTGCGAAGGTATAGCTGCGTAGGAAAAGAGCGGGGTTCCCCAAAAAGCTATTGTGATGAACACAAAACTATCTATAGCCTCACCGGCCATGGAAGAAACTATAGCCCGCACTCCAAAACGCTTTTCCCCCTGCTTTTCCTTCATTTTTTTGAATATCACATCATTCACAAAATCGCCCACCATATAAGCCGTAAGGCTTGCAATCAAAATTCTCCAAGTTCCATTCAGAGTAGTTTCAAAAGCCTTTTGAGCCTCTTCTCCCCAAAACGGTGCCCCGGGCATTAGAACAGCGATTTTAAAGAAAATCACCATCAGCAAGTTTGCGCCAAAAGCATACCATGCGGTCAAGCGGCTAGCTCTATAGCCGTAAACCTCACTAAAAACATCGGATAAAATATAAGTAATAGGAAACACAAGCACCGCAGCCGGAACAATCAAAGGCCCAAGGCTTATCATTTTAACTGCGATAACATTGCTAACCAACATGGCCGTTATAAACAGCACGCACAATTTGGCAAAAAGCGGGGAAGACATTGGAAATGAAATATAGTTAAAAATCCCGAACCAGCCTAATCCCAATAAATTCACCGCCTTTTGGAGAAAAAATATCCACCAAAGCGGATTTCTTTTTGCAAATCTCCGGCGGATCACCATAGGAACTGCCCGCAAAATTGGCAATACTCGCATTTTCATTTTCCGGCGAAAGCCAGATGGCGGCATTTCCGGCAAAATTCCGCATTCCGTTTACAATCTGCCCCTCGTGAACCTTTTTCAATTTAGGACTCTCGCAAACGTCGTCAAAATTTGAATAAGCGGTTGCGGCTCTTTTCCATTCCTCCGCCGTAGGCAATCTTTTTTTTGCCCATTTGGAATAAGCCACGGCATCCTTTAGACTAACCGAAAGCACCGGGTAGTCATCGTAATCTCTGTTTCTTGCAAGTGCAGGAATTTCTCGCCCGGTTTCTTCGCAAAATTTTCTGTACTCCTTATTGCTTACCTCATTTACGTCCCAAATAACCGAGTTCATTTTATAATCATTCTTTTTAGCTTTCTTGTGAAAAGCAAAATCCGCATGAATGCCAAAATAAAACCCAAAGCCTCTGCCTTCCTTTTCACCCAGAATGCCAAGCGGAACGGCTATTTCCAAGGAAAATCTATTGCTAGCCTGCAACAAGGCACCCGGCTCCACAAAAAATAAATGGCTTTTCACAGGCAGGGGAATTTTCTCCCTCAAAGCCAAATACGGCAAAAATACGTGCTTAACAGGCACACCCAAACGCAGATAAAATTCCGCCTTGTCCTGCTTTGAATATTCGTAAACAGCATTTTCCATCAAATTGAAAATCCAAACATCCTGCTGTGCAAAGAGTGCAGCACGAATGGCGGAATACCCGGAGCCTCTTGGGCTTATCCAATCCAGGGCCATTCCCATTTGCAGAGGAAAATAATTGTATTGCGCCCCGAGCAGAAAATTTTTGACCTCACGTTCCTGCACCGGGAACGCAAGCCTCGCCCCAAAGCCCCAAGGCAATCCCAAGCGAAAATCAAAGGGAACTTTTGAGGAATCGTTAAAATACGAAAACCCCGCATTGAGTTCCAAATGATATTCCGCCGGCGACAGGGTATAGGCCCCGAACGCTTGATTTCTCCGCAAAAATTCGTGGTTTATTTCAAAAACCTTTCCGGGTTGCAAAATAAAATCATAGGAACCCGGCACAAAACTCTCGCTAGGTGGCACAAGAAGAACTCGGTGCTCACCGGTGAGCATAGCGGTATTTTCAAAAGGCGTCCCCGAAATTTCCTTTTCGGCATTGCCATCCAAAAATACATCAGCGCTATCCGGCTCGGTGAATATATTCAAAGCAGCCCGCTCGCCGGCAGCAAAGAGCGAACAAAAAAAAGCGACGCAAAACGCAAAAATGCGCATAAAACCCCACAAAGCCATATTATGGCTTTAAAAAATCATATAAATAAGATCGCTCCCTTTTGGGGAAGGTAGAAAAATGAGTTTCTACATTACCCCAAATTATGAGCGATTTGCGGAAGAACTTACTTGCGGAAACCAAGCGGATTGTTATAAAAATAGGGTCGCGGGTGTTGGTGGATGCCGGTAATAAAGGCGTTAATGCGGCGTTTATTAAGAAACTTGCGGAGTCTGTGGCTGTTTTGCGGAATGCGGGTAAGGAAATCGCTATAGTCAGCAGCGGCGCGGTTGGTGCGGGAATGGCAAGGCTTTGTTATTCCAAGAAGCCGGAAGATATCGCTAACAAGCAGGCGTGTGCGGCGGTTGGGCAAATCGATTTGATGCACGCTTACCGCAGTGCTTTTGAAAAGGAAAAAATCACGGTTGGGCAAATTCTGCTTTCCGCTGAGGATTTCAGGGACAGAAACCGTTATAAAAATTTGCAAAATATTCTGAATTCAATGTTAAAACACAAGGTCATTCCGGTTATAAACGAAAACGATTCCGTTGCCGTAGCGGAAATAACGGTAGGCGACAACGACAAGCTTTCAAGCGATGTGGCTTTATTTTGGAATGCGGATTTATTATTGCTTTTCACAGACGAAGACGGGCTTTTTGATTCCAATCCCAAAACAAACCCAAATGCCAGACTTTTGAACTTGGTGCCGGATGTGACAACCGATATTTTGAACTTAGCAAAGCCGGGCGAGGCCGGTTCTGCGGTTGGCACGGGTGGAATGCACAGCAAGTTGGAAGCGGTGCGAGCGGTAACTCGTTCCGGTTGCAACGCTTTTTTGGCAAACGGCACCAAGGTTTTGCCTCACGAGATTTTTTTTGAAAATGCCCTTGGAACTTTATTTTTAGGAAATGCCAAAAAATTGGCGAGCCGCAAGAAGTGGCTTTCTTTTGTGAGCACTCCTAAAGGCTCAATCACAATAGACGATGGCGGGGTTAATGCCATAAGAAAAAAGAACGCAAGTATTTTGCCGGTTGGCATTGCAGGAGTGAGCGGTCATTTCAACATAAAAGATTTGATAGATGTGAAAGATTTAAAAGGGAACAGGGTGGCGAGGGGTATTAGCCGCTTTGACAGCAGCGAAATGCGAAAGGCAATGGGCGTGAAGAATTTGGGTGAGGCCATCCATAAAAATGACTTGGTGGTATTTTAAATGATTTTCTATATTTAATCCATCCTTTCAGGGCAATCTTGTGAAAATCGAGGGCAGTCCCGCTACCGTAATGGCAAAATGCCAAAGCCGGAAAACCTGATAGGCTGCGGAGCATCATAAGATGCTTTGCAACAATGTTCCGAGGTAGAACCATGACCCAAAGAACCACTTTGGCTGCGCTCAGGCGCTCCACCGCGTTACTCGCAATATCACTCGCCTTCTTTGCTTGCTCAGACAGCAACGGAGACCCTGATCACGGAGTAATAAAAGGCAACTCCTTATTGCTAAATTTCACAACCGACTACGAAACAGGCGTGCTTCGCTGGATGAACCCGGACGCCACAAGCCTGCAAGCCGGCGAAGTAGAATTTTACCAAGATTCAAAAGTGTTCGCAGACGGCAAAAATATTTTTGTTTTGGAACGCATGGGTGCCGATAATCTTAGCTGCATTCAGGCAAACAAAATAGGAGATTTGGCGTCAATCGTGCAAAGAGCCTTAGCTCCAAACTCAAATCCTTACGAAGTCGCTGTTGTAGGCAACACAGGATATATAGCTTTGAACGGTTTGGATTATGTGCAAATATTTGATGTAAACACCTGCGCACTTGGCACACAAATAAATTTGCCAATAGAAGAAGCCTATGCTTCTTCCATTAAAGCATACGGAAATGAACTGCTTGTTGTTACGCAAAGACTGGAAATAGTGGAAGGTTCTCCGTATCCAACCGCAACAAAACCCGGTCTTTTGATTCGCATAAATGCAACTACAAAAGCCATTATAGACATGATTCCGTTAAATTTCTACAATCCGAGTTCCGCTGTTTTGAGCAATGGAAAACTTTATGTTTCCTCGGTTGATGATTATTATTTATTTGAAAATGCCGGTGTTGAGGTTGTGGATTTGACAACGGGAAACTCGGAAGTTTTGGTTACAAGCGCACAGCTTGGCGGTGGAGTCAGCAGCATTGCCTTGGACGAAAGCAATAAAATTCTCTATGCAAGCGTTTATATAAACTGGGGCAATGCTCCCGTTAAGCCTATAAACCTAAACAACAATGCAGCAATAGGTTCTGCATTGCCAAACATAGCAGACGCCGGTGAAATCGTTTTTGACAGTGAAAGCAACAGGCTCTTTATAGCAGACGCCGGAGGCCTAAAAGTCTATGACACCGGTACCAAAACAACCACACCCATAGGCGGAGATGCCTTAGCACCTTATTCCTTAGCAATAGCCAGGTGGTAAAACTAGTACTCCTCTTTTTCCTTCTTTTCTGTTCGCTTTCGGGAGCCGCAGATGATGCGGTTTCCGTTTTGCCGGCCAGCGAGATTTTTGGCGGTGAAATAGAGAATAGCGATAGGATGGTTGAAATAAAAAGCTCCGAATGGGAAGGCAAGAATTTATCTCTAGCTGATGTCTTGGCTGCATACGCCGGCATTCAAACTCGGCAAAGAGGAGGAATGGGCAGTTTTCAAAGCATATCCATCAGAGGAATGCAAGGCAATCAAATTGCCATCGCAATAGATGGCGTGATTTTGCAAAGCATTGGCGTAGCGGATTTAGGGGGCATAGACTTAAATCAATATGAAAAAATTGAAGTTTACAAAAGCTACATCCCTGCGAAATTCGCTGCAAACGGAATGGGAGGGGTTATAAATTTAATTTCAAAAGATGCGGCGGCAAAGAGCGGCAAATTTTACGCCTCTTACGGAAGCTATAACAGCAGGCACCTTTCAATGCAAGTAAGCTCCTCGCTAACGGACTCCGTATTCTGGACAAGCAACATAAGTTACCGAGCCTCAAACAACGATTTCCCCTACCTAAACCGCAATGGCACCATGTACAACACCGAAGACGATTTTTGGACAAAAAGAAAAAATGCACAGTATTCACAAATTTCCGGCAACCACTCATTCACTTTTGTGAACAAAAAAAACAGCGTTTTGAGAATTGAACACAACTCAGAAGCAGGCGGAATTCCGGGAAGCGAAAGTCAGGAAACCAAAATAGCAAACTCCAAAGCGGATAAAATCCTGGCGAGTTTTGAAATAGAACCAAAAAATGAAACCTTTGATTTTGGGCTTCTCGGTTTTGCCGGAATAGAAAAAGACATCAGCAAATGGCATCGCACACTTGACTTGATAAATTACGGAGAACGCAACCAAATAACAGAAATGGGATTGCTTACAAAAAACGGCGGCGGCCAAGGTTCCTTTTATTTGGGAAATTCCTTTGCAAAAACAGAGTTTCACGCCTATATGAACTATCAGTACTTGGAGTCTGGAAATCACTCCGCTATGTATTCAAATTATGAACTTTCAAACTCGGTTTTTCAAATTTCTTCTGCATCCACTTTGGCTCCTCTCGATTTCTTTAGCATTACCGCAAATGCAGCGTCTAGGTTCAGCAAGCAAAAACAGGAAAGCGGTTGGTTTTCAGACGTCTCCTCGTTGGTGGACAGCGTGTTCAAAGAAAACTCACGGAATTTAAACTCCGGCAGAATATCGGCGAATTTTGGAAGCGTTAATTCCGCATGGAGCAGTTTCCTCGCTGTGGGGCATTATTTTAGAGACCCCTCTGTTTTTGAACTATTCAGCACGACTTTTGGAATTTTGCCCAATCCGGATTTGCAAGCCGAACAAGGTGAACAGGCAGAGCTTGGGCTTGGTTATAAAACAAAAAAAACAAGAGTTTCCGCCACGCTTTTTGCAAACCGCATCAGGGACCGCATATTCTACTACACAAGCGGCCCATTTTCAAAACCTATAAATGACAGTCAAGAGGGCAAAGTTTACGGAATTGAGAGCGAACTTTTTGCCGAACTTTTCAGATGGCTAAGAATAAACGCAAACGCCACTTTCCAAAATCCGGGTGCATTGCCCAACGAGCCAAGAGAACAATATTACAGTTCCCTGCTTTTCATTCTCCCATATTCTTTTGAAATTTCCTTAGACGGCGAGGCTCATTCCGTAATTTACCGCGACAGGGCGCAGAAAAAGGAAATCCCCGAAAAAGCGTTTTACCACGCCATGTTAAGCTATAAACCAACCGACAAAACAAAAATCTCATTCTTCGCAAGAAACCTAACCGGCGGCGAATACCAGCACATCTACGACGCCTTCCCAACCCCGGGCAGAGTGTTCAGCGTGAGCTATTCGCATTTATTTTAATTTGTCTGAACCCCGATACCCCCGATTTTGCCACGTCCGCCATATTCGCAACCATCGCCGCAAATGGGGCAGGCAGACCCTGCCCCTACGGTGCGGATATATTTTTCTATATTACCCCACAATGGCAAATATGACCCCAAATATGGTTGACCTTCTTGTGGCGGCTCCGGCACGGGTG
>LIUG01000010.1 GCA_001462245.1 Candidatus Fibrimonas termitidis
GTGGCCTTCGCTCCGGAAGGCAGCCATAAACCGGTGGTTTATCCTGCGGCTGTATTGACAGGCTCAAAGAACCCAACCGAGGCACAGGATTTTTTGGATTTTTTGAGTTCGCCCAAAGCGGTAGCGGTGTTTGAAAAGATAGGGTTTCAAGTGGTGAAGTGCACCCGCCGCTAGCGTGAGCAAGGCGATTTCTACATTCTCCTGTTAATCCCCCTAAATCGGGGGTATCGGGGTTCAGACAATTAAACTAGGGCGTAGTTGGGAGATTTCTATATTCTAATTATGGTAAAACTCGAAGAAGATGAAGACCTCTTGGATGACTATGATGACTTCAAAGAGGAAAAGGCTGAAGCCCAACATATTTATGATTACCAGTCACGCCGTATTTTGGTTTGGGTGGAGGAAAAAGAAGACCTGCAAACGGTGGAAGAAACCCTCGCTTTCCTCCTGCCACTAGCCACAATACGCGTAGCCAATAGCGAAGCTAATGCTATTGAAATATCCGAAAAGGAAAAATGGGATACATACGTTGTGGACTTAACGGAAGAAAACGTATCGGCCAGCGAATTTGTAAAAATGGCAAACAATGACCCGGAAGTGATGCTTGTAGCTCTTAATTACTCCCGGCTCAACAAGGATAACGAACAAAATGAGATCTATTTTGAGCCTATTCGTAAATTATTTGATTCGGAAAGTCCAAGCAATGGTCAAATGGAAAACCAAGAGCAGGTTTAATCATGGTAGATATATCGCTAGTCCAGGTTTCATTTTACGGAAAAACCCAAAAAAAAGAAGACCTTATAGACAGCATGTCTGTGGTAGATGGTATATCTCTGGATATAAAAGCCGGTGAGTTCCTAACAGTAGTAGGCCCGGTTAACAATGGGAAAAGCCGCATACTCAGGATCATAGCCGGTTTAACCGAGCCGGATTCGGGAACTGTGCTTTTCAACGGAAAACCCCTTAGCGAGTTTTCACCCAATTACGATAAAATGGCGATGGTATTTCAATCGCAAGCTCTATACCCCCACCTTACCGTGCGTAAAAATCTTGAGTTCGGGCTTAAAATGGCAAACCTGTCCAGAGAAACCATAAATGCCAGAATATCGGAAATTGCGGACTTGCTCGGCATATCGAACATAATGAATATAAAGCCTAGAGAAATGTCCGGATCGCAAAAACAACTTGTAGCCATAGCTCGGGCATTCGTAAAACGACCGCAGGTTTTGATTTTTGATGAACCTCTTTCCGAACTGGACTCTCAGTTAAAAGTAAAAGTGCAATCAATAATAAGGCACTTCTGCATAAATCTGCAGTCAACTACTATATATGCAACTCGCAACCCTTCAGAAGCCATGACCTTAGGCGACCGCATAGTTTGCATAGACAAAGGAAAAGTCCAGCAAATAGGCGCAAACTACGAACTATACAACAAACCGGTAAACGAAACCGTAGCACGCTTTATAGGCTATCCGGAAATGAATTTCCTCGAGTTTGAAACAGCGGAAGAAGACAATCACCTTATTTTGAATTTGATAAACGCAGCCTGCTCCATACAGGTTCCGCAGGTTTTTGAAAAAATCATAGGATCCTACCCAAAAGCAAAAATAGGCATCAGGGCAGAAAACCTGAAAATAGTTCCCGAAAAACCGAACACCATTCCCATGATTGTTGAAATGCAGGAATACGTTGGTTCGCAGTCCATACTATATGTTTCGCAAGAACATCAAACTCTGGCCGTTGAGGTGCCACTCAGCGAGAGCCATGAACTTGGAGAAACCGTGCATATTGAACTTGCAGAAAACGGCATTCACCTATTTGCAGATGGGAAATTTGTGATATGAAATTCAAATTATCGCTGCTTTTTTTTCTGATTTTGCCGTTGCTCATCTGTTCCTGCAAAGAAGAAACAGCCTCGGAAAAAATAATACACTTGTGGGTATTCAATAATAGCCCCAGTCCTTTGGAAGACATGAATAAAGTCTTGAAAGGTTTTCATGTTGAAAATCCCGGGATTAAGGTTGAAGTGACCGTTTTGGACTGGGGCAGCGGTTTTTCAAAAATAGTGCTGGCAGCGGCAACTCGCAAAGGCCCCGATGTGATCCAAGTTCCCTCCACATGGGCTGCATCGCTTACGGACATAGGTGTGCTTATGTCGCTGGATTCCGTTGTTGGCATCTGGGGAAACCCAAACTTATTTATAACGGGCGCAAGAGAAACCATGAAACCCAGAACCTCCGCTCATGTCACATCGTTGCCGTGGTTTTTGGATGTGCGACCCTTTTACTACCGCAAAGATGTTTTGGATACCCTCAAAATAGATCCCAATTCAATAAACTCAAGAGAGGCTTTTATAGAAACTTTGCAAAAAATAAAAAAAGCAAAAATATCGATAAAAAATAAAGTTGTGAGTCCTATGGCATATCCGGCTAAAAACGACTGGAACATAGTTCACAATCTTGCCTCGTGGGTTTTCAGCGCGGGCGGCTCGTTTTTGAGCGAGGATTTATCAAAAAGCAATCTGCTCGATAAACAAACTCTCGACGGCATTTATTTTTATCTGGACTTTGTGAAAAACGGCTACAACGATTACTCAAATCTGGATAAGACAACAGCAGGCGTGAGCAACGATTTTGACCAAGGAAAAACCGCCTTTATAGGTGAAACCACATCAAAATCCATGTATCTTGAAAATCAGAATTTTTTGCAAAATTCAAATGCTGTGGCAATGCTGGAATACGGTTGCATAACTCCTCCAACGGCTAAAAAAGGCAAGCAAGCAAAATATTTTTTAGGCGGCTCAAATTTAGGAGTCTTTAGCTCCACCAATTATAAAAGAGAGGCCCTTGCTCTTTTGAGATATTTAACCGTTCAAAGCGATGTTCAATTTCAGTTCTCCAGAATATCGGGTTTTTTGCCTGCGCTTTCCGAAACCTACGATTTGCCTTATTTTTCGGAAAATAAAAATCGCAGGGTATTTCAAAAAATTGTTGAAAGCGGGGTTAGTTATCCGGCGGTCTCGTTTTGGAGTGCAATAGAAACCGATGTTCTAACAAAAAGATTCAACAACATATTCAACATAATAGCGGGTTCCGAAGGAAAGCAATGGCCAAAAAATCAAATAGATATGGAGCTTCACGCTGCCGATAGGGAAATAAACGGTATCATAAGCAAAGACATCCAAAGACGGCAAACCGAGAAAGGCCTATGAAGCAACAAAGCAACCGAATAGCATTATTTTTTGCACTGCCTACAAGCATCCTTCTTTTATTCTTTCTGGCTTTGCCGGTTTTATTCAATGTACTAATAAGCGCATTTGATATAGGAAACGACCCCAGGCAGTGGCTTGATTCATACGTGGCTTTTAATAACTATGCCGCAGCCGTTATGCAAGACGGTTTTATAAACGCCGTTAGAAATTCCGTTATATACACAATTATAACAACTTTATGCGTGACCTTTATAGGATTGTTCGCAGCTATTTGCCTGAGGGAACATTTCAAGGGCCGAGGATTAGTTATAATTTTAATAATGCTTTCGTGGTCTGTCCCGAGTTATGTGGTCGGAATGTTCTTCGGTTATATTTTTCAGCAAGATAACAGCATTGTGAATTTTTTGTTATTTGATGTTTTGAACTGGCATGTGTTTTCAAGCTGGTTTGGCGCGCAATGGAGTTATAACGAAGTAGGGCAGTTGATAATCCCAAGATGGCTTGATAGCGAATATTCCGTGCTAATAGTAGCTATCCCGGCTATATGGCATTACTGGCCGTATTCGATGCTTTTATTCCTAGCTGCCATGCATTCAATTCAAAGCGATGTGTATAAAGCCGCCATTATGGACGGAGCGAGCAAAACCGATAAATTTTTATACATTACTTTTCCTATTCTAAAACCTGTTTTCATAGCGATACTCGTTCAAAATTTCATAATAAACGTTTACAATTTCAACATAGTTGTAATGATGTTCGGCAATGGAACCATAATTCCAAGCAAGGGCGCAGATATGATAATCCCTTATATATTCCGCACGTCATTCCAATATTGGAACTTGGGGATTGGCGCAAGTTTATCTACTATGCTTATGTTGTTTGTGGGAATTTTTGTTTTATATTACTACAAAAGACTAAGAGGAAATTGATATGCGGAGTTTTAAACGTGAAAAAATAGCGGTCGCATGGTTTCTCGCCTTGATCAGTGCACTGCCTATTTTGTTTATAGCATGGCTATCTATTTTAAATGCAGATGATATTAACCAATCCGCTTTTTTCCCTCAAAAGAGAAATAACAAAGTCACATTTTTCGTTCCCCAAGAAAATGATCTTCCGGAAATCGCAGCGACATCTCTGGGACATGTATATGTATTTCCGGATACCATTGATTATGTAGGCGAAAGAATAGCGGATATACATTCGGAAGCAACCGTTTATGCGCAAAACGGATCAAGCCTTTGGGCATTTAGCGCAAACAGAGGGTTGGTTGAAATAGATTTGAGAAGCAAAAGCGAAAAAAAATCTTATGACTGGAATTTTTTCAAAAGCGATTACGAAAATTTTGACCATTTTAAATTTTATGTTTCCGGTGATATTTTGCCGGAGCATTTCGTATGGCTGGGCGACAAGTTGAATAACGAACCGGCATTGCCGGGAGGGAGTGCCGCACAGACGATCTCTTCGCTAACCGGAATAAAATTTTATCAGTCGGAAGAAATCATAGGGCAGCTCAACTGGATTTTAACGCCAAACAACAAGGCTCTTAACTCTATTCTCAATTACTGGGAAAAATGGGAGGGCTGGCTTAACCCGCAAATATACAGTTTGTTTGAAAAGAAAAATCTAGCGGAGCAGGAAAAATTTTTGTTGTTTCGTTTCTGTTTATCCGAGTTGTTCCCGAACAGAGTATCGCGCTTGAGGTATTTTCCTTGGCAAAATATATGGGTTAACCAAGTTGCGAGTTCCGGGCTTTCCGTTTTGGCTGCAGGCGACAAAGTGGTGATGGGCATTCGCGGAGACCTTTTTCCCGGAGTTGCGATTTTTGATACGGAAACAAAACAACTGGCTTGGATTACGGAAGCCAGGGGGCTTCCAAGCGCTTCCATTCAAAACATAGTTAAAATATCCGACCACGAAGCTCTGGTTGCTCACGATGTTGGGTTTAGCATTATTCAATTTGATGCCGGAAAAATAACCCACAACTTTATGTTTGGCGAATATGACCTGCCGTACTTGGATGAGCAAAATCTATACATCAAAGCCTTGCCGGATAATAAAATTTCCATAGGCTACGGAACCGCAAGCATAATATTTGATCTTCGCAATTTCAAAACCGAGCCTTCGTATGAACAGCAAGAACCCCTGCCTCCGCTCACAAGCTCCTACTATGAAAACGAGGAAAAATACAAATGGATTGGTTATAGCGATGGGAGGCTGGAAGTATTGGATAGTTCATATTTTCCAATCAGGGTAAGCGATATACCCAAAGGCAATAGAACGCTTCAATGGAATAATTACCAAGACATAATGAGAATTATGCCTTTAGCCTCATTTATTAAGAACTCCGCTTTGGTTAGCATAGCCGTTAGTTTGCTTTGCACGCTTTTGGCCATATTGCCGAGTTATGCTATAGCTCGTCTTAAGTTTTTCGGAAAAGCCGCTTTCACAAAAATCCTATTATCTTCGCAGGTGCTTTCCAGTTTGCCGTTTTTAATTCCGATTTTCATTATATTCATAATTTTGCAGATGAGAACCGTTCAGATGTTCAACAGTTTCAGCACCATTATATTTGTAAACACAATATTCTTTTTGCCGTTGACCGTGCAATTCATGTACGATATGTTCAGAGCAATTCCGCCCGATTTGGAAGAATCAGCGATGATGGACGGTTATTCGCCTTGGAAAACGTTCTGGAAGGTAATATTGCCGGTAATTCTCCCTGCGCTTGCAACCTGTTTAATCTACATATTTCTTTTTGTATGGGACGAAATCCTATTTATATGGATTCTCTCCACCGATTCAAGCACGGCTACCTTGCCTGTAGGAATAAGGCTTGCAATCGGTCAAATGGCCAACCGCCCGGAACTTTTGATGGCATTTTCTGTTATAGCCTCCATCCCCCCAATGCTACTATTCTGCCTAGTTCAGCCTTTCCTATTGAGAAGCCTAACTATGAACAAGAGGTGAGATTTTTTCTACATTTGCGCCCATGACACTGGAGTTCAAAACCCTTTATCTTCACGTCCTCATTCTCCTCTTCATCGGAGTTCTGTGAGGGGCAGTAGGCAAACGCTTAGGTTAAGCGTGGGTCTAAACTGTCTACTCGACTGAGGCGTAGCCCGCAATGCCCTGTGTCCTTTAAAAAATCCCTTATGGCGAGCAACCGTGAGAGGGGCTATCAAAACTTGCAATTTTTGCAAGTTTTGATAATTTGTTTTCTATATTGACAATATGGAAAAGTTGATACAACGCAAAGAATACATAGAAAAACTTTTTTCGTACAAAGAAAAAGGCGTTATAAAAGTAGTCACCGGGCTGCGAAGGTCCGGCAAATCTGTTTTATTAAAGCTATTCAGAAAGCAGTTGCTTAAACTCGGAATAAATCCGACGCAAATACAATTCCACGATTTTGAACTGCCGGAAAATTACCTGAATAAATCTTGGAGCGATATTTATTTTGAAATAAAATCAAAACTTCAAAAAAGAACAATGAATTTCATATTCCTTGATGAAATACAAAATATCAAATTCTTTGAAAAATTAGTCGATGGGTTATTTGCAACAAAAAACACAGATGTTTATATCACCGGCTCAAACGCCAATTTGCTTTCCAGCGAACTTGCAACTTTGCTATCCGGCAGATATATAGAAATCTCAATACTTCCTTTTTCTTTCAGAGAATACTTGGAAATTCGTAAAATAAAATTCAACAAATACTTGAATTACGCAACACTTTTCTTTGATTATATAAACGAAACTTCTCTTCCAAAGGGCATAGAGCTGCGTACCGAGGGTTTTGATAAGATTTATGAGTATCTCAATTTCGTTTATACAACAGTAATAGAAAAAGATATTATGCAGCGATATAAAATAAACGACAAGCGTGCCTTTGAAAATATAGCTAAATTTGCGGCGGCAAATATAGGCAGCCATTTATCGCCTAGCAATATATCCAAATCTTTGAAGAACGATAACCAAATCATTCACCATGCCACTGTTGAAAAATATCTTGAATATCTTGTGAATAGTTTTGTTTTATACAAAGTTAATAGATTCAACATTAAAGGCAAAAAACAACTTGCAACTCAGGAAAAATATTACCTTGCTGATTTGGGTTTGCTGAATATTTTGTTAGGCCGTGAAAGAACCGCCGATAGAGGGCATATTCTTGAAAACATTGTATTTTTGGAATTGCTTCGCAGAGGCTATAAAATTTGGACCGGAGCAATGCGTGACAAAGAAGTGGATTTTGTGGTCAAAAATAAGATGGGGGATATTGAATATTATCAAGTTGCGTGGGAAATATCGGACAAAGTTACAATAGCCAGAGAATTTGCACCCCTCGAATCAATAAAAGATAATTTCCCAAAATATCTGCTAACAACAGAATCTTTTCCGCAAAGCCAAAAAGGAATTAAGCATATAAATGTTTTTGAGTGGTTGCTAGGTTAGGCCACGATTACCCCAACGCAACAAACTGGCACGATTTTTGCATTCCACCTTGTATGGTTAATGGTCTTTACACAGCACGCAATGGTATGATGCTCCTCCAGGAGATGATGGATAATACCGCCCATAATCTTTCAAATGCCAATACAACGGGCTTTAAAAAATCCCTTATGGCGAGCATTGCCCAGGTTGATATCAACCGGAACGATGAATTGAAGCTCCACCAGGACGAAGACCACCAAATGTCCGAAAATTACATAGATTATTCGCAGGGCAGCATGGTGCTTACAGACAATCCCTTTGATTTGGCCCTTGAAAATTCGGGTTTTTTTGAAATTGAGACGGAAAACGGAATTCGCTATACTAGAAACGGCAGTTTTACCCGCAACGGAATGGGCGAATTGGTAACCTTGCAGGGCAATAGAGTGCTCAGCGAAGAAGGTTTCCATATAAATTTGGATGAAGCGACTGAATTTACTGTTTCTGCCTCGGGAAGAATTTATGCAGATGGAAAAGATGTAGGAAAGATCTCCATTGTCGATTTTCCAAACAAAAGAACCGAGCTTGGACGTGAAGGCTATAATCTCTATTATTCCAAAACAGGGGCAGAACCTGAGCGAAATATCAACATAACCGTAAAGCAGGGTTTTTTGGAAAGTTCCAACGTAAGCGTGGTTGATTCAATGGTAGAAATGATAAGATTCCAGCGGAATTATGAAGCAAATCAAAAATCCGTTCAATCCGAAGACGACACTTTGAGTAAAGCGGTAAATGACATCGGCAGAGTCGGTTAGGGCTGTAGCCACTAGCCACCGCTACAAAGGTTTTACTTTCGGAGGCCTGCCTCTCTTGCGTGGGAATTGATCGGACTCAGCCGATTTTGGCGAGGATTCTCCAAAAGACACCCTTAAAGTAGGGCGCAAAGTTTTTGTCGCATTGCCGGTATTTACATCTTTCAATGAAAATGTTTGGGTTTCATTTCTAACAAACAGAGAACTCAGTTTGCTTGCGGCAGGCGGCTTAGGTTTATCAAACTCTTCTTTTATAGCTTTTAGCTTGGCCGCTTCTTTTTCGTGTTTTGCAGCTAATCTCTCTTTTTTTCCCGGACGTTTGCGCAGTTTCCACTTTACCGCTTGGTCGCGTTCTGTTTTCTCCGTCAACTCTTCAACCGTTGGCAAAAGCAATTCTGCCGGAATTTCAATGCTCATAGAGTTCTCCTAAATTCCAAGTTTGTATTTCCGGTTCAACCGTTAAGCCATAATAAACATGTTGCTGAAGCCGGTCTTCTATGTAATACAAGGTACCGCCACTTGCGGCTCCGCAGCCTGCGCATGCGCCTTGATAGCGTATTAAAACTATTCTTCCGTCTTTAATGCCAACCACATCCAAGCCACCGCCATCGCCGGCGAGCATATCGCGCACGTGTTCATTTAAGCCTTCTTCTATTTTTTCAAGCTTCTGCTCCTCGCTTAACGCTTCCCATTCCGCATCTGCGCTCGTTCTGCCCTCTGCGGTGCAGGCTTTTAATTTTTCGCTTCCCATAGCGGCCCTTGCCGCAAGAGCCATATTCTTTTTTTCCGGGTAAGCCTCGGTTATCATAATCGGTAATTTTGCCACGGTTTGAAAATCCGCATCGTCCAGCTTTACGCCGAATTTTCCGAATAAATTTTCAGGGGATATGTTCTGAATTTCGTTTATTTTTTTCTCCGAAAGCTCTTCGCAAAGAATATCCGCTAAGGCGGTGAGCATTGGGCCGCCGTAAGTGAAAAACTTTGTGTCCAGAATCTGTTCCGCATCCGGGTCTATTAAAACATAAATCTTGAGTGTTCCGGATTTTACATCTACCAAGGCAAGCCCTTTATTATCCGCATCCATTTGAAAGATGGCCCCACGTCGCTTTGGAAAGCGAGCTATTTCTGCCAGATGTTCAGGAATATCCATATCTTTCACAGTAGAATATAGTAAGTGATATTAGCAATTTATCCAAATTTTCGATTTTTTCCCTTTGATCTCCCTCACAAACCTCGGCACCAAGTAGCCCGGCAATATTTCTTTTAATTCTTTGAATATTTCTTTGGCTTTTTTTATCGGGACTTCAAAATGCGCTGTGCCTATGGCTTTATCCAGTTGGTGCAGATAATATGGCAAAACACGTTGCGAAAATAATTTCTCGGATAGTTCTGCCAAGATTTTTGCGTTGTCGTTTATGCCTTTTAAAAGAACGCTTTGGTTTAAAAGCATGGCTCCGTTTTTTGAGAGGCTGCTAAAAACTCTCTCCGATTTTTTGCTCAACTCGCTTGGGTGGTTTATATGCGCAACAAAAATCAAGCGGGAGCTGAGTTGTTTGAATAAACTTTGCAGAGCAGGGGTGAAACGGTTTGGCAGGACTGTAGCCATGCGGCTGTGAATGCGTATTTTCAAGGGCTTTGGAATAGCATTGAAAAATGCTTGCAATTCGCTGTTGCAGAGCATCAGAGGGTCGCCACCGCTTAAAATCACCTCCTTTATGCTTTTGTCTTTTTCCAAAATTTTACGCAGTTTTTCCGGCAAATTTGGGATGCTTTCTTTTTGCATATTTTTCCTAAAACAAAATCTGCAATGCACGGCGCACTTATTGCTTGCCATAACGAGCAAACGCCCCTTGTATTTTTGCAAAATCCCGCTTTCTATTTCCGCTTCTTTATCGCCAACAGGGTCTCTTTTAAAGCCGCGAACTTTAGCGTTCTCCTTTTCGCTGAACTCAAATTGTTTTCTGCTGTTATCTCGCAATGTCTAAATAAACCTCTCGCTAAATGTAGTAAACACCGAACAAAATTACTTTAATACCGAAAATACGCAGTGTATCCGCCTTTTTTATAAATACAGCCCTTTTTTAGCCCGAAAAAAGCTAATTTTTTTAAAAAGAGGTGCTTATGCTGTTTGACCCGATTTATATGCTTCTTATAGGAATAGCACTTGTGCTTTCCGGTGGCACAGCCTTTATGGTAAAAATGCGATTTGAAAAAGGTAAAAAAGTTCCAATCGCCAGCGGTTACACGGGAGCGCAAATTGCTGAACAACTCCTGCGAGATGCCGGTATAGTTGATGTGAGCGTGCATGAACATAGGGGTTTTCTCTCCGATCATTATAATCCCGTGAATAGAACACTCAACTTAAGCCCGGATGTTTATAAAGGGCGTTCCGCCGCCGCCGCAGGAGTTGCAGCGCACGAAGCCGGACATGCAATTCAACACGCCCAAAACTACTTTCCAATGTGGGTCCGTTCCGCTATAGTTCCTGTTGCAAATATAGGGAGCAATCTTGGACCATGGCTTGTAATAATAGGCATAATACTGGGTGCCGGCGCAGAAGTCAGTTCCGGATTAGGGCATTCCATAGCAATTATAGGTGTTGCTTTATTCGCTGTTGCAACAGCCTTTACCTTGGTCACCGTTCCCGTTGAATTTGATGCTTCTTCAAGGGCTAAAAAACAATTGCAGCATTTAGGCATAATTCGGCAGGGCAATGAAGCGGATGCAGTTTCTTCCGTTTTAACGGCAGCAGGCCTTACTTATGTGGCTGCCGCAATCAATTCAATTTTAATGCTCCTATACTGGGCTTATAAAGCCGGTTTAATAGGCGGCAGAAGAAATTGATGAGCATTAAAACATACAAGGATTTTTTAAGAGAAATTTTTCCTCAATACGAGCAAGTTCGCAAAGTTTCGCTCAATGCCGGTTTTAGTTGCCCGAATTTGGACGGAACTATTGGAACAGGCGGTTGCGCATATTGCAATAACAGTTCTTTTAGCCCTGTGGCTGCAACAGAGCAGTCTCTTTTAGAACAGCTTGAAGCCGGTATAAAAAATGTTAAGAAAAAGAAAAAAGAAATCGGCATTCTGGCTTATTTTCAAAGTTATACCAATACACACGCCACTGTGCAAAAACTCCGTGATGTTTTTACTCCTGTAATTTCGCATAGCGATGTTGCCGGAATTGCCGTTGGAACCCGCCCGGATTGTTTGCCATCTCAGGTTGTGGAATTGCTTGCGGAATTGAATAAAACGAAACCGGTTATTGTGGAAATAGGGGTGCAAACAGCAAATAACGAAACATTAAAAAACATAAATAGAAACCACACCGCAGAATGCGCACGCAATGCTGCTTTGCTTTGCAAAAATTCCGGGCTTGCTATTACCGCCCATATAATAATAGGTCTCCCGGGCGAAGATATAAACGATTTTGCAAACACAGCAAAACTGGTTAAGGATTGCGGATTTTCTGCAATCAAAATTCATCCTTTGCATATAGTTAAAGGAACTCGTTTTGCGGAAGAATATCAAAAAGGCGAGATAAAACTTTTATCTTTGGAAGAATACAGCAAGGCTGCCGCAGAGGTTATTCGCATAATTTCACCGGGCACAGCCATAGAGAGAATCAGTGCCGAATCCCCAAGCGATATGCTTATAGCTCCGGCTTGGAGCGGAGAAAGGGATAAAATTTGGAAGCTTATTTATTGCTGAGGGGCTGGTTCTGCAACGGGTTCGGGAGCAGGCTCAGGAATAGCTGCAGGAGCAGGCTCGGGAATAGCTTCGGGAGCAGGCTCGGGAATGGCTGCAGGAGCAGGTTCGGGAATAGCTGCGGGAGCAGGCTCGGGAATAGCTGCAGGGGCAGGCTCAGGAATAGCTGCGGGGGCTACAGGCTGAGGGTTGGCTGTTTCAGCCGGTTTACCGTTAAAGCTATTATAGGCATTGTTAAACTCTTTGGAATCCTTATCTATTCTTTGTTCTTCCGAAATATTAGGGTTGTAGCCGGAATTTGCGTCTAAAACAAGGTTTCCGCTCAAATCGCGAATCCAAACCTTTTTATCCGGGCCATCTGTTACTAAAGCGGAAATTACGGTATCGTTTACGACCTTTATCTGCATGATATCCTTTCTGCTACCCCAAGCTTCCACAGCATTCGTTAAATTGGGTTTTGATTCTCTTGTTGTGCCCCAAGTGGCGAAAAAAGTGGTGCTATCGTAAATAGCCGCTGCATACATTGTGGGCTTGTAGTTGTAGTAGTATATGCTGGTATCGCCATTGATTTCCACAAGGGTAGGCCTGCCGGCTTTTTCCATCCATTTACTCACAGGAGTGCTGGTCAAAGCCATCACATCACGCTCGTCTATCCAATTTTCCTTCAAGCCGATTTGCGTGGATGAGCAGGAAAATGCCAAAATAGCCGTTAAGGCAGCGAAAACAGGTTTAATTTTTTTCATGATATGGTAATATAGTAAACTATCCTATTGCGTGATTGCAATCTTTTCCTACCCTGATTTTGTGGCGAAATATGGCAAATAAATAACCCCTGTCGTTTTTTTTGGAAAAT
>LIUG01000011.1:0-315 GCA_001462245.1 Candidatus Fibrimonas termitidis
ACCCCCCATGTAAGCCCTTGTATTCCAAGGACTTACGCACTTTCAATTTTCATTTATTCATCAACAAAGGAGTTCACAATGGCCAAAAGAATGCCTATTCTCGCCGCAATCATTTGCTCAATAATGCTGTTCCCCTCCAACGCCAATGCCGTTGTTTGGGATTTGCTAGGCATAGTAAAATATGTGGCAGGAAAAATGACGGCAAAGCCGGACAAATCCGCCAAAACCCCGCAACTCTCGCCAAGCACCCCGCCAACACAAGAGGAAATCATAGCGGCTCTGGATAGATTAACCACCGAATGCAAAAACCTCTCC
>LIUG01000011.1:458-6929 GCA_001462245.1 Candidatus Fibrimonas termitidis
ACCACCGAATGCAAAAACCTCTCCACCCAAGGGTTTCCTTGCGCAATCGGCGAAGGTAGAGGCACAACACGCGGCAGTGCCATGGAAGAAGCCAGTGCCAAAGCCATCTATGCAATGGGGCAGTCCATGAATGCATTCGTGAAAGGCAACTCGGAAGCTGTCCGCAAAAAAATCATAGAAGACGGCATTCCTATGGAAGAAGAAACATTCAACAGCAAGATGGAAGTAGCGGTTAACAATGCCGTAAGCGGTTCGCAAATATATTTGACATACACATATACATTCCAGGCAGAGCGAAACGGCAAAACAATAACGGTATATGTGGTAAATGAGCTTAGAATCTTAAATGCCGCTCTCTTTGAAAATGTCCTTGAAGACATTTCAAAAGGCCAGCCTGTTCGCAAAAGCGTTTTTGAGAAGATTAGGGACACAATCGCAGATGGGGTGAAAAACTTGCTCAAATGAGCTTCGAGGATTTATGCGTAAAATACTTCTTTCCGTTCTCTTCTTTGCCGCAACCGCTTTAGCCGATAATTCATGCCCCAGCGACAGGATTATAGGCGAGGGGCGAGGTAAACGCCAGGATGCAGCCGATGCAAATGCGGATATGGCTATTGCCATGAGCATAGCCTCCGGCCTTAAAGCAAAAGTTATCGTAACCCTTGACAAAGTGACAATAGACGGCATTCCGGCTGATTCCGGCACCTATTCAAGCCGAGCGGAAATACAAGCTGAGCTAATCAAAGGAGCGTCTGTGAAACAGCTTAGCCGCTCTGTGGAAGACGGCGAGCATGTGTCAATACGCTTTATCTGCCGTTCCGATGCGGCTATACCTTATCTGGATTCTCTAAGGATATATTTGCGAACCAAACTGAACATCTTTGAGCATCAGGTGCTTGACTCGGCTAAATGTGCCGGTGCGGGAAATACATATGCCAAAATGCTTGGTTGGCAGAGGATTTTGGAGGATTTGAGGCAAATGGACAAGGCTCTGCAAAAGGAGTATGAAAAGATTGATGCAAAAATAAAAAAGGATTGCCATCAAACAGCTAGAAGGGGTATCTATTTGGAAATAAAAGGCACAAGAGCGGAAATCATAAGCGACAAATTAAACGAATTGCTCTCAAGCAGCAACTGCCGTGTTGAGCAGCAGCCAAAAAGCAATGCCATCACGCTTAATATAGATGCCAAGGACTGCAATCAAAAAAATGACGGATACTTTGACCATTGCAGTTCATGCGCAAAGGTCGATATTACAAATGGGAACAGCAAAATTCCTTTAGGCAGCATAACAGCAAAAGGGTCTTGGGAAGGCAAGGAAACAGCCTGCGAAAAGGCCGCAGAGAAAGTAGCCCCGGAAATATGGGGCAAGGTAAAAACTCACATCAAGGAGGTTTGTGAATGAAAACAGTATTTATAGCAGTGCTTATTTTTTGCGGTCTTGCCGTTGCCCAGCGGGCAGATAAGCAAGATGTGGCGGTTTACATGGCGGGCGAAGAACCGCAGGGAGCGCAAGGTCAAGGTACGCATAGGATTATGGGCGGCGAACTTGCAAAGGCAATAAGCCGGAGCGAAAAATATTCAGCCATAGACCGCACCGAGGACTTTCTCAAACAGTTAGCTGCCGAACACAAATACCAACGAAGCGGTGCGGTCAACGATGAGCAGATAAGAGAGCTGGGCAAGCAGATCGGTGTTCAATTGCTATGCATATCCCGGATAACCCCGACGGGAGATGCCTATTATTTAGAGACACGCCTTCTTGATGTTGAGACGGCCAAGATACAAAATATGACCACGGAGAAAAGCTATCTGCGAGACACAGAGGAGAAGATACGGGTGGCACAAAAGATAGCAGCCGAGTTGATTGATCCGGAGAAGTTGGAAAAAGAAGGGAAGCAGCGGCAGTGGAAAAAGAGAGCCATTCTTTTCACCGGGATAGGCCTTGATGTTTTAGGAGCAGGGCTTGTGGGGTATGGGCTGTACAGAAACAACGATGTCAAGAGATACGTTAAAGATGACAGGGTTGAAGACGCCAAAAGCGCCACGACAATCCGCAACGTCGCATATATAGCGGGCGGGGCACTTATTTTATCCGGAATTTCCATTCATATCTTTTTTTAACAAGGAGCAGAGACATGACTAAGAAAATTTTCCTTGCAGCCATGGTTTTTTTAGCCTGCGAGAAGTTGCCGCAGGACTGTGGCGACAAATTTATCGACTCAGACACCCAGTTCTGCGTCAACAACCAAGCCTTTGAGAGATGCTGGGGCAAAGAATTTGACCCGCTCACGGAGTTTTGCTACGAAAATGTTGTTCATAGCAAATGCAACGGCCAAACCTATACTCCGCCGAACAGTCCATGCGTTGCGAGCAGCAATTCCGGCAGCAGCAGTTCGGCTTTTGTACCGTCCAGTTCGTCTGCATTGATGAGTTCGTCCACCGTGCGGAGTTCGTCAAGTGCTGTACCTAGTAGCAGTTCGCTTACACAATGCACGGCAAACAGCAATAATTCAACGCATTATTGTTCCGAAGGCACAATGAAAGAATACGGTTTGTTGACCGACGACCGAAGCGAGCCGCCTCAAACCTATAAAACAGTTGTAATTGGTACTCAAACATGGATGGCGGAGAATTTGAATTTCAACACCACTGGCAGCAGATGCTATGACGATAATACCGGTGGTGATAGCCAAGGCAACTGTGTGAAATACGGCAGGCTTTACAATTGGGCAACGGCTATGGATTTTGACGAAGTTTGCAACGCTAAAGAGACAGGGACTTTTGATTGTCCGGAAACAATAGGCAGCCCTTACCACCAAGGCGTATGTCCTAGTGGTTGGCATTTGCCTAGCGAAGCTGAGTGGGGTGCTTTGATTCAGTTCATCGCTCCGAGTTGCACTGCCACAACTGCCACAAGCGATTGCGATAAAGCCCACCTCTTGAAGTCAACAAAAAACTGGCATAGCAATAATGGTACAAACGAATTCGGGTTTTCGGCTCTCCCAGGCGGACGCGGCAACTCGGATGGCAGTTTTGGTAGCACCGGACCCGGCCTTTCCCAGAACATCGGCTACTCCAGCATCTGGTGGGGTGCCACGGAGAACAGTAGCAACACCGCCTACGAACTGAATGTACACAACAACTCCGTCTTTGTGGAATGGGGCAACAGCCGTAAGGACTACTTGTTTTCTGTTCGTTGTCTCCAGAATTAGTGGCACGAACTCGCCAAGCTCTGACTTCCCCCAAGGGTTTGGCAAGGTGAACGAAACGGGGAATAAAAGGAGGTTTTATGCCATTTTGTGGTAATTGTGGAACGCAAGTTCAAACTGGGACGGCGGAAAACCTTAACTACAATGCGGAAGGTAGCAAATGCTATTACAACGATTCTGCCTACTGTGAGAAATACGGCAGATTGTATGATTGGGAAACAGCTATGAAAGCGTGTCCTAGCGGATGGCATTTGCCTATAAGCACGGAATGGGATTTGCTGTATCACTTTGCAGACAGCACAAGCGGCACGGATAGTTCTTACAAAAGCGAAACTGCCGGTAGATACCTCAAGACTGTGGACGTGTGGGACGACCTTATATCAGAGTACTCCGGTGGCACGGACAAGTACGGCTTTTCGGCTTTGCCAGGCGGTTACTCATCCATATATATTTCGGTTCTGCTGGCGGGCATATTTGATGGCCCCCCGCCCGATTCTTCCGATGGCAGTTTTCGCAATATTGGTAAATACAGCTATTGGTGGAGTGCCAGCGAGTTAGGTGAATACGCCTACAGTTGGCTAATAATGCACAACGAAGATTACACATTTTGGGACAGCAACAACAGCAAATCTCATTTGCTCAGTGTTCGTTGTTTAAAAAGTCTCTAACCCGTCCTCAAATGTCTTATATTTTAATTCCGGCAGCAACTCGTTTTTCATGCGTGTAGTATCTCCGTAGTAGGAAACTTGCCCTATGGTGACAAAATCTTTTGTCAATGGACTTCTCGTGTTGAATAATAGCGAAATTAAAATTCCTTTCCCGTAAACCATTCCTATGCGCAGCGATATGGATTCTATGCCCGGTTCCTCAATTAACCTACTCCACCGCTTTAAAATTGTAAATCTCGGCCCAGTGGTCTTCCACATCGACCGTATCGCTGATAAACTCCAGCAGATATTCGTATTTCTTGTACGCCATAGGAGATTCGTCAAGGGTTGCCGTTGTTATGCAGGAACTCCACACGTTGTTTGCACTCATTCGCTCCTTGTATTTTTCCAAAGTGAGCTCCTTAAACGCACGCCTGCGCCCAAATACCCTGCCTGCGCCGTGCGGAGCGGAGCAATTCCACTCGGCGTTTCCCTTGCCTTTGCAAAGCAAAACGCCGTCTGCCATGTTTATGGGTATCAGGCAAAGTTCGCCGGCTTGCGCGGAAATAGCTCCCTTTCTTATTATGCGATTTTCCATGTCAATGTAATTATGCACGGATTCTATGAATTTTTCCCTATCAAACTGCACTTCAAAATAACGCAGCAATTCGCAAAGCATTTTTATTCTGTTGAACTGCGCATATCGTTGCGAAAGCTCCATTGCATAAATATAATCATCGTACAACTCGCCGGAAAGATAACCATTCTCCCCGACCTTTCTTTGAAAATATTCTGCGATTTTCAGCCCTAAATTTCTGCTGCCGCTGTGTATGGTTACAAAAACTTCGTCGCTTTTATTTTTGTTAAGAGCTATAAAATGATTGCCGCCCCCCAGTGTTCCTATGGATTGCTCAACGTAATGTTTTGAACGAAAATCCAATTTCAGTTTTTTCACGAGTTCGCTTATCTCTTCAATAAAAAGGTGCATTGAATTTTTTGTGATTTTTGCATAAAAATCCTTGCAGCGGTCTTCGTCAAATTTTCTGTGAATATCCCTCCCGGACGGAACACTTCTGCGAACTTGGTTGTCAAATTTTTTAAAATCGATATTTTCAATAACCCCAACCGAGTGCGACACAACTCCGCAGCCTATATCAACACCTATATAATTCGGCACAGCCCATTCGTTGTTCATAGTTGAAGTAAATCCTATGCAGATATTTTTTCCATAATGGCAATCCGGCATTATTCGTATTTTTTCGTTTGCCAAAAATTCCTTATCGCAAATTTCCCTAATTTGCTCATTGCAAGCATCTTCTACATCGCTCGCGTAAATCATAGCTGTGGCATGTGCGCCTGTGATGGAGTAGAAGGGCATAAATTTTCCTTTAAGGGGGCAAGGTAGAAAACTGACTTTACTATATTAATTCTAATAAAACAGGAGAATTTATGTCGCTTTTAGAAACCCTGCCCAAGCCACAGGCAAAAGATTGCCTACTAGACTACGCCGCAATTTTGCAGCTTTTGCCGCACCGCTTTCCTTTTTTGCTAATAGACAGGGTTTTAAGTTTTGAACCCGAAGCCGAGAAAGCAAAAATCACCTGTCTTAAAAATGTTTCTTTTAATGAGCCTTATTTTATGGGGCATTTTCCAAACGACCCTGTGATGCCGGGTGTTTTGCAGGTAGAGGCTATGGCACAGGCCGGTTGCATTTTGGCCTACTTGAAATTTGAAGAGGAATCCAAAGGCAAAAGACCGGCTTTTATGGGCGTTGACGACTGCAGATTTCGCCGTGCGGTCCGCCCTGGCGATACCCTTAAAATAGTTGCGGAATTGGAGAAATTCAGGCACGGCATAGTAGCATTTAACGGCAAAATCTTTGTAGGCGAGGACTTGACCGCCGAAGCCGGTTTAATGGCTAGGATGGTCTAAGAAAAAGGAGGGCATAGTATGAAAATCGGTACAAAATTGATGGTAATCATCACGGCGGTAAATCTGATTGGTATTGGTGGCTTGGCTATCAGCGCACTGGTTTCTTCATCAAATCATATCACCAAACTGGTAGAAGGGAATATGATTGACATCGGCTTGAATACCTCATCAAAGGTCAAGGCATATATGGAAGTTCCCATGAATCAAATTCGGACTGTGGCTCAGATTTTGGAGCATTTTGATGAATTTGAAGCTGAAGAGCGGAGAGATATGCTTAATTTTATGCTTGAGAGCATGACCGAAGCAAATCCCCATTTTGCGGGGGTTTGGGCGGTTTTTGAGCCAAATGCCCTTGACGGCAGGGACGCCGCCTTTGTAAATACCAAAGGAAGTGACGCTACGGGAAGGATTATAAGCCACTTTCATATGGTAAACGGAAAAGTAGTACTTGAAGCACTGTTAGATTACGATACGGAAGATTATTATCAGGTCTCCCTTAAAACAGGCAAGGAGGGGCTTATTGAACCCTATCTTTATCCTGTAGGAGGGAAGCAGGTACTCCTTACCAGCCTTACCGTTCCTATTATGCGTGACGGACGGGTAATAGGCGTGGTTGGGATAGACTTGGAAATGACGGAGTTTCAGCGCATGATTGCGGATATTAAACCGTTTGGAGACGG
>LIUG01000011.1:7046-7438 GCA_001462245.1 Candidatus Fibrimonas termitidis
TCAGCGCATGATTGCGGATATTAAGCCGTTTGGAGATGGGGCTGCGGGAGTGTTCAGCAGTACAGGAATTATTGTAGCCCATCCTGACCAAAGCCGAACGGGTAAAAAAATGCAGGAAACCGAGGCAGATATGGTTGGGGCAACATTTCTACCGACGTTTGTTAATGCGGTAACGTCCGGCAAAGAACTAGAGGCTACGTTTCACTCAACCGCCAGCAATTCCAATGTTAAACTTGTAGTAGAACCGTTTTTCGTGGGAGGTGCTGTTACCCCGTGGTCATCGGCAATACTCGTGCCAGAAGCAACTGTCATGGCACCGGTTTATCAAATGACCATGATATTAATTATACTTGGCGTGGTTGTGCTTGTTGCTGTTACCATAGTTATCTTTT
>LIUG01000011.1:7655-12334 GCA_001462245.1 Candidatus Fibrimonas termitidis
TTATCGGCGAAGGAGACTTTACACCAACCCTGATTGTCAAGAGCAAGGATGAAATCGGGAACATAAGCCATTCATTTAACAATACTTTTGATAAAATACGTGGGCTTATTATCAACATAAAAAAACAGGTGGCGTCTCTGGCTTCCGTTTCCGGCGGATTGTCTTCGGTGAGCAGAGAGCTAGCAAGCGGTGCGGAAGAAACAGTTAACCAGAGCAATACCGTGGCAAGCACAACTGAAGAAATGGCGGTAAACATAAACGCAATGGCAAGCGGTGCAGAGGAAGCCAGTGTTAATGCTAACGAGGTGGCTGGCGCAGCAGAGCAAATGTCCACAAACATGAACACGGTTGCAGCCGCCATAGAAGAGATGAGCGCAAGCATCAGCCAAATAGCCACCAATGCCGGCGAGGCACGTCATGTTGCCGAAGCTGCTACGGAAAAATCCAAAGACGCAACCGGCGTTATGAGTAAGCTGGGCATGGCGGCAAAGGAAATCGGGCAGGTAACGGATGTAATCAAAAAGATAGCGGACAAAACCAATTTGCTCGCTCTTAACGCAACCATTGAAGCAGCCAGCGCAGGCGAGGCCGGCAAGGGCTTTGCTGTTGTGGCAGGCGAGATCAAGGAGCTTGCAAACCAAAGCGCCCAAAGCGCAGACGACATTGCCCGCCGCATAGAGGGCATTCAGCAGGGCACAGGCGATGCTGTTCAGGTGATTAACGATGTAAGCGAAATTATTGCTAAAATAAACCACAGCGTGGAAGCGATAGCCGGCCATGTTGAACAGCAGACAAAAGCCGCTAACGAAATAGCGAGCAATGTTGCTCAGGCGAATACGGGTTCAAAAAGAGTGGCAAGTGCAATCGGTGAGGTTGCAAGGGGTGCAAACGATGTTTCAAGGAATGCCGGTGAAGCAGCCAAGGGTGCAAACAATGTCAGCCAGAGTGTTGTCGGCATGAGCAGTGTTGCAAAGCAATCTGCACAGGGGGCAACTCAGGTTAATCAATCCGCCACGGATTTGAGCAAGATTGCGGACGATTTGGAAAACACAGTTAGCAAATTTAAGGTGTAAGGATGGGTGTGATGGCTGCGCAACTTTCGGAAGAGACAATAAAAGCCCAAGTAGCAAGCAACTATTTTGGGAATTTTGATTATTTGCCGAACGTTGCGAACATTGACTTTGCCTTGGCAAAAAAAGACATCCATGTTCTTTGGGCAGAGGCAAAAAAAAGCGAATCCGATATTTACGAAATGTTTGTGCAACTGATTTTAACACTTGGAAAATCCAGAATTTTCAACAAGCATTTCCCTCCGAAATTCCTCGCTTGCTTTGACAATAAAAAAATAGCTTTTATCCCATACTCTTATATAAACGATGTTTTTTACATAAACGATTTTAATTGGAAAGTAGCTCCCAGCGACCACAGTACAAAAGAATTCAACCTTGTTTATGAAAAGGTTAAATTCACAATCAAGGAAACTTCTTGGGTTTTTGAATTTGAAAAAGATAAAGCAGAATTGAAAAATTTTGTTAAATATAATTTTTCAGAAGAAAATTACAGTGCGGTTAGATTAAGAGTGGATAAGCATAACTTTATAGATGTGTACAGGCGTTGGCTTGAAGTGGTTAAACCGAGCATAAATATAAATTGGGACTCTGCCAAAAAAGAAGCTAATGTATCTGAAGTGGATTTTTTTATAGCAGACTTGCTTTCTCGTAATAATGAATCGCTAAAAGAACTATCGGTTATTCTAAAAAATAATCTCTATATGGTGAAAAATTCCGCAAAAGATCTCCTTTTCGATACAGCGGTTTTCAAGTTCAAAGACAAGCAGGAAGCTCACAAAAAATTTTGGAACAGATACGATAGGCCGCCGGCGGAAAAATATTGGGATTATCTTGTGTTAAGGCGTGATTTGCTTGTTCCTCAGGATATTAGAGAGACAAAAGGTGCTTTTTACACTCCTGAAATTTGGGTTAAGCTCTCGCAGGAGTATTTAGCGGATGCTTTTGGCGAAGACTATCAAAAAGAATATTATATTTGGGACTCAGCGGCTGGTACCGGAAACTTATTGCATGGCTTGACCAATAAATACAATGTATGGGCAAGTACCTTGGACACTCAAGATGTAGCGGTTATGCACGACCGCATTAGCAATAAAAATTTGAATTTGCTGGAAGAGCATTGTTTTCAATTTGATTTTTTGAATGACAATTTTGAAAAATTGCCAAAAAATTTAAGAGCGATTATTGAAGACCCCAAAAAAAGAGAAAAATTGATTATTTACATAAACCCGCCTTATATTGAGGGTGATTCCAGAATCGGAAAAGGGAGAAGCGGAACTCATAAAACCGAAATACACAAAAAATACCAGCAGAAATTGGGAAAAGCGAGCGCAGAAATTTTTGCGCAATTTTTGGTTAGAATATACAGTGAAATTCAGGACTGCAAAATTGCGGAATTTTCAAAATTAACATTGCTTGCAGCTCCGAACTATGCAGATTTTAGGAATTTTTTTAAGGCTAAACTTGAGAAATGTTTTATAGTACCAGCAGATTCTTTTGATAATGTAAAGGGTGATTTTCCGATAGGATTTAAAATTTGGGACTTGAGCAAAAAAAGTATTTTCAAAAAAGCAAAGACGGAAGTTTTTATTCCGGATGAAACTTCAAAAAAAGGTTTTAAGAAAATAGGGAAAAAATTGTTTTGCTCCTACGACAATCGTAAATTCATAAGTGACATGCTAGATGAGTTAAAATTTTCAAAATACGAGATGGAAATTGGGCATTTAAGCTCAATCGGCAATGATTTTCAGCACCAAAATGCACTGTTCATTGATTCTATTGGAAGAAAAAAAATAGCTGGCGGCAGGCATACCGTTATAACAAAAAACAATTTGATAACCATTGCCGTTTATTTTGCCGTTCGCAAAGTTATTCCTGCAAATTGGTATAATGACCGCGACCAATTTTTGTACCCAAGCGAGGCTTGGAAAAAAGACAGAAAATTCCACGGAAATTGCTTGTGTTATTGCCTATTCAATAACAATATTCAGAGCAAATATGGTGCAAACCACTGGATTCCGTTTACCGAATGGGATGTAGAGGCTCGCAATAATTTTGAAAGCCATTTTATGAGTGATTTTATTGCAGGAAAAGAAATTTTGCAGGTGTGCGAACCGCCAAAACAGAATAGTTTATTTGAAGAAAAAGAGCCTGAGAAATTTGGCAAGCCTGTTTTTGGCGAGCAAGCAAAAAAAGTTTTAAAAGCCGGGCAGGAACTTTACAAATATTACCACAAACAGCCAAACGCAAACATCAATGCAAGTTTCTACGACATTAGAGAGCATTTTCAGGGAACAAAAAACGGCAGGATGAACAATAAAAGCTCCGATGAAAAATACAATGAATTATTAAAAAATCTGCGTATGGAAATAGAGTTGCTTTCAAAAGAAATAGAACCTAAAATTTACGAATATATATTTTTGGAGGAACAATCATGCGTATTTTGGTAACCGGCGGGGCAGGGTTTTTAGGCTCGCACTTGTGCGACCGGCTCATTGAGCAGGGGCACGATGTTGTATGCCTTGACAACTATTTCACAGGCAACAAAAAAAATGTTGAGCACCTAATAGGCAACCCTCACTTTGAATTGGTTCGCCACGATATTACACAGCCCATTTTGCTGGAGGTCGATAGAATTTACAACCTCGCTTGCCCGGCCTCCCCGGTGCATTACCAATACAATCCCGTGAAAACGATTAAAACCAGCATACTCGGTTCGGTGAATATGCTTGGTCTTGCCAAAAGGGTTAAAGCGAGAATTTTGCAGGCTAGCACAAGCGAGGTTTACGGAGACCCAACTGTGCATCCGCAAACAGAGGAGTATTGGGGAAACGTAAACCCCATAGGCATCCGCAGTTGCTACGACGAAGGCAAGCGGGCAGCCGAAACCCTTTTTATGGACTATCACCGCCAAAATAGAGTTGATATTCGCATTGTCCGCATATTCAATACCTACGGTCCAAGAATGCACCCAAATGACGGCAGAGTGGTTTCAAATTTCATAATGCAGGCTCTCCAAAACAAAGACATAACGGTTTACGGTGATGGCTCTCAAACCCGCTCCTTCTGTTTTGCAAGCGACCTGATAGAAGCTATTTTGCGCATGATGGAGCAAACCGAGAGTATTGGCCCTATAAATATAGGCAATCCGGGGGAATTCACCATTTTGGAACTCGCAGAAAAAGTCATTAAACTAACAGGCAGCAAAAGCAAAATCATAACACAACCTCTGCCAGCCGACGACCCTAAGCAACGCAAACCCGATATTTCCCAAGCGAAGAAAGTTCTGAATTGGGAACCAAATGTAAATTTGGAAGATGGTTTGGCACAAACCATAGAGTATTTTAAAAAACTTTAGCGTATCTGGCATTTGTTTACGGGTCGGTTGTGAGCATTTCCGGCATTAACGGGGTGCCTGCAATTTCCATGACGAATAACCGACCATAAACCGTATTAATGGTGTGTCTATTCAAATGTGGTTGCGGGGCGTGTGGATTATGGCGACCGTGGCGGCAAATGGGGCGACTTTCGGGGCCAGCCTGCGGTTGTTAGAAATTTCCTAACAATGCCTTGTCAGGCACGGAAATTTTTTCTATCTTCCCTTTTATGTCC
>LIUG01000011.1:12609-12838 GCA_001462245.1 Candidatus Fibrimonas termitidis
CAACCAAGAAGACGAGAACGATAAGTTCAATCGAGTGGATATGCTTGCCGAGCTTGGCACTGGAGAGTTGGCAATAATAGAAGTGCAGAACAACAGAATGTCGAGTTATTTCCAAAGAATGCTTTACGGCACCTCGAAAGCCATAACAGAATATATAGACCTTGGCGATGATTATTCCAAGGTGAAAAAAGTTTATTCCGTGAGTATAGTTTATTTTGGCATAGGCAAT
>LIUG01000011.1:13066-17463 GCA_001462245.1 Candidatus Fibrimonas termitidis
GCAGTTCAAGCGTGAGTTTGCGGGTGATTTGTATCCTGAATATTTTTTGCTTAAAGTGGATGATTCTGACAACGTAGCTAAAAGTTCTCTTGAAGAATGGATAAGTTTTTTGCAGACTGGTGATATACCTGAAAGTTTCACCGCTCCCGGTTTGCCGGAAGCCCGCGAACGTTTGAAGGAAGCTGGCATGAGCGATGAGGAACTTCGCCGGTATCGTGGATACATGGATAATTTGCGCGATGCCCGTAGTGCGTTGAGCACGAGTTATATGGATGGCGAAGAGAAAGGCAAAGCGGCAGCCAAAGCAGAAGATGCCAAGAATATGAAAACCGAGGGCATAAACGTTGATGTGATATCTAGAGTGACCGGGTTGTCGGCTGAGGAAATAGCTGGGTTGTGATTTCGAATGCCTAATTTTTGGTTGCCTCCCATTACAACAATATGTTCTTTTTTTAAGACTTCCTCAACGGCTGATGGGATAAAGCCTTCAATCGGGTAATGTCCGAACCCCGATGCCCCCGATTTTTGGGATTTAGGGGATTTCACCATTTCGTTCCACAATCGGGCAAATCCTTTTCGGGGGTATCTGGCTTTTGTTTGCGGTTCGGTTGTGAGCATTCCAGGCATTAACGGGGTGCCTGTGCGGAATTTTCTATATCCTCATTCTCAATGAGGAACATATTATGGAAGCTCTGAGAAAAATAATGATTGCAAAGGAACTTAGCACGGTGATGGATATTCCTGATAATATGCAGAGTATTCATGTGGAAGTTATCGTGTTGCCAATAAGCAATGTTGCGATTAAACCAAAAGTTAATGTTGGGCTTGTTAAAAGATTGAAAGGTTCTCTTAATAAATATGCCAATGCAAATTTGCAAGCTTTGGAAAAGAAAGCTTTTGAGTTGGCGGTAGAAGAAAATTATAAGAGGGGAAAATATAGTGTCAAAAACAATTCTTGATGCAATATTTAAAACAAGCCGATGCTACGGAAAAAATATTGTTGTCTGGCGAAGGATGTATTCCTTTGGAGGTTGTTGCTGAAATTGTTTTTGTTTTGCAGAAGGTTTATGAAGTAGAACGTTTGTTGATTGCTAAAAACTTGAAAGATTTGGCACGTATAAGAGAAAATTTGGTTTTTGAGAAAGATGTTGTTTTATATGCTGCGGATATATATTCATCAACATCTTTGGATTTTGTAGATTGCTTGCTCACAGGATATTTCAAGATAAAAAATTATTCCATATTTACATTTGATAAGCCTCTGCAAAGAAAAATGCGAGCTCTTTAGCATCGTCACTTTGCACAATATTTGTCAGAACCCCGATGCCCCCGATTTTTAGGATTTAGGGGATTTTAGCTATATATTTTCAAAAATTCCGATGGCGTTATTACCTTTACAGTAGCATTGGTAAAGTCTTTTTCATTTCTTGTTACCACAAAATCCATATTTTCTCTTTCTGCTCCGGAAACAAGAATTGCATCTTCAAAATCTGCTATGCTGGATAGCAAGGCAGTTTGAACATCTTGTTTAGTAGTATCACAGAAAATTGCAAACTTCGAAATTGAAACAATAGCTTTCTTTGCCTTTTCCAAACTTCCGGTATGCCGTTTAACCAAATAAAAAACATCTTTAGCAGAGCTTGCACTGAAATAACATTCCGCTTCCATAACAGAAACTGCTTTAAGCAAAGCAAAAGCATCTTTGTAATATGGCTCCCGTTTTTCTATGACATCCATAACTACATTTGTATCTAAAAGTATTTTCATTGCCTTGATAACCTTTCTCTTTTTATATCGTCTAAGGTTAAAGTATTTCCTTCGCAGAGGCCTAGCAGGTCATCTATAGCTTTATTTTTTTCCTTTATTGATTTTAATTTCGGTTCCGACATCAGATATTTGCCATTATACGCAACAGGCAGAAAGGTGACGAATACCTCGCATCTTTCTAAATCAGGAACAAAATCTTTTATTTGAACTGTTCCTTTTTCATAAATACCTTGCACAGTAAGCATAAAAGGCTCCTATTAATTCTTCAGCTTGCAAGCAATATAGAAAATAAATTGTCCGAACCCCGATGCCCCCGATTTTTGGGATTTGGGGGATTTTTCATCGGGGGTGTCTGGCATTTGTTTGCACACCTTGGGTTGGGTTGCCCTCACTGGCAACGGGTCGGTTGTGAGCATTTCCGGGATTAATGGGGTGCTTGTGCAACATCACGTTGCATTGTGTATATCACATCGGCATTATGCATATCGTACCGTAGAGACGGATAATTATCTGTCTCTACAACGTTGTTTCGCAATTTGTCAGAACCCCGATGTCCCCGATGAAAAGGATTAAGAGGATGTGAAGATGCTGTAGGTTTGTCTTGTTCATGGAGTGTCTCCTGTTAGTGGGGATGAAGATTGTTCCGGCTGTTTACCGCCATTCCTTGGTTCTTTTTTATCTTGAATTTCTAAATCCAAATGTTTGTCTAGATAACTGCTAAATATACACTTTGCTATCAGTATGAATAGTGAATTGGCCCAAAAAACAAATGTGATTACCGTTGTGATTAAAAAAAAAGAACAAAGCGGTAAATGCTGATAAGGAAATTCAAAACTGCGAACAAGCAAAATGCCCCAAGGAAATGTAAGCAGATAAGATAATAAGCACACAATTTTTGATGTTGAAATATTTGCTCCGGATGTCAGCTTAAAATAATTGTTGTTTGTCTTTTTATTTGCAAATACAGAATAAACACTGTAATCTTCATTCATATTCGATTTTTCGTGGTCCATTATCAGGTTTATAAAATTCGTAATCCAATAATAATATCCTTTGCTGGATAAGTGAAACAAAAGAGAGATAAAATAACCGAGAGCAATAACAATAATTTTCTCAAAGAAAAGGTCTCTGTTTTGGTTTATTTCCATTTCCATCAATTTGCCGTATGCAAAAAATGATGCACCGACTATTACAATAAAGAAACCCATCCAGACATTGAATTGGGTGTAGTGATAATTTCTTGCATTTACCAAGTATTTGTATCGCTTTTCAGTTTCGTTTTTCATTTTTGAACTCCTTTTCCCCGGGGTTTTGTTTTATCCTGCCAAACTTTTGGGGAAAGTCAAGGTTTGGCAGTTTCGTGCCACCGTGGCACAATTTTTTGTGTTCGCCTCAGTCCTTCACGCAACGAACAGAAAGCAAATAAGACTTATAGAAGCAGCTCCCGTCCACATAGCTGGCGTCGTAGTATATGTCCCGACAGACGGCAAAGCTATTGCCGCCGAACTCAGTGAACTCGGTGGCACTCCACCAAGCGCCGGTATCGCCGACATGGCTAAAACTGCTTTCCGACAAGATGTTACCACCACCACCCGGAAGGGCCGAAAAGCCGTAATTGTCTGTACCGTTGCCATTACTATTCCAGCCTATTGCTGACTTCAATTTAGCTCCCGCTGTACTGCTATCTACGTAATTAGTCAAAGTTGTCCACTCCGCAAAGCTTGGTATATGCCAACCTGTGGGACAAATACCCTTATGCTTTGTCTGTACTGAACAACTGCTGGAATTGCAACTTGATGCAAGGCTCATTGCCGTAGACCAATCATATAAACGACCATAGGTGTTACAATTATCGTTGTCCGCATCACTTGTATTTGTTGAACCACTTATCGGATAACAACGGCTGGCACCATTGGGAGTTCTATAATTCAAATTCTCCGCCATCCAAGTTTGTGTGCCTATTGTTACTTTCTTGTATGTCTTGCCGTCACGGCTATCAGTAAATATCGTTTTAGTCGGAGTAGGAAGACCGCCAACGGAAGAACTGGAACTTGGAACAACACTTGACGAACTCGGCATTATGGACGAACTTGATGATAATGTTGAACTGCTACTGAGCGCAGCACTTGAACTTGAACATCCCGTACAAGTATAATCTTGAGGACAATAATTACTCAATCTTCCGTAGGGCCTACCATACATAGAAAGGCAACTGTCAATGATATCAACTTGTGTTAAACAAACACCGATCACTCCACCATTATAATCTTCTCCCTCTACTATACAATAATCATAGTTCAACGAATTTCCGCCACTAGAAGAACGTCCACCGCCAAATGACGATGAACTCCCAGCTTCAATTATCACGTTGTATGGACACTCCGTCTCTATATAACCGCTATGGTTATCACGGCATTGCTTTCCGCTCAAACCGGTTACGCAAAGACTAAAAGCCTCAACAACGCAATAGTTGGAAACTTCACTAGAATTACCATCTTCGCCACTGGACGAGCAGGAAAATGTGAATGCCATATTTGCAACCACAACCGCCATTAGAAAACCTTTTGTTTTGCTCATAATTAACTCCTATATTCCGCTTCTCATGTGTAACTTTTAAAGGATGGTTTAAA
>LIUG01000011.1:17687-39188 GCA_001462245.1 Candidatus Fibrimonas termitidis
AAACCATCGTTTAAAGTGGACACTCTCTAAAACGCAAAAAAATGCTAAATCATGTCAACTATAGTTTGCAAAATCCAGCAAAACCTTGCAAAACACCTAAAAAAGGATTATATTTGTTTCCCTAACAAATCACCCTCAAATAGGAGAAAGTCACATGAAGGACAACAAGCACTCTCAGGCAATCCCTGAAAGCACACTGGCACAAGCACAGGCGAAAATCGCAGAAGCTGCAACCTTGCTGCAGCCATATATGCTCGCCCTAACCCCAACCGAAAGGCACGAACTACCGAAAATGGGACCCAAAACCCTCAATTTCGTCGAAAAATCCCACGAGTTCGCCCACGAAAACCCCACCCTAGTCCCACCATACCTCAAAATGGAAGACTTTGATGTGGATTTCGCAGACGCCCACGGCTTGTGGACACTCAACAACCGCATAAGCCAGCTAGAAGATGGCATATCAGACACCCAAATGGCTGCAGGCAGCGAAGCCTACCAAGCTGCCCTCGTTTTCTACAACTCAGTCAAAATAGCTGCTTCAAGCAACGTAAACGGGGCAAAAGCCGTGTACGAGGAACTGAAAAGGCGTTTCCCGGGCGCAAAACGCCAAAAGGAAGAAACCCCTGAAACCTCTGAATAACCCGATTTAGACTCTTTTAGAGTCGGTGTCGGCTCTTTTAGAACCGAATTTGGCTCTTTTAAACCCGATTTTGACTCTTTTTGTGTCGGTGTCGAGGCTTTTAGAACCGAGTTTGATGCTTTTAGTATCGGCGTCGGCTCTTTTTTAGCCCCGAATTTGGGTCTTTTAGCGTCAGCGTCGGCTTTTTTAGTCCCGAATTTGGGTCTTTTAGCGTCAGCGTCGGCTTTTTTAGTCCCGACTTCGGCTCTTTTAGCGTCGGCATCGGCTCTTTTAGACCCGAATTTGGTTCTTCTAGAACCAATTAACCATTTTATTATTCTGCTGACTAAATTTCTACATTACCATTCCTGTATTTAATTAGCGAAAGTGGCGGACTAAGTTGCTCGCCACATTTGTTGAAGAAACCGATTATGGGCATTTTAGCGAAAGTGGCGGAATTGGCAGACGCACTAGACTTAGGATCTAGCACCGCAAGGTATGGGAGTTCAACTCTCCCCTTTCGCATAGCATTTTTTATTTGGAGAAAACCTTGGCTATAAACTGTCAAACCAACGTAATCGCAACTGACGAAAATCATCGCTCAGTTGAATTTACCGTTTCCGTTAGTGAAATGGAAAAACTTTTTGATAAAAGCATCGGCGAATTTCGCAAACAAGTGTCCATGAAAGGCTTTCGCCCCGGGCAGGTTCCAAAGCAGCTTTTTGTGTCGCGCTTTGGCGATGAAGTATATCGTGAAACCGTAGATAAAGTGGTGAACAACGACTTGAAAAGCGAATTTGAAAAACTAGTCGAAACTTGGAAAACAGATGAGAAGCTTGAGATAGCGGCTCCTGCCGAACATGGCGAACTTCATGCGGAACGTGGGCAAGACTTGGTCTATAAGCTCTCTATTGCGCTCAATAAGCCTCTTACTGTGCAAGGCTACAAAGACCTTGGGGTTAAAGTTCCCGCCGTTGTTGTTGCAGAAGAAGAGATAAACGACGTAATTCAAGGCTTGCGCAAAAGATTTGCGAAAGATATTCCGGTAAATCGCCCATCCAAAACAGGTGATGTTGTAAAAGGCAAGTATCTGAAACAGGTCCTTAACGGCGAAGAAAAAGCTCTTCCCGAAAATCCCAATTTTGAACTTGAAATCAGCGATGATATTAGCCTTAAAGAATTGAAAGATGCTCTAACCGGCGTAAGTGCCGGCGAAGAAAAGGAGTTTGCTATTCACTACCCGGCTGACCATTCAAACCCGGAATTCAAAGGCAAAACAGCGGATTACAAAGTTGAAATAACGGAAGTTTGCGAACTTGAACTGCCTGCTCAAGATGAAAATCTTTATTCCATGGTCGGAGCAAAAGATGAAGCCGAGTTCAAAACTAGGGTCTCGGATGATATTCTAAAAGAAAAGCAGCAGAAAGCTCGCCAAACTGCGCTCAGGGAGGCTTTTGATAAACTGATTGCGAAAAATCCTTTTCCGGTTTTGGAAGAGCATATCAAATACACAGCGGAAAGAAGCTTACAACACCATCACCATCAACACGCCCATGAACACGAACATGAGGAAGAGGAAATAACGGTTTCCAAAGAACAGTTGGATGCCATGCGCCCGGAAATTAGCCGTGCTATTCAGGAAGATCGCATTCTGCATTCCATAATTGAGCAGGAGTCGTTAAAACCAACGCAGGGCCAAGTGGACGCAAGAATACAGGAGATTGCGGATTCGGCAAGAATGGATTTTGCTTTGGCTAAAGATACCATGCGTAAAAACGGACAAATAAACAAGCTTCGTGAAAATCTAAAATTGGAACTTGCGCAAAATCTTTTGATAGGAGAGAGTTTGCCGGAAAAAACGCAGGAGAAAGCATGATTATACCCAGCATTTTTGAAGACACAGGCAGAGGCGAGCGGGCTTTTGATATCTATTCCCGCTTGTTGAAAGAACGCATAATTTTTTTGGGCGCACCCATAAACGATGAAGTTGCGAATGTGATAATGGCTCAGTTGATTTATTTGGAGTACGAAAATCCTCAAAAGGATGTGACAATTTATATCAACAGTCCGGGCGGCTATATTTCAAGCGGGCTTGCCATTTACGATACTATTCAGCATATACGTTCCGACGTTGTCACTATCTGCATTGGCGAGGCATCCTCAATGGCTGCTATTATACTGGCGGCAGGCACCAAAGGCAAAAGATTTGCGCTCCCGCATTCCCGCATAATGCTGCATCAGCCGCAAGGTTATGCAAAAGGCCAAAGCTCCGATATTCAAATTCATGCGAGAGAGGTGATAAACACCCGTGATAAGCTCAATGATATAGTAGCAAAGCACACAGGGAAAAGCACAGAAGAGATAAAGCAAAAAACCGACCGTGATTTTTACCTTACTCCGCAGGAAGCCTTGGAATTCGGTATTATAGACGAAGTGTTTAAGCCTAAGGAGAAGACAGCTAAGTGAAAAAAAATCTAGCCTCTTGCAGTTTTTGCGGAGCTGCTATAGACCAAGTGGAAAGGCTGGTAACCGGCCCCGATGGTGCAGCCATATGCAATAGGTGCATTCAGACTTGCCACAATATGGTTCTATCGGATAAGAACGGAAATCTCGCTTCTAAACCGGCTTCGGATTCGCAACCCGAAGTTTTTTTGCCTTCTCCGTTAGAGTTGAAAAACCATTTGGATAAATTTGTAATAGGTCAAGACTCAGCGAAAATTGCGCTTTGCGTGGCTGTATATAACCACTATAAAAGGCTTCATTTGGGAAACACCCAAAAATTATCCGTTGAAATAGACAAGTCAAATGTTCTTTTTGTTGGGCCTACCGGGTCCGGTAAAACGCTTTTAGCGCAGACCTTAGCCCGCTTTTTGAATGTTCCGTTTACCATAGCAGATGCAACCGTTTTAACGGAAGTCGGTTATGTAGGCGAAGATGTGGACAGCATTTTGGTAAGGCTTTACCAAGCCGCCGATTACAATGTGCAGCAGGCGGAAAAAGGCATTGTTTTTGTGGATGAACTGGATAAAATCGCTCGCAAATCGGCCAATCCTTCAATCACTCGCGATGTATCCGGTGAAGGTGTCCAGCAGGGTTTGCTGAAAATTCTGGAAGGAACTATTGCCGCAATTCCACCTAAGGGCGGTCGCAAACATCCCGAACAGCATTTGGTTCATATAAATACCCGCAACATTTTATTCATATGCGGCGGGGCTTTTGAAACACTGGATAAAGTAATCTCAAAACGCATAAATTCCGGCGGCGGAATGGGTTTTGGAGCAGAGGTCGTATCAAAAAACGAAAGCAAAATCGGCGAAATACTCAGCAAATGCGAACCTGAAGACCTAATAAGTTATGGGTTGCTCCCTGAGTTGGTAGGGCGTTTGCCCGTTATAGTCAGCTTGGATGAATTGGATGAAAAGGCTCTTTTAAATATTTTAACAAAACCGCAAAACGCTATTACAAAGCAATACATAGCGCTTTTCGCAATGGACAATATAGAGCTTTCTTTTACCGAAAGCGCCTTAAAAGCTGTGGTTAAAAAAACCGTTGAACAAAAAACCGGAGCACGCGGTCTCCGTTCTGTAATGGAAAAAATTTTAATACCTTATATGTTTAATATTTCAAAAGATAGAAAGCAATCTGTTTTAAAAATAGATGCTGATATTGTTCAAAATGCTTTGGCAAAGAGCGAGAAGTGATAAAAGCGAGGTGAGTTTTGGCGAAAGAAAAACCAGAAAATGTGATGAGCGAGGAAAAGGCGCAATTCCCCCAACCGGAATTCGACAAAGCTTTCCCTATTGTTCCTTTGCAAAAATTCGTTATGTTCCCCCGCATGGGAACAAGGCTTTCATTTGACAGGCAAATAACCCTGAATGCTCTCAGGCGCATAGATGATTCCAAAGGCTTTGTGATTTGTCTTTTGCAAAAAAACAGAGAAATTGACGTCCCCAAAGAAGATGAACTCTGTTCGGTTGGCATATTGGCTTATGTGAAAGGAATTTCCGGAACACCCAACAATCTGCTCTTGGTAAATTTATTCGGTGTTTTGCCTGTTGATATAGGCCAGATTTCTTTGCAGGAAAAAGACGGAGACAAGTATTTCAACGCATTTGCAAAACCTCGTTTTTTGGAATTTAAAGACAAAAAACTTTCGAAACCTCTTGCGGAAAATTTGCTGGTTTCAATGGAGCAATATGCAAAAACACGTAGCAATCTGCCGGAAAATCTGAAAGATATTCTAAAAGGCATGCCACCCGAAGAACGTTGCCTTATAGCTCACAGTTTTTTAAGAATACCCGACGATGAACATCAGAGCATCTTGGAAAGCACAACCTTGGAAGAGATGTATTCAAAAATAGACTTGGCAATAAATACCGCATTGGAAGTCCATAGGATAATATCTCTGAATAGGCAGCAAGTTGAAATAAAAATGCAACGTTCCCAAAGGGAATACATGCTTCAGGAGCAAATTTCCCAGCTTCAAAAAGAATTGGATGAAATAAACGCAAACGACCAAGATAGCGAGAATTTTTCAAAAAAAGCGAAGAAGCAAAAATTTCCGCCTATAGTAAAGGAAAAATTTGACGAAGAGATGGCACGCTTAAGGCTGCTAAACCCGATGAACCCCGAATACACCGTGGTTCGCAATTACATAGACTGGCTGCTTGCGCTCCCATTCGGCATTTACACCGAAGACGTTCTGGACATAAAAAGAGCAACCGATAGCCTGAATTCCAAGCATTTCGGTTTGGAAAAGGTAAAAGAGAGAATTTTGGAACACATAGCCGTTTTGCAAATGGCAGAAAAACTAAAAAACAAAGATGTAAAAAGCCCGATTTTATGCTTGGTTGGTCCTCCCGGTGTTGGCAAAACAACCCTTGCGATGTCCATAGCCAATGCCATGAACAGAAATTTGGCTCGTATCTCGCTAGGCGGAGTTCACGACGATGCGGAAATACGCGGACACCGCCGTACCTACATAGGCTCAATGCCGGGCCGCATAGTGCAGGCTCTTCGCAAGGCTAAAAGCATGAACCCCTTGATTTTGCTGGATGAAATAGATAAAATGTCAAGCGATTTCAGAGGCGACCCGGCCAGTGCAATTTTGGAAGTTTTGGATCCGGAAATAAACACGGAATTCACCGACCATTTTATGGAAGTGGGCATAGATCTTTCCAGAGTATTTTTTGTAGCAACCGCCAATACTCCGGATGGGATCCCCGCCCCGCTTTACGACCGTATGGAAATAGTTCGCATACCGGGTTATTTGTACTTTGAAAAGGAACACATTGCCCGTGATTTTTTAATTCCCAAAATCCTTAAGCAAAATTCCCTTTCCGTAAAGCAGTTTAAGGTAGCAGATTCCGCCATAAACGGTATTTTGCACGAATACACGAGGGAAGCAGGCGTAAGGGAGTTGGAAAGAAAGCTCGAAACAATGGCCCGGAAGCGTGCGATGGAATTGGTTTCAAGCAAAAAGTTCACCCCTCAAATTACTCAAAAACAACTTTCAAACTACCTCGGCGTTCCGGATTTTGCCGGCCCCCGCCTCATCGATGAAAAGCGTGCCGGCGTTACAACCGGTCTTGCTTGGACTCCTGTTGGCGGTGATGTTTTGCATATAGAGTGCATACTTTTGCCCGGCAAGGGAAAACTGCAACTCACCGGGCATTTAGGCGACGTGATGAAAGAATCCGCTCAAATAGCTCTTTCCTTGGTTAGAGAGCGAGCCAAGGAGCATAAAATTCCGGAAGACAAATTCCGCAAAAACGATATTCATCTTCATTTTCCGGAAGGTGCAACTCCCAAAGACGGCCCGTCTGCCGGTATAGCGATTACCATAGCCATGCTGTCTGCATTTACGGGCAAACTTGTTTCGCCTTTTGTTGCATTCACGGGCGAAGTGAGCCTTATAGGCCGTTTGATTGCTATCGGCGGTTTAAAGGAAAAATCCTTAGCCGCTTTGGATTCCGGCGTAAAAAAACTGATTTTGCCCAAGGACAACCAAAAGAACGTGGAAGATCTGCCGGATTTAGTTAAGAAGGGCTTGGAAATCAAAATGTTCACGCATATAGGCGAGGTGGTGGATGAGTTGTTTACGCCCCAGCTAGCCAAGGCTAGCGGCGGGCTACGCCTCAATCCTGGACGCAACGAACACTAAACAATTCCGACTTATAGCGCTTGTCGCCCCTGCAGGCGAACTCGAAGCTGTCCATGACCCAGTAGTAAGCGCGGCCGCCGTATTTCTCGTTCTCTGTGGAACTCCACCAGTAGCCGTTGTCGCCGGCATTAACAGTATTTATTGCAATCTGGCTCTTTTGCTTGGTATTTTTTGAACCATTCACTAGCAAAGTTCTTGCAAACTTGAATGTCTAGAGTTTGGCTTTCTTCTACTTGGCTATTAAACCACTTAACCAATTTCAGAAAATATTCTTTGAAGATTAGATGGATCTCCCAACTGCAAACCTTGTATCTTTTATAGCGAGAATCATTAGCTTCCTTCTTCAAAACTCTATAGGCTTTCTCTGGGAACGCTGTTAATTTTAATTTCGCAAGATTGTCGGAGCGTTCTCCATGATTTTGAGAATGAATGAAATAGTTTTTATCAAGAATTGATTCAACTATATGAACACTTGTATAGAACATAACAGTTATAGCCCAATCGTTGAAACGATTCAAAAAGAAAGATTCTAAAAATGCCAAATTATGGCGACTATGTTCGCTATGCTCCTTGAAAGATGGCATTAAAGTCTCACGGAAATAGGATAATCTCTTGTCAGCGAATCTGTGTCTAGACGAGAGTCAAGCAATAACCAATGAGTTTCTGCTCGAATTTGAATCTGGTTATCAATATCTATAATGACAAACTGATAACTGTATGAAAAATTATCTTCCAAATCTAAGAAGTCTGATTCAATGGCGCTAAATTGGTCCATAGCTTCTTCAGATGGAGCTTCTGCTTCAGGCCAATTACCTTTAAGCAAAGCCATAACTTTGACGGTTTTACTTAACACATCAATATCTGCACGAACTTGATTCAATGAAAAACAGGGGTATTTTTTTACAATTTCCATTAGCTGCTGCCCTACATTAGAAGCAGCTTCTATACAAGCCTTGAAATAACCTTGAATGGATTCTAAAAACTCTTTTCCTTGCTTTTCAAGGCTTTCTAACCTCTGCTGCAAAGATTGGTGCTTGTCAAACCAATAATCAAACAAGGATTCGGGAATCAGTTGCCCGTATTTTTCAACTGAACGCTGCATCGCCTCTGAGTTTATTTCAGCACGTTCAAAAACCTCGCGGTCTTTTCCAAGTTCAACTAACGCTGCCTTAATATCTTTTTTTAGAATTGCTATCAATCCTCAACCAGCCCCACCAAAGCCATCTCCGCAGCATCACCGGCACGGTAATTACCGAGTTTCAAAACCCTAGTATAGCCACCATTCCTGCTTGCGTAGCGAGGGCCTATAACATCAAAGAGACCCTTCAAAACAGCCGGATCCATAACAAAACGAGCTGCTTGGCGACGGGCTGCCAAATCACCTTTTTTTGCATAGGTTATTAACCTGTCCACAAGGCTGCGAGCCATTTTAGCTTTTAACAACGTGGTGCGAACAGCCCTCTCCAGAGGATCGGCTTCCAAACCCTTGAGCAATATGGAAGTTGAAAGACTGCGAAGCATCGCATGTCTGTGCGCTGAATTTGCGCCCCATTTCTTTACTTTTACACCGTGTCTCATTCTGCGCTTCCCTCTTTTAAGTAGGCATCAACATCCATGTCAAAATTAAGATCCATAGAAGATAATAAATCATTTAACTCAACCAAAGATTTTCTGCCAAAGTTTTTGTGCTTCAACATATCGCTTTCCTTGTTGCGAACCAAATCAGCTATTGTGTGAATTCCGGCCTGTCTTAAACAGTTGCTGGAACGCACAGATAGCTCAAGGTCTTCCACCTTCAAAAGCAATTTCTGAGCAATGGCCTGGTAATCGGCAGAACTGTTCAATTCTTCGGAACTGTCCAGATCACCCTCAAAGTTTATGAACATTTCCAAATGGTCAACCAAAAGCTTTGCCGCATAAGCCAAAGCGTCTTCCGGATCTATGCTGCCGTCCGTAGTTATATCCAACTCCAAACGATTGAAATCCGTGCGTTCTTCAACTCTGGTATCGGAAACAAGCATGGCCACATTCAAAACCGGATTGAAATTGGCATCTATCAAAATTTCACCTACCGGAGCGTTTTCCGCAGACCTTCTGCGATCCGGATCATCTGCCGGAACATAGCCGCGACCCGAAGATACCTTTATCTCTATGCAAAGAGAAGCATCGCCGCTAAGAGTCGCTATATGAGCATCCGGATTAAGAATAACAACAGCAGGATTGGGGTCTATGTTTTTTGCCGAGACCTCGCCCTCACCGGAAACATCCAAACGCAAAGTCTCATCCTTATCGCCCAAAAGCTTGAGACGGATAGCTTTAAGATTAAGAATGATGTCTGTTACATCTTCTCTAACACCCGGAATGCTGGCGTATTCCTTTTGAACCTTGTCTATTTTAACAGACACAATGGCTGCGCCTTGAATTGATGACAACAAAACTCTGCGAAGAGCATTTCCAATTGTCGTACCCCATCCACGTTCCAAGGCTTCTATTTCAAATTTAGCACGACGACCATTTTCAGAGACTTCCGTCTTCTGAAAATTTCGCGGCATTTTTAGAGATTTCCACACCATATCCAGTCTCCTTTTAAATCCTTCTTCTCTTTTTTGGACGACAGCCGTTATGCGGAATTCCGGTAACATCCAAAATGGATAGTACTTCCAAACCTGCATTTTTGAGTGCGCGAACCGCCGACTCACGGGCCGGGCCGGCACCTTTGATACGAACTGTGACCTTGCGCATGCCAAGGGTAAAAGCCTGGAGCGCTGCCGCCTCCGAAGCTACCTGTGCCGCATATGGCGTGCTTTTTTTGCTGCCCTTGTAACCGGAGCGGCCAGGGGAGTTGCCGGCAACCAAATTTCCTCTGGAATCCGTTATGGAAATTATGGTATTGTTAAAAGAGGCATATATATGCGCCACGCCTTGCACGTCTATGCGCTTCTTGCCTTTTTTAACCTTAACCTCTTCGGTTGCAACCGCTTCTGCGGGAGCTTCTTTTTCTTCTTTTTCTTCTTCTGCCACTTGCCTACTCCTTACTTCTTCTTGTTAGCCACGGTTTTCTTTGGACCTTTGCGGGTACGGGCATTTGTGCGGGTGCGCTGGCCCCTTACCGGCAATCCTTTGCGGTGCCTTAAGCCTCGATAGCAGCCAATATCCTGCAAACGCTTGATATTCAAGGTTATTTCGGCCCTCAACTGGCCTTCTACCTTGTAATTCTCTTCAAGCATGCGGCGTATTTTACCCTGCTCTTCTTCGGTTAAGGTTTCAACCTTTTTGTTTTTGTCTATGCCCAATTTCTCGCAAACCTCGCGAGAAGTGTGCAACCCCACGCCGAAGATAGCGGTTAAGCCATATTCCACGCTCTTGTGCTTGGGTAAATCTATACCAGCGATTCTAGCCATAATTCTCCTCTACCCCTGCTTTTGTTTGTGCCGAGGGTTCTTGTCGCAAATAATACGCAAAATGCCTTTACGGCGAACTATCTTGCATGCTTCGCAACGGACTTTAAGTGATGCCTTGACTTTCATAATTTCTTCCTTCTCTTGCCAAAATAGTTATTTAAACCTATATATTATACGTCCACGGCCTAAGTCGTAAGGCGTAATTTCAACTGTTACCCTATCGGAAAGCAAAATGCGTATAAAGTTCTTGCGCATTTTTCCGGAAAGGTGCGCTAAAACCTCATGCCCATTCTCCAAAGAAACCCGAAACAAATCATTTCCAAGCACCTCTGCAACCGAGCCTTCCACCTGTATGCCTTCTTCTTTTGCCACTAAGATGCCGTCCTGCCGCGAATACGGCCGTGTTTGAGGAAGCCCTCATAATTCTTGGTGTGCAACTGAGCTTCTATTTGCCTTAAAGTGTCGAGAGCAACGCCCACAACTATTAAAACAGATGTTCCGCCTATGTAAAAAGACATGTTCAAAGCGTCTTTCAAATGCAATGGCCCTACGCTTATGGTAGCCAAAAATATGGCTCCCGGCAGGGTTATGCGAGTTAAAATATTGTCTATGTATTCAGCGGTTTTGCGCCCCGGGCGAATGCCGGGAATAAAGCCGCCGGATTTTTTCAAATTGTCTGCGATGTCGCTTGGATTATACTGAATAGCGGTATAAAAGTAGGTAAAGAATATTATGAGGAAACCGAAAATAACGCTGTAAGTTATATGCCCGGGCAAAAACGCGGCGGCAAAAGCTTCAATCCAACCGGTGTTCGGGAACCATGAGGCTATCATGGCCGGCACAAACATAATGGAAGACGCAAAAATAACGGGAATAACTCCGGCGGTATTGACCTTGAACGGCAAATAACTCGATTGCCCGCCCATAACCTTTCGCCCAACTACCCTCTTGGGGCTTTGGAGCGGAATGCGGCGGTTCGCCTGCTCAATAAACACAATAAACCCTACAATTGCTATAACCAAAGCTATAACTACAATTTCAATCATCAACTGCTGATTTCCGGCAGCAAATTGTTCATATTCCAAAATCATGGCACGAGGAAGCCCGCCCACAATACCGGCAAAAATTATCAAGGAAATTCCATTGCCAACGCCGCGACTGGTAATCTGTTCACCCAAATACATAACAAAAACAGTTCCGGTGGTCATCGTTAAAACCGCAAGCAAACGGAAGCCCCAGTTCCCCCATCCATCCTTAAATGCGTCCAGCAAAACAGAAACGCCCTGCATTCCGCCTATATTAACCCTAACACTGGAAAGCCAAATTGAAATGCCCCAGCCCTGCACCGCAGCAAGCACTACGGTAAAATATCTTGTCCACTGATTTAATTTTGCCCTGCCCTCTTGCCCTTCCTTTTGGAGCAGGCGAATTTGCGGAATAACCGCACCCATAATTTGAATTATAATGCTTGCGCTTATATAAGGCATTATGCCGAGCGCAAATATGGTTGCCTTGGCAAAAGCACCACCGGTAAAGGAATCGTATAAACCGAAAAGATTATTTGAATTCTGAGAGAAAAAGCTTGCCAAACGAGAGGGATCCACACCCGGAATGCTTATGTGCGCACCAATACGGTAAATTATCAAAACACCAAGTGTAAAGAGGAGCTTTTTACGTAGGTCCTCTACCCTGAAGGCGTTCGCGAAGGCGTCTATGGCTCTTTTCAATGCTTCCATTTTCTACTCTACAATCTCAATTTTTCCGCCGACAGCCTCAATAGCTGCCTTTGCGCTTTCACTAACTGCATTAACTTTAAGTTCTATGGCTCTTGTGATTTTACCCGTACCGAGAATTTTAACCGGCTTTTTAACGCTGCGAATGAATCCCAAGTCAAAAAGAATAACGGCATCAAACTTTACGGTTTCTGTCGCTTTTTCAAGTTTGGCCAAATTCACAATCTGCGTATCTTTTGGGAATTTGCTTTTGAACCCACGCTTAGGCAAGCGACGGTGAATGGGCATTTGACCGCCCTCAAAGGCAACTCTTCCGGCTTTTGCGCTTTTGCGTGCACCGGCACCCTTCTGACCGCGACCGGCCGTTGTTCCCCAACCGGAGCCGGGTCCGCGACCGATTCTCTTTCTGCCCTTAACTTTGGCTTTGCCCGGATTTATATTATTCAAAGACAACATTAGGACACCTCTGAAATTTTAACCATGTGAATAACCTTGCGAAGCATTCCCTCTATTTGAGGATTTAACAAATGCTCCTTTTTTTTGCCTATGCCGGTTAACCCCAAAGATTTTATATTAACCTTATGGACCGGCAAAGAACGAATTGTGCTTACGATTTGCGTAACAACAATTTTTTTGCCGCGCAAAGCATCAAGCGTTTTTAATTGTTCTGCTACAATCTTTTGATTTGCGATTTGCTTTGACATTAAGCCTCCGCCCCGCCGCGCAATGCGGCAAACTGCTTTTTGTTCCTCTGAACCGTTAAACCCTCAATGCAAGCACGAACAACGGTGTGAGGGTTAGAAGAACCATAAGCTTTTGTTAAAATGTTATGAACTCCGGCCAGTTCCAAAACAGCACGTGCTGCTGCGCCTGCTATAACGCCGGTACCCGGAGCAGCCGGCATAAGCAGCATACGGGTTGCGCCGAATTTAACCTTAACCTCGTGAGGAATTGTGCCTTCGTGAATGCTCACCTCTACAAGGTTGCGACGCGCGCTTTCGCTCGCTTTGCGAACTGCTTCTGCGCTTTCTTTTGCCTTGCCTATCCCAACGCCTATTTTTCCATTGCGGTTGCCAACAACCACAAGCGCGCTCAAAGAAAAGCGACGCCCGCCCTTAACCACTTTCGCACAGCGGTTAACGGCCACCGTTTTTTCTTCAAATTCCGAGTATTGATTTTCTCTTTCCAAAATAGCACCTTCGGTTAAAATTTAATTCCGCCTTCACGCACGCTCTCCGCAAGAGCCTGCACTCGACCATGGTAAATATAGCCGCCACGGTCAAAAACCACGGTTTCAATACCTTTGGCTTTTGCTGCTTCGGCAAGTTTCGCGCCTAATTTACGGCTCTGCTCCGTTTTTGTCAATTTGCCAAACTCGCTCTGAAACTCTTTTGAGCCGGTGGAGAATTGCAATATAGAAACGTGCTTAACGTCGTCTATCAATTGCGCAATCAAGTTTTTAAGAGTACGGCGCACCGCCAAACGGGGGCGTTCAACCGTCCCGGAAACTTTCTTGCGCACCCTTGAATGGCGAGCGAGCCTTGAATCCAGTCTTTTTTTAGCTACATCATACATACTTTACTTCCCTGTCTTTTTGCCCTGTTTGCGCAAAATGTACTCGCCTGAATAGCGAATTCCTTTGCCTTTATAAGGTTCCGGCTCACGGTATTTGCGTATTTCCGCCGCAACCTGGCCAACTTGCTGTTTATCTATCCCGCTCACGACTATTTTCAATTTATCATCGCTTGCGGTAAGAGTTATGCCTTCCGGAGCCTTGTACTCCACCGGATGGGAGAAACCCAGCACCAAGTTCAAATTCTTTCCTTTTTGCTCTGCACGGTAGCCCACGCCGGTAATCTCAAGAGTTTTCTGAAAACCTTTGCTAACGCCTTCTATCATGTTCGCAACCAAAGCACGGCTTGTGCCATGAATTGAACGAGAAAATTTTTCATCGTCGGGTCTTTTTATTTCCAAACCCTCGGCAGTTTTTTCAATGGAAACAACATCATGCAGAACAAGAGAAAGAGTACCCTTGGGGCCTTTAACGCTAACACGCTGCCCTTCGATGGAAACTTCCACTTTTTCCGGAATGGTAATTATTTTTTTTCCTATTCTAGACATCTTTTACCTACCAAACCTTGCAGAGAACTTCGCCGCCCACATTCTGTTTGCGTGCTTCGTGATCTGTCATTACACCGTGAGAAGTTGAAAGAATGGCATATCCAAGCCCGTTAAGCACTTTTGGGATCTTTTCCACATTTGAATAGCGGCGAAGTCCCGGGCGGCTAACACGCTGTATTCCTTGAATAGCCGAAGTTCCATTAGTATAACGGAGCAGCATTTTTATTATGCCTTGCTTTCCGTCTTCAACAACAACATATTTCTTAATAAAGCCTTTTTCCTTTAACACCCTTGCTATCTCCTGCTTCAGATTGCTGGAAGGTATATTTACCACAGGCAGCCTTGCGGCAGAAGCATTGCGTATGCGGGTGAGCATATCGGCTATTGGATCTGTAATTCCTGACATATCTCCTCTCCTACCAAGACGATTTGGTTATGCCGGGTATTTCGCCGGCGAGTGCCATTTCACGGAAACATATGCGGCAAAGCCCGAATCGACGCATATAGGCATGCGGGCGGCCGCAACGGTTGCAACGGTTGTAAGAACGGACACCGAACTTCGGAGCCTTCTTGCATTTTTCTATCATTCTTTTGCTTGCCATAAAATTCCCTTAGTGTTTTTCACCCGATTTAGTTTCCTGTTTGCGGAACGGCAACCCCAGAGTCTCCAAAAGGGCACGGCCCTCTTCGTCTGTTTTTGCCGAAGTTACAAAAATAATATCCATCCCAAGCGTTTGGGTAACCTTTTCTATGTCTATTTCGGCAAAAACGGTTTGTTCTTTTATGCCCAAAGAGTAATTGCCGTTGCGGTCAAAGCCGCGCTGCGGAATGCCACGGAAATCGCGAACACGAGGCAAGGCAATGTTTATAAGCCGGTACAAAAACTCCCACATATTTTCGCCATGCAATGTGACCTTTGCGCCTATGCTCATTCCCTCACGGAGTTTGAAGTTGGCTATTGCATTCTTAGCTTTTGTAGCCACCGCCTTTTGACCGGTAATAGCGGTTAAGGCACTTATAGCCTCATCGACTATCTTGCGGTCTTTGTTTATTTTCTCGTGGCTAAGTGCCATGTTAAGTACTATCTTTTGCAGGCGCGGAACTTGCATCACGTTTTTATACTTAAAACGTTCCCGCAGGGCAGGCACCACTTCTTTTCCATAAAATTCTTTCAATATGCTCATTTGCCAATCCTCAAATTGCCTTACCGGTTTTAACGCTAACTCTAACGCTTCTTTTGCCCGGCTCTTTTACTCTTTTTGTGCGAACAGGAACTCCGCCTTCCAGAAGCATAACATTGGAAATAGCTATGGGCATTTCCTTGTCCACAATGCCGCCGTTTTGGTTTGCCTTGTTAGGTTTTTCGTGCTTCTTTCGCACGTTAATGCCATTCACTATAACCTTTGCCAAATCGGGGAAAACCTTGATCACCAAGCCTTTTTTCCCTTTGTACTCGCCGGATATAACTAAAACTTCATCATTCTTTTTTATTGCTGGCATTATAGTACCTCTGGAGCTAAAGATATAATTTTCATGTACTTGCGGTCGCGAAGCTCACGAGCTACAGGCCCAAAAATACGGGTGCCGCGCGGCTCTCCATCTTTGTTTATGAGAACTACTGCATTATCGGAAAAACGAATGTAGCTGCCGTCTTTGCGCCCAAGCTCTTTGCGAGTGCGTACAACCACAGCATGAGCAACGGAACCTTTTTTCACCTTGCTCTGCGGAATGGCATCTTTCACGCTTACTACTATTTTGTCTCCAATGCGCGCATAACGGGTGTTTGAACCACCCAGCACTCGGATGCAGGCGACTTCCTTGGCTCCGCTATTATCAGCCACGACTAGTCTGGTTTCTTCTTGAATCATAAAGCCTTACTCCAAAAAATTATTTCTTCTTCTCCACTATGCGCACCAAACGCCAACGCTTGGTTGCAGATAGAGGTCTTGTTTCCATTATTTCCACTACATCGCCTTTGGCCGCCTCGTTTTTCTCGTCATGGGCCTTGAGTTTTTTAGTGGTTGTTAAAATTTTGCTGTAAACCGGATGGCGTTTGCGGTTTTCAACAACAACCGTTATGGTCTTGTCCATTTTATCGGAAAACACAACGCCCTGCCTCACTTTGCGACGATTTCTCTCTTCGTTCATTTTTTCCTCCTGGCCGTGGCTATGGTTTTCACTCGGGCTATGTCTTTGCGAATTTCACGCACAATATTGGGATTGTCCACATGCCCGGTTTTCAATTCAAAACGGTTTTTAAGCAGAGCTATACCCAAATCCTTGAGCTTCTCGCCGAGTTGCTCATCGTTCAAACCGTTTAGCTCTTTCATTTTTTCCCTGTGTTTCATTATATCTCCGAAGCCTCGACAATTTTAACTTTTATGGGCAATTTTTGCGCTGCGCCGTTCAAAGCCTGCAAAGCAAGCGTTTTTTCAACGCCGCCCATCTCAAACAAAATACGCCCGGGCAATACTACAGCCGCCCAAAGTTCCGGTGCCCCCTTACCCTTACCCATACGGGTTTCGGCCGGTTTCTTGGAAACCGGTTTGTCCGGGAACACACGTATCCACACACGGCCGCCTCTTTTTATTTTGCGGGTCATGCAAATACGGGCGGCTTCTATTTGACGAGCCGTAAGCCAGCACTGTTCAAGGGCCTGAATTCCAAAATCGCCAAAAGCGATATAGTCGCCGCTGGTGGCAACGCCTTTCATGCGGCCTTTCATCATTTTACGGTGTTTTGTCTTCTTTGGGCTAAGCATAAACTAAATCCTTTTTTGTTCGTTAGAAGAAAAATCCCCTTTGCGAAGCTTTTCTCCGTGCATAATCCAAACCTTTACGCCATTGGTGCCGTAAAGAGTTTTTGCCGTGGCGGTAGCATAATCAATATCTGCGCGCAAAGTGTGCAATGGCACTCTGCCTTCTGCGTATTTTTCAACACGAGCGATTTCCGCACCACCCAAACGACCGCCTATCTGAATACGAATGCCCTCTACGCCAAAACGCATTGCGTTTTGAATAGCACGTTTCATAGCGCGGCGGCCTGTCACACGTTTTTCCAACTGACGCGCAATGTTTTCGGCTACCAGTTTGGCATCCGTTTCGCCACGTTTAATCTCCACTATTTCAATATGGACATCTTTCTTGGTCACAATTTTCAATTCTTCTTTCAAACCATCCACAATCTCGCCTTTGCGGCCTATTATAACGCCTGGGCGGGCAGTGTGGATTAAAACTTCTACTGTATTTTTTGTGCGGCGAATCTCTATTTTGGAAATCTGCGCGCCTTCAAATCTTTTAGACAAATAACGGCGAACCTGCATATCGTTGAGAATGAATTTTGAAAAATCCTTTTTCTTCTCAACAAACCATTGGGAATCCCAAGTTTTGATGATTCCGAGGCGCAGACCGTTTGGATGTGTTTTTTGACCCATTAATAACTCCGACTAGTCCGAAACGACTACTGTAAGATGAGACAGTGCTTTGTGAATAGGGAACGCTCTTCCGTGAGAACGAGGCCTTGCTCTTTTCATTATAGGGCCTCCGTCTGCGAAAATAGCGCGTATCTTAAGCTCACTCGCAGATTTGGCGATTCCGCCTTTTTTGGAGCGAGCCTGATTATAATTATTTATGGCGGTTTTCATGGTCTTTTCAACCAAGGGCGCGCCTTTCAGCTTGGTGCGCATAACCGAAAGAATGCCAAAAGCCCTTTCAACGGAACCTTTGCGCAAAATATTTATCAAACGGCGCATTTTGAGAACGCCATAACGGGTATTGCGCAATTTTGCCACTCCATAGCAAATATCCTCGGCGTCTTCTCTTTCCAAGATGGACACCCCATTTGAAACACGCACTAAAACCTGTTTTATTTTTGCATTTTCGCTCATTTCTTGCCTCCGGATTTTTCTTCCTTGCGGTGCCCCTTAAATTCACGGGTAGGGGAAAATTCGCCTAGCTTATGCCCAACCATATTTTCCGAAACATATACCGGTATGAATTTCCTGCCGTTATACACGGAAAATGTAAGACCAACCATATCCGGAACTATGGTGGAACGGCGCGACCATGTTTTGATGGCCTGCTTTTTGCCGGAAGCGTTCATATCCTGAGCCTTCTTCAGAACCGAAGTATCTACAAACGCTCCTTTTTTCAAAGACCTTGACATTAACTAAGACCTCTTCTTCTGACGGTGGCGCACAATCATTTTATCGGTGCGTTTATTGTTGCGGGTTTTCTTGCCCTTGGAATTTTTACCCCAAGGCGAACAAGGATGGCGACCACCGGATGTGCGGCCTTCGCCGCCGCCAAGAGGATGGTCTATAGGATTCATAACTACGCCGCGCACTGAAGGGCGAATGCCGAGCCAGCGGCTGCGACCGGCGGAACCTGAAACTTCGTTGTTGTGCTCTATGTTTGACAACTGCCCGATGGTAGCTAGGCAAACGGATAAAATCAAACGAACTTCGCCGGAGGGCAAGCGAACTTGGCAATATTTTTCGTCTTTCGCTACAAGTTCTGCGGAAACTCCTGCCGAACGGGCCAACTGACCTCCGTGGCCCGGTTTTAATTCAATATTGTGGATTTGAGCATTCAAAGGAATGTCTTTAAGCGGCATGGTGTTGCCGACTTTATATTCTACTCCGGAACCTGAAACAAGCGAATCGCCTACCTTAACTCCATGCGGGGCTAAAATATACGTTCTGCTTCCGTTTGCGTACTTTACCAACGCAATGTAAGAGGAGCGATTCGGATCGTATTCAATGGTTTCCACTTTGCAAGCCATGCCCGGCAAAGCCTTTCTTTTGAAATCTATAATGCGATAACGCTTTTTATGGCCACCGCCACGGCGCCGGCTTGAAATATGGCCCTGATTATCCCTGCCGGAACTCCTCTTTATGCCAACGGTAAGCGGCTTATAAGGCTTTTCAGCTGTAACTTCTTCCTTTGCGTTAATCTGCTTATAACGCAAGGTAGGGGTGGTTGGCTTATAACTTTTTATTCCCATGGCTACATTCCTTCAAACTCGGATATTTTGTGACCGGATTTTAATTTAACATATGCTTTTTTCCAATTCGGCAATTTACCGGTGGTTATTTTTGTCCTCAACTGGGCACGCTTTACTTTGCCGCGCACAATCAAGGTATTCACCGTATTTACCTGAACACCGAAATAGCTTTCAACAACTTTTTTGATTTCGAACTTATTGGCTTTTAAAGCCACACGGAACACATAAGTGTAAGCGTCATTCAAGCGGTCGTAATTCTTTTTAACCGTTTTGTCCGTTATATGAGGCGAAACTAAAATTTGATATGCTTCTTTCATCTTTTCGCTCCTTTGAGAAACGCCAAGGCGTTTTGAGACATAATTATATGGCGTGCACGCATAATATCGTAAGTGTTTACATCTTTAACCCAAGCCCAGCGTGCCCAAGTCACATTTGACAGGGAACGGATTAAATTGCGTTCTTCGGGAGTTGCCAAGAACAATACATTTTTCTGTTCAAAACCGGCTTTGCTTGCCACGGAGAGAAATTCTTTTGTTTTTGGCGCAGTAAAGTCAAATTTCTCAAAAAGCCCTATGCAACTGTCTTTTGCCCTACTTGAAAGCGCAGAACGGAAAGCCAGCCTTTTTACCTTTTTATTCACCTTTTCAAAATATTTATGTTTTTTTGGTCCGTGAGCTTTGTTACCGCGAACCCAAATAGGAGACGTATTTTGGCCGGCACGAGCCTGACCGGTTCCTTTCTGTTTCCAAGGTTTGCGACCGCCGCCGCTAATCTCAGATTTACTTTTGGAATGCGCAGAACCCTGCCTGCGATTGTTGAGAATAGCCTTCACAGCTAAATATATAGCAATTTCATTGGGCTCTATGCCAAAAAACTCTGCCGGAAGCTCTACTTCTGATTTGAATTCGCCATTGGAGGCGTATAATTTTGCGTTAGACATTAGCCTTTCCTCACTACTATTACGCCGTTTTTAGGACCAGGCACTGAGCCGCGCACAAATATCAAATTGCGTTCAGCATCAATTTTCTCTATTTGAATATTCTTTATAGTGACATTTTTATTGCCGAATTGACCTGGTGCTCTTTTGCCGGGGAAAACTCTGCCCGGGTAGGTATGCGCAGATTGAGAACCCGGTTCGCGAATATTGTGGCTGCCGTGGCTCGCCGGCCCTCTGTGGAAACCGTGCCTCTTTATGCCACCGGAAAATCCATGTCCTTTGGAAATGCCGGAAACCTTTATGAGTTCAGAAACTTTGAATATAGAAGAAGCATCATATATTTTTCCAATAGGCCAAGCGGATATATCTTCTGCGTCAAATTCGCAGAGATAACGAGGCACCATAACTCCTTTTGGGCTTTTCCAAGGGCTGCTCTCGGTGCGCTTGCCTTCTTTATTCCCTTCGGAAGATTTTTCCAACTCCGGTACGAGATGCTTGAATTGCATAGCGTAAGATTTTGTTGTTCTCTGAACTTTTTGTTCACCAAAGGCCACCTGTATCGCAGTATAGCCATCTTTTTCTTTTGTCCTGTGGAGAACAACAGTGCAAGGACCCGCTTCCAGCACCGTAACGGGAATTGAATCTCCGTCTTCGGTGAAGATGCGGGTCATGCCCAATTTTTTTGCAAGTATTCCATTCATACAAAACTCTATTTTAACAATTCCCTAAACAATCTACCTTACATGGACTTTACATCTATTTCCACACCGGACGGAATGTCTATTTTAGACAAAGCGTCTGTTGCCTGCGGAGAAAGATTATACATATCAATCAGTCTTTTATGCGTTCTGGATTCAAACTGCTCCCGAGAGGTTTTATCTATATGCGGCCCACGCAAAACCGTATATTTTTGAATTTTCACGGGCAAAGGAATAGGGCCGGATACCCTGGCTCCCATATCTCTAGCTATTTTAACCAGTTTTGAAGATACTTGATCTAATAAACGGTGGTCAAAAGAGCAAAGGCGAAAACGAACAGGCTTTTCCCTGCGGATTGCGCCTTGCGCAGGCTTTTCTTTACGAGCAGATTTTTCCAAAACAGCAGACACTTACTTAACCTCTTATTTAATAACCTGAACCACAGCACCTGCGCCCACAGTTCTTCCGCCCTCGCGAATTGCGAAGCGCAAGTCCTTGTCCATAGCAACCGCAGCTATCAGCTCAACCTCGATGCCAACATTGTCTCCGGGCATCACCAATTCAACCCCGTCGGGAAGCTTGATGGTGCCGGTCACATCGGTGGTGCGGAAGTAGAACTGGGGACGGTAGCCATTCGCGAAATTCGTGTGGCGGCCGCCCTCTTCCTTGGTAAGAACATAAATCTGGGCCTTGAACGAGGTGTGAGGGGTGATGGAACCCGGAGCGGCCAAAACTTGGCCGCGCTCGACATCCGATTTCTCGGCGCCGCGCAAAAGCAAGCCCACATTGTCGCCGGCCTGAGCGTCATCCAACAGTTTGCGGAAC
>LIUG01000012.1 GCA_001462245.1 Candidatus Fibrimonas termitidis
CACAACGGCAAAAACATAAGGCTCATTTCTCTATTCATGAATCCTTATGGTCAATCCCCTCGAATAGATATAGGAGAAAGCTTATGAAAATAGCTTACAAAAAGCCCGTTCTGGTCGCAAAAAACACCCCATCTGGCAGCTTTGCTGCTGGATGTCCTGAAAAAGGTACTTTGGGAACTAACTGTAAACGTTGCGATAGAGCACAATAAACAAAACAGGTAGCGTTGCCTTAGGGCAACGCTGCCTTCAACCCCAGCAATAGGAACAATATGCTCTACCGCCTCTGCCAAGATACCTTTGTCCGCCCAATCGGGGCTTACGGATATATATATTCCCAGCTTACTAAGCACGACCGCACATATAGCGAGTCTGGCAGGGTGTTTTTGGAGGCACTTTCACGCAAGCCGCAAACATTGGAGGCCATGCTGGAGAAAGCGGCACGGAGATTTGACGGAATCTCCGAAAGCGAACTCAAAACAGACTTTACGGAATTCCTGCAAAGCCTTGAAAAAGACCGCTACATAATATCAGGTGAAAACGAGCAGGAACTTGACAGAAAAGAACCTCATTTCACCTACGCCGAAAACCCCAAGACGGCAATCTACAACTACATGCAAAACCCCGACGATGCCGCAAAATACGCAGACACGGCAGAGGTATTGCTTGCGGAATACCTAGAACGCCCCCGCATCCACGGATGCCAGATTGAAACAACCAGTTGCTGCAATGAACGCTGCCTGCACTGCTACATTCCGCACGAGCTTAAAACGGAAATTTTACCCTACGAAACAATAGAAAGCGTTCTCAAACAGCTTAACGAGCTTGGCACTCTTGGCCTTACCTTATCAGGCGGCGAAGTCCTCTCCCACCCTGACATAGCAAAAATATTGAGAAAAGCAAGGGAGCTGGATTTCTCGATTACAATCCTCTCAAACCTTACCATCCTAAGCCCCGAACTGATAAAAGCCATAAAAGAGGCAAACCCAAGCCTAGTCCAAACCTCGCTCTACTCCACGATACCCGCCGAGCACGACCACATTACCCAAATCAAAGGCTCCTTCGCCAAAACCACGGCGGCGATAGACGCATTGATAGCAGAAAACATACCTGTGCAAATCAGTTGCCCTGTGATGAAATCAAACTTCCGCTCATATAAGAATGTATTGCAATACGCCCAGGAACGCAAATGCAAGGCACAGACAGACTTTATAATGATGGCCCGCTACGACTTCTCCACGGAAAACCTAGCCGAGCGGCTGGATTTGAAGGAAACTGAGGAGCTAATACGTGACATAATGGCCTACGATAAGGAATACGCCGAGCTTATAGACACTCCTGTAAAGAAGAAAAGCCTTGACGAAGAGGCAAAAGAAGCGATATGCGGCGTAGGCAGGGACAACCTGTGCATAGCCGCCTCCGGCGTTGTATATCCCTGCTCGGGCTGGCAGGGAATGGCTCTCGGCAATGTAAAGGAACAGCCAGTCAAAGACATTTGGGAACGCTCGTCAAAAATGCTAGAGCTACGCTCCATAACCAAGGGAAGCATCCCGCAATGCATGGACTGCGAAGACAGGCAGTTCTGTGCTCCGTGCCTAGTGCGAAATTTCAACGAAAGCAATGGGGACTATTTGAAAGTGAACCCTCATTTTTGCAGGGCAGCCAAAATCAACCGCAAAATCGTGGAAGAGGCGAAGAGATGATTTTTGACATCCATACGCATGTGGGCCAGTATGAAGGGCGATATTTCTCCCCTAAATATGTATTCCGCACCTTGCAAAAGTCTGGGGTAACCCATTTCGCCATTTCCTCTTTCTCGCACATAGCCACAAACGACAGAGGCTTTCTGCTTGCGGAGCGGGAGGAACTGCTGGAGCTTTCGCAAAACAGAGCTGTTGTTTTCCAATGGGTTTTGCCGGAGATGTTGGGCAAAAGGAACGGCTTGGAATCTTGGCTTGACAAAAACGTGCGGGGGCTGAAAGTTCATGGCAAGGCACAGCCTTGGCTGCCCTTTGGCAAGCCATTGCAGAAGGCATTCTCCATAGCCGCCGAGAGAAAGCTGCCCGTGATGCTCCACACAGGCGAAGACAAAGGTTTTAGGCCGGACGACTATCTTGAAATCTGCCAGAAATTCCCGCAGGTAAAGGTGATTCTAGCCCACGGCAGGCCTTTGGATGCCGCAATTTTCATGCTGAATATGTGTCCCAATACTTTTGTGGACACGGCGTTTATGCCAAACGAAGATATTGAAATCCTGCTTACTCTTGGCTTTGGCAAGCGGGTTTTGTTTGGCACAGATGTGCCTGCTCAAAAATTATTCTACAAATCATCCATTGTGCAATATGTCAAAAGAAGGACTGAGGCGGCACAGAAGATGGGTTTGAATTTGAAATTAGCGTTTAACCTACTAAAGGAGAAGTACCATGATAAGTGAGTTTTTCAAAGCGATAGGCGAGGCATTCGCCTCAAATCGTGAAGAGAGTCGAAAAGCGGATGATTTTTTTGAGCAGAGTCTCAAAAAGGCTTCGCATGATCGACCGCCACCTCAGCCAAATCCTAAGAAGCCTGAATCGAAGCCTGCTGGAGAGACATTTACCGACCCAAGGGATGGCCAAACTTACCGCACCGTTAAAATCGGCGACCAAGTCTGGATGGCGGAGAATTTGAATTTTGAATCCCCAAAGTCTATGTGCTACGATGACGACCCTACTAATGGTAAAAAATATGGACGGCTTTATACTTGGGATGAAGCAAAGAAAGCTTGCCCTCCGGGATGGCATTTGCCAAGCAAAAAGGAATGGCTTACACTTGTAGATTTCGCAGGCGGTTTGGAAGTTGCAGGAAAGAAACTCAAGGCGAAAAGCGGATGGAAAGATAATGGCAACGGTACGGACGAATACGGATTTTCTGCTCTGCCTGGTGGAGGTTTCACGATTGGTTTTATCGATGTAGGTATCCTCGGCCATTGGTGGAGTACTGATAAGTATATGTGGAGTGATGGTAATATTAACCCTTACTCCATAGGCATGCACTTCTACTACGAGAGCACGGGCTTTGACGAATTCGATATGGACAGCTTGTTTAGTGTACGTTGTGTCCAAGACTATACATCTTTTACCGACCCAAGGGACGGCAAAACCAACCGCTCCGTTAATACTGGAAAACAAGTTTCTAACTCAGCTCCTTTTACCGACCCAAGGGACGGCAAAAAATACCGCACTGTTAAAATCGGTGACCAAGTTTGGATGGCTGAAAATTTGAATTTTAAATCCCCAGAGTCAAAATGCTACGATGACGACCCTGCTAATGGTAAAAAATACGGACGGCTTTACACTTGGGACGAAGCAATGAAAGTTTGCCCTCAGGGCTGGCATTTACCGAGCTATGAGGAATGGGATACACTTATAGATTTCGCAGGCGGTTGGGAAGTGGCAGGAAAAAAACTCAAGGCGAAAAGCGGCTGGGAAGCTGATGAAGATGAAGAAAATGGCAACGGCACAGACAGATACGGATTTTCGGCTCTTCCAGGTGGAAGCAACTGCGACCCTTCGGAAGACGTTTTCCTTGGTGTCGGCGAAGAAGGCTACTGGTGGAGTGCCTCCGAGGTTGAGGACAATGCCGACAACGCCCACTATCGGTACATGCTCTACAACCATGAGGGTGCGGGCTTGGAAAACGATGATAAGAGCAGCTTGTTTAGTGTTCGTTGTGTCAAAGACGTGTCAAATAAACACAATGACGATGATTTATCTTGGCTTGATAGCCCTGAGGAGGACTACTAGTTATTTTCTGTGTGTTGTCTGCAAGATTAAGCGGTTTGGGTGCTTGCACTTCACGCCGCCCATAGCGAAGCAAAGGGAATTTATATATTAAATTCTCAAACAGAATCCGCCGCTGAAAAGGAAACTGAAATGAAAAAGATAATTATAATAATGGCGGCATGCAGTGTGCTCCATGCCCAGACTGGGCAACAGCGAACAGAAGTTTTTTTTGAAAAAGCAAGACCTAAAACAGTTCCAGGTTTCGTGAAACCACTCGAAGAACCTAAGCGAAATCCAAAACTTTTGCCAAGCGAACTTCATTGGGTTGATGACGCAGCGAGCTGTTACTACGAGAGCGACAATTCAGTAAGCCATTTTTATTACTATTATACTTTTCATGGATTCACACTAACAACGGCGTTTCGCACTTAGTCTTTCACACAACGCACACCCAACAAGGCGCTCTTTGCTATGTTGCCATAGCACACAAAATCACCGAAGTCGATTCGCAGTGGAACGACATAACCGGCAAAGCCGGACTCAGAAGCACTCCACAAATTGCCGCCACTGCCGATATCGTAGAAACTGCCATCCGAACTACCATAGCCACCCGGCAGGGCCGAAAACCCAAACTCGTCCGTGCCGTTGTTCCAACTCTTGGCTAGCATTCGTTTCCCGGGTCTATAACTATTACCGTCACTACGTGCTAAATCAGTTAACACTCCCCATTCCGTACAACTGGGCAAATGCCAGCCGGAAGGACAGGCTTTCTTAGCCGTTTCCCAATTATACAATTTACCATATTTTGCACAGTTGGCTGAGTTGTTTTCATAGCATTTACTGCCGCTCACATCGTAATTTAAATTCTCTGCCATCCAAGTTTGATTGCCTATTTTAACAACTTTGTATCTCTTGCCATCTCTAGTATCCGTAAGCACATTGGCATTTGTACTTGGATTCGGGGCGGGAGCAGGAATAACTGATGGTTGAGAGGAGGAAGAAACCGCTTTATTCTCCTCCAGTATTTCCCTAAACAAGTCGGGAGCCTTATTGTTTATAACGGACAGCAGACCGTATATATCTTTGGAAGACCCCGTAAACGAATCTACCAAATCGCCGCTCCGTACATCGTAAAGTTCTGCCTTAATGGTTAAATCCTTGCCGAAACGCCCTATCCGCCCTTGGCATATGTAATCGGCGCTTATTTCCCTGCCCAATTTAGCCAAGCAGCCTTCCGATTCCTTGCATTTTCTAACCATTTCCTCTTGCGAGCCCAGAAAAGCAACTATGCTCTGCTGGGTCATCACGGCATAACTTTTTTTCGGCAGTGTTTTAACTGCAATCTCACGAAGCCTGTCCGTCAGATGGCTTAATTCCGAATGCCCGATCGGCCGTTCTTCGCCATCATCCACTGTATTTATTATCGCTATGCGTTTTTGCTGACCGTAAGCGGCAAAGGCTAGAAGCAGCAAAAAGAAAAGAGGCCTGTGTATAGAGGAATACATCATTATACGGCGTAATATAGTTATTTTAATATATGGAGCTGTTTCTAGAATGATAA
>LIUG01000013.1:0-1616 GCA_001462245.1 Candidatus Fibrimonas termitidis
ATGGTGCAATTCTTTGTATTCACCGCTTGCTACGCTAGCGGCGGGCTTCGCCATAGTCCTGCAAACAACGAACAGAAAACAAGCTGCCCTTACCGTCGTAGTACCAGAGTGCGTACTCGTCGTCGTCGTACATGACCCAGCGGTAGGCGTAGCCGCTATTGAACTCAGAGGAACTCCACCAGTAGCCGAAGTCACCGACACCGCCGAAACTGCCATCCGAGCCGCCGATGCCGCCCGGCAGGGTCGAAAACCCGAACTCATCTGTGCCATTGCCGTTCTTATTCCAGCCGCTCTTGGCTTTCAATTTCTTACCTGCCACTTTTTCACCGCCAACTGCCTTATCCAGCACTTCATACTCGATTTTGCTCGGCAAATGCCAGCCGGAAGGACAAGCTTTCTTAGCCGTTTCCCAATTATACAATCTACCATACTTTGCACAGTTGGCAGAGTTGTTTTCATAGCATTTACTGCCACTCGCATTGTAATTCAAATTCTCTGCCATCCAAGTTTGATTGCCTATTTTAACAATTTTGTATTTCTTGCCATCTCGTGAATCTGTGAATACACCTTTGCCTCTGATTTTCTCAAGAGCATTTCGGGCATTGGTATTATTGGGATCTATTTGCAAGGCTGATTTGAAATCTGCAACGGCTCTATCGTAGTCGCCTTTATTATAATACACAATACCCCTATTGTAATATGCCTTCGCAAACTTTGGATTCAGTCTTATCGCTTCGGTACAGTCAGATATGGCTTTGTCGTAGTCGCCTTTTTCATCATACGCAACACACCTATTGTAATATGCCAATGCATAATTCGGATTCAATCGTAGAGCTTCGGTAAAGTCAGATATGGCTTTGTCGGCACTTTTTCTAGGATACGCAGCACCCCTATCATTATAGGCCTCCGCAAACTTCGGTTTCAGCCGTATCGCTTCGGTAAAGTCAGATATGGCTTTGTCGTAGTCACCTTTTTTATAATTCTCATTACCACTCTTGTAATATGCCTCTGCATCATTCTTCGCCCCGCTTTGCACACCGCTTGTTTCGCTAGCAATGGGAGGTGGCACAGCAACCTGAGACCTGCAAACTCCATTCACCCACACGTTCCCTTTGCTCTCACAAGCTATCTGCTCCACAGTCTTGCACTCCCCGTCAACCCACTTTCTCCCTGTCGTGACTTCGCAAGCTATCTGCGCTCTGGGTTTGCAAGCTCCGTCTATCCAATTTTTGCCCTCAGATTGGCAAACCTCCTTTGCTATCTGCACCGCTGTCTTGCAAACTCCGTTCTCCCATATATTCCTGCCAGCCTCGCAAACTTCCTGCGGCGATTTTGTGATTTTGTCAAATATAGCCGGAACTTTTTTCTTTATCAAGGCTTGCATCTCAGCAAAATTCTTCACAGGGTCATTGAACTGGTCAATGGTCTGAGCCTCGCTCTGGCCCTTCAAAGTGCCATAAAGCTCAAACTTCAAATATAGTTGCCCGCCCGCAGCGTAAGCATCGCATCTCGCACCGAAATTAACTTGAAGCAGCTTAACCAATTGCCCCACGCAAGTGCCTCCCTCGCAAGCATCGAAAAAAGCCTCGTCTCCAAGCACCTCATTCACCTCATCC
>LIUG01000013.1:1759-5115 GCA_001462245.1 Candidatus Fibrimonas termitidis
TTCACCTCATCCTGCTTCATCAAAAAGAAACCAGCCGACGGCAACTTAGCCGCAATAGTTCGCACTTCTTCTGTCAAAAGCTCCATCTGCTTTGGAGTGAGCTTTGTGTCAGGTGTAGCCAGCGAAGGCAATACAACTATGCTCTGCCTTTGAGCAAAGGCAAGAGAAGCGAGCAGCAAACATAAAATAAAGTTTTTCTTCATAATTAAAAAGTCCATTGCCACCAAATATAGAATTTTTTAGCCTTTCCATAGTTAAACCCGGGATTTAATACGGATAACTGACGCAGAAATTACTATATTTAATAAAGTTTTATTAAAAGGTATTTTCATGCAGGCTGTTGCTTTTGAGACTAGAATTGAGAATGATGTTATACATATTCCTGAGGAATATTATGGAAAAATTCCATATAAAGCAACAATAACCATAGTATATGACGATACCATTCAAAGCAAGGAACAAGAACTGCTGAAAAAAAAGGCTGCATACGAAAGGTTAAAAAAATATAGAGGGATTATAGATAGAGACATAGATTATAAACAGGAATTAAAATTGGCATTGGATGAAAAATATGGTAGTATTAATTGACACGAATATCTTGCTGGATTTTTTGAATAAACGAACTCCTCATGATGTCTTTGCAAATAAAATAATAGAATTATGTTCTGATGGCATAATCAAAGGCTGCATAGCCTCTATTAGTATTCCAAATATATTCTACATAATGAGAAAAGATTTATCTGTAAAAGAATTACGAGATTTGTTGCTTGACTTATGCGGTATAGTAGATATTATAGGAATTGGGAAGCAAAAAATTATAGCATCACTTCTAAAAGAAGATTTCTCGGATTTTGAAGATTGCTTGCAAATGGAATGTGCAAAGCAAGCAAATGCTGATTACATTGTTACAAGAAATTTGGCAGATTTTTCAAGTTCTTCTGTCCCTGCAATTTTGCCAAATGATTTTTTGAAAATTCAGGCAAAATCCAAAAATATTTGATAAGTGGTTATTTCCAAAATGGAAACAACCATTTTTTCATCAAGTTCACTTTGCTCAAAAATGATACGCTACCCGTGAGCGGCAGCCCCCAGCCAGAGTTGCAGACAAAAACAAGGGCTGGGAACAATATTTACTATATTTATCCTGATCATTAGGAGTAAATATGACTGCAGCAGCAATGTTAATTAGAGAAATAGAAACCTTGCCGGAAGAGTCCGTAACGGAAGCTCTTGATTTTATAATTTTCTTGAAAAATAGACCTTTTGAAGTTTCTAAACCGAAACGAATACCAATAGAAGAAGCATATGGTATTTTTAGAGATTTGAAAGGAATGGATACTACCATTGAAAGAGAAGAAGACAGGATATGAATATTGTTGATTCTTCTTTGTGGGTTGAGTATTTTTTAGAGCATGATATTGACAGTGTCATAATAGATGCAATTAAAGATACAAGTAAACTTTATGTTCCAAGCATTTGTTTGTATGAAGTGCATAAAAAATTTTTGTCTGTAAATGATATTGAAAAGGCGAATTTGGCCGTTGATATTATGCAGGGAGCTACTGTTATAATTGCCTTTGGCAGATAGCATTATTTATGCAGTGGCTAAAGTTTATGGAGCAGAAATTTACACCCAAGATAAGCATTTTGAAAATTTGGAACAAGTGCATTACTTTGCAAAGAATTCAAATGCAAACGATTAAGAGCCGAATTTTTGAATACAATATATTTCCTCCTTTGCTTGAGGTTGTGAAACTATATTTTACAAAAACGACTGTGTAAATCGCACAAGGTTAGCAACATTGGCAACAAATTCAGTAGTTCCAGCCACTGTTTTTATGCTAGTCAACAGACTCTTGACAACAGATTTTTTTGACATAGGTTGTGCCAATTGTGTTTCTAACTCTCCTAAATTTTTTGTAACAGTTTCAACATCTTCTTTTGACATATCACTTGATATAGATTGTTTAACTGCTTCAATTAAAGTTTTTAACTGTGATAAATCAATTCCGTTATTTGTAGCATTGATGATAGCATTATCTGATGCTATATTAATCTGAGCAGCATTGATATGGATATTGCTATGTTGCGGATGTTCTATCGCCGACATTTTTTTTACTTCACACTGATAATGCTTTCCTAACATTTTATCGTGATAATTTGGGTTTATAACTTGATAACGTTCGGTAACTCCATCAGATTGCTTATGTTCAATAATATCATTAGATTTAATATTAGGCATATTTTTGTTATTTTCGACATGAATGAAAATCTCTCTAGGTTGAACGTCGGCCTTTAGTCCTTCGGCGATTATAACATTGTTCCTATAAAGTGTAATAGAGTCGTTGTGAAACTGAATCATTGCAGTTACTCCTTTCCCCTAGTTTTTGTTTCACCCCGCCAAACCCTTGGGAATACAGGGTTTAGCGGGTTTTGTGCCACCATGGCACAATTCTTTGTATTCACCGCTTGCTCACGCTAGCGGCGGGCTACGCCTCAGTCTTGGATGCAACGAATAGAAAACAAGGAGGACTTTTCGAAGTAGTCCCAGTAAGCACCATCGCCATGGTTCACGATCCGGAAGTAAGCACTCCAGCCGTTGTAGCCCTCGTACTCCGTGGAACTCCACCAGTGGCTGCGGGGATTGCCGCCATCATCGAAGAAGCTGCCTTCGGAAGCACCACTGCCACCCGGAAGGGCGGAAAAACCATACTCGTCTGTGCCATTGCATGTCCCTTGGAAATCATTCCAGCCGTTTATTGCTTTAAGTTTTTTTCCTTCAGTGTTGGCACCACCGATATAAGTCGTCATCACTTCCCAGTCCGCTTTGCTAGGAATATGCCAACCAGAGGGGCAAATACCCTTCTTTGTCAGTATTGAACACCTACTTTTGTTGCATGTTGACGAAAGATTCATTGCCGTTGACCAATCATATAAACGACCATAAATGTCACAGTTACCAGTATTGTCGTTATAGCATATGCTAACACCTATATTGTAATTCAAATTCTTCGTCAGCCATGTTTGAGTGCCTATCAAAACCGCATCATAGTTCTGCCCCTCATAACTTATAGGAACCTTCAGGTATATCTTACTGGTATTTCTGCATTCATACAAATCCGGGTCAAAAATCTCCGTTCTCGTACCGCAATAATTTACAACCTTGCTGTTGCTGTAGCAGAATTGCGTAGAAGGGTTATAGGGTTGGTTACCGCAGGTATACGTCTGACCGTTGTAACAAAAATGTGTTAAAGGACCGTAGGGTTGGTTGTCGCAGGTATATGTCTGACCGTTGTGACAAAAATGTGTTAAAGGATTGTAGGGTTGGTTGCCGCAGGTATATGTCTGACCGTTGT
>LIUG01000014.1:0-464 GCA_001462245.1 Candidatus Fibrimonas termitidis
GCCATTTATTTTGGACACTAATGGATTTTTTTGAATCTTTGCCAATGGCAAATGAGGAAAACTATCAAAAGGTATTTAAAGAGGAAGTATTGGTTAAGGAATCATTTGGAGAAAATGAACATAATTTTGTTACAACATATTCTGTGAAAACCCGGTGGGATGACAAATATTATGATTTCAAAGTGACAAATGGGAAAAAATATCCGAGAAAACCTGATTATGACGACAATGAGGTTATTGCCGAATTGTATGGGCGCTGGTACTAATCAAGATATGGGATTCCGGGAGAGCCTATCTTGAGCCTATCGAGCCTATCTGAAAAAAGTTGGAAATGAGCCCTTTTTTTTCCTCTCTCATTTACACAAAATTTCTGATAGGCTCCGATTTGTAATACCTTTTGTATTATTTCAAAACTCTCATTCGCTATTTCTTCTAATGTTTTATTGTAACCGTCAAAACAACCA
>LIUG01000014.1:677-6291 GCA_001462245.1 Candidatus Fibrimonas termitidis
AAAAGCGCGTGGGCCTACGCGCAGGAGAACGGCCTGAACCAGCGGGCGTTCGTTAAATGGACCAAGACGGCGGCGGCAAAACCGTGCTTCGCGGAAGTCGCTGTGCCTGTAATACAGATTGATCCGCAAGCTTTCAAGCTCAATAAGGAGCAAAGGTTTCAATAAGGCAACAGTAATTATTGCCTCTTACTTTCGGCATATGCCGTAGCACCGGCAGAAATCCGGTTTCCTCCCAAATCACCTCACAAGAAGGCTGTTTATCCAACAATCCTGCGCCTGATATCAAGAAAACATAGAATTTTGTGAAAAATCCGTAAAATCATGAAATATCTTGACAAAACAAGCCGATATACTGTATAATATAGATATGGGTGGCTCAAAATGATTGTGGAATTTACGGTTGAAAATTTTCGTTCCTTTAAGGAAAAACATACTTTTTCCCTTCTTGCGACAAAAAACAGGGAATTGTCAGAAACCAACACCTTTGATGTAGACGACAAACTGCGCTTGCTTAAAACTGCCGTTATTTACGGGGCCAATGCAAGCGGCAAATCGAATTTCTTTTGGGCGCTTTCCTTTTTCTTTAATTTTGTTGTTTTTTCCGGACCTCGTAAACAAGTTGGAGATATTATCGAAGCTACCCCTTTTTGCTTTTCCAAACAAACGGAACATGAACCATCATCTTTTGAACTCGTTTTTTATATCAAAGACAATGATGGGAAAAATATCCGTTATCGTTATGGATTTTCAGTTACCAGAGAAGAAGTTATTGCAGAATATTTATTCGCGGTACCAAATGTTAGAGAAATTACGCTCTTCACAAGAGAGAAACAGGAAATAATCACCACTGAGCATTTTCGTGAAGGGAACAAAATCAAATCAACGATTCGCTCAAACAGTTCTTTTTTGTCAGTTTGCGCTCAGTCCAATGGTGAAGTTGCCGCAAGCATTATCCGGCATTTTATGAATTTGCTGGTTATATCCGGTCTGGGAAATATCGCCCCAGTTACCAAAATACGCTTACAAGGTTCTAATGATAATACCAAAAAACAGGTGCTTGACTTCCTCCATTATGCTGACATTCAGGTTAAAGAATTAGCAGTTAAGCTGGAAACCGTTGACATCAATGAATTGCCGCAAGAATATTCAGATTTCTTGAGACAAACACCGACAGTGATGCTGCCGAAAAGAGAGACCTATTTTTTTGGTCATGATTATTTTGACAACAAGGAAAATATAGGAACAGTACTTGTGCCCGAATATCTGGAATCGAATGGCACGCAAAAATTGTTCGCCTATGCTATTCCTGTTATTCTTGCACTGGAAAACGGTACGCCGTTATTTATTGATGAATTTGATACCCAGTTGCATCCTCTGATTCTGGAAAACATAATAAAACTTTTCAATTCTCCGGACAAAAACAAAAAAAACGCCCAGCTTGTTATTTCCTGCCATGCGGTACATATATTAACGAACAAAAATTTTCGCCGGGACCAAGTGTGGTTTTGTGAAAAAGATCAATATGGCGCAACGGATCTGTATTCTTTGGTTGAATATGATGAACCGGTTAGAAATGATGCGGCATTCGGAAAGAATTATTTGCGGGGTAAATACGGCGCAATTCCCTATATTAACGAGATTAGCTCTCAAATAGGAAACAAAAATAGTGGGACATGATAAATTATTTCAAAAACAAAAACTATTATCCCGCCGCGAAAAAAATCGCAAACCACGCCGGATTCTAATTGTTTGCGAAGGTAAAAAAACAGAGCCGGATTATTTTAGGAAATTTCAGGCAAATCAGGAGGTATATGATAGTATTGAAATATTTGGGACGGGTTATAATACCGTATCCTTGATAAATGAGGCTATTCGGATTAAGAATGAGGCACTACAGAGAAAAGAACCTTACATTGAAACATGGTGTGTTTTTGATAAAGATGATTTCTCTATCGGGTCATTTGAAAATGCAATAAGGCTGGCAGAGCAAAATCAAATAAAATGCGCTTATTCAATTGAGGCTTTTGAATTATGGTATTTACTTCATTTTAATTTTTATGATTCCGCTCTTTCGCGGAAACAATATATTGATATACTGTCCGGGTTGTTGAAGAAACCATATAAAAAGAACGATACCGAAATGTATTCTTTGTTACGAAACAGGCAAAGCAGGGCAATACAAAACGCCAGAAAGCTTTTTTTGCAACAATGTACATTACCGCTCAAGGATCAGAACCCTGTTACAACGGTATTCTTGCTTGTTGAAAGATTGATTTAATCAACCCTTGACATGGTTTCTCTATGTAGGCGGTTTGGGCGGCAGGAAGATTTATTCGGCGTTGTTTTAGGAGCTATTTTTCTATGGGGTCAATGCCTGCTAATGGCAAAATAAGTGTAAATCAACAAAAACAACGGTTGCATAACTCTGAAAAACCAGTATATAATTTCCCTATGCAGCAAACTGCCATCCGTACCGTTATCGCCGTCGACGGCCAAACCGGGAACCTGCTGACGTCGGCCCGCTACACGTATAACGCCATAGGGGAGATGCTCTCCGCCCTAGACCATGAGGGGAACGTGCTGGCCGTCGAATACGATCTGATGGGCAGGCGGACGGCGATGGAAAGCCCCGACATAGGGCGGAAAGAATACCGCTATGACAAGTTTGGAAACCTGATCCGTGAGAGCGATACCGTCCTGCGGCTCAAGGGGAAAGCGATAAACTACCATTACGACAAGATGTACCGGCTTACCAAAATAGAATACCCCGAAAGTACGGCGACCGAATACACGTATGGAGGGCCGAACGCAACGAAGGGAACGGCAAATCGAATAGCCACACTTACCGACGAGAGCGGTACGATAACCTACGCCTATGGCGCGTTGGGAGAAACCGTCGAAGAGAAACGGAGCATTACCCACCTTGACCCCACGAGGCGCGGAGCGGAGACACATACGATTTGGTATACGAGCAACTATCTGGGCCAGTTGGAAGCGGTGGCCTTTGACGACAACGAAACGGTAACTTACACGTACAATCGCGGGGGGCAGGTAACAAAAGTAACGGGAGTGAAAAACGGGTTAGGGGGGAACTTTTTTGAGTTTCCCTACGTGAAGGACATAGGGTACGACGAATTCGGACAGCGGATATATATCCGGTACGGGAACGAGGTAACGACGCAGTACGAGTATGACCCCGCCCGGCGGTGGTTACAACATATTGAAACGAACGGTGTCCGCGCGACGTACCAGAACATCGACTATACCCTTGACGCGGTGGGGAACGTGCTGGGGTACGCGAACAACGTGAGCGGGTACGGACTGCCGTCGTACGAGAGTACCTACGAACAAACTTTTGAATTTAACGCGATAGGTAACATGACGGCGAAGGTGAGTAGTTCCCGGTATCCGATGCCGACGGCTCCCGGCGACAACCTAAATTATCAACTACAGTACGATTACCTATCCGGCACGCACAAGGCGGGCCGGATAGGAAACACCTACTATGCGTATGACGAAAACGGGAACCTGCTTGCCGAACAGCAGGGGAGCCCGATTACCATGCCAGGCGGCAACGCGCAGGTATATGAAGAGGACGGCGTGTATTCGACAGACTACGGCTTCGCGCTGACGAACAACCGGAACGCGCCTGAGACGGGTTCCGGGAGCAACGCGTTCAGGCGGGACTATGAGTGGAACGAGCGGAACCTGTTGAAGCAGAGCGTTGACCGGCAATACATGGTGGAGTACCGCTACGGGGCGGACGGGCAGCGCGCGATCAAGTATTCGGTAAACGGGGGGACGCTGCGCAACGAAACGCGGTACTTTAATAAGATGTTCCAGACCGGCACGATAGCGGGCCAGGAGATGGAGAGCAAGCATATCTACGTGGGCGAAGTGCGGATAGTAACGAAGCAGAAAGAAGTGGGCAACGTGAACTACTCGGAAGAGTATAACAAACAGTACTACTACCACGGGGATCATCTGGGGAGCGCGCAGATGGTAACGGACCACGACGGAGCGATTTACGAACACCTGGAATACACGCCGTACGGGGAGTTGTGGGTGGATCACGCGGCAAACACGGCGGGAGAGAACCCGACGCCGTTCCGTTTTACGGGAAAAGAGCTTGATCCGGAAACTGGTTTGTATTATTACGGGGCGAGGTATCTTGATCCGAGGACTGCACGGTGGATCAGTGTGGATCCCGCTATGACTGACGGGAGTTATATACCAAGTGCACCGATTGATGACGAGGCGAAGAAACGCAATCAAAACTTGCCGGGGATGGGAGGCGTGTTTAACTATGTGAACATGCATGTGTATCACTATGCGGGGAATAATCCTGTGAAACTGATAGACCCGGATGGGGAATGGATAGCTTTTAAGCAACAATCCGATCGCTTTAATAAGTATTTTGGGGAAGCAGCAGTTCAATTAACCAGGACTGGAAAACCTACGCAACGTGAAATTGCAAATGAAGCAAGGTCTCGTGAACAAAGTGATTTAAGACGTAACGGAGTGTTTTCTAGTAATATAAGCGAAGCGATAAAGGATTTTGGCCTAAGCGGCATTGAAGCAGAAAATTATAGAAAAGAAGAAACAGCCAGGTATGAAGCATTTCAGTCATTGAGAGAAAAAAGTGATGATCAAGATGAATTCAAGAAAGTAATTAATGAGGCCCAGTCTGTGTATAATAGCGCGTTGGGGGGTGGGTCTCGTCAAGAAGGCAAGAGACGAGCTGATGCTAAGGCAAATGAAGTAATTGATAACTTTATACGATCTAAAAATCCTTCTTATAAGCCACCAGTTAAAGTAGAGGAATAGATGCTGCAAAAATTGTTTTTCTTAATTATGTCTTTATGTATATTTATGGATTTAGATGCTCAGGATAATGTCCAAAGCGCAAATGAAATATCAGGTGAAGACATATTGTGTATATTAAGGTATTTAGATGAAGATAGAGCAATGAAGCAATCAGAAATATTGAGCTATGATAATCTACCAGGAACCTTCTGGGTTATGGCTGAATCTATTGTGATAGATGATGGGATTAGGTATTTCTCTCATGGATATATATTTTTGGATAACAAATGCGTGATGGAAGTAGAAGTAGAAGTCGTGTATAGTCCTACTATAAAAATAATTGATGCGGCGTTAACATTGCCCATCTTATATATTTCAGATATTCATAGGGTCATGACATATGAAATAATTGATGGAAAAATAATTGTTGAAGATGAATTTTTGCGTTATTTAGAATGCTATTTGGAAGATACTTATTTGTATTTTTTTGATGATATGGGAGGATATCGTAAATATAGATTGCAACAACGCTTTTCTATTTATCCACGTACTGTCAACTAATTAAGCCTTTCTCAACGTATCGCATCCACCAAATTAACCACTGAAAATGTTCCAGGGAAACAGCCTGTCTCAGTCTCCCGATGAAGGTAACCGTCAAAACAACCGCGTAACCGTCAAAACAACCGCTTCTACCAACCAGTACCAGCATGAAATAAACTACCCTTCAAAAGCAAACTTTGGAGGAAGAAATGACAGTAAGCAAAGAAGAAAGAGCCATGTGGCTGGAGGACTGGAGAAAGAGCGGGAA
>LIUG01000015.1:0-12701 GCA_001462245.1 Candidatus Fibrimonas termitidis
AGATTTTTGCATCCAAGTATAAGCTGATTCTGCCAACCGAGGAAGAACTGACAGCGGAGCTTGAACGGAATACCCGCTACTTACTGGAAATGCGTGGTGACGGGGATTAAACGGGGTACAGGGTTATGGAGTTTGTGGTGGGGTGAAAATTTGCCGAGGATGAATACCGAGATGCCTTGACTTGGAACCAACCCTGGCTTTGTTTTTGAGCTTTTGGTCGGTCGCCATACGAGCCATAGCCTGAATAGAACATTTTGTGGTATGCTTTTTTCCTATGGAACGGACGCCTCCTCCGATAGAGGATTTATGGAAAGAAGCAGGCTTCACACCAAATCCTGAGCAAAGCGCCGCCATCAGGCACGTAGAAGGCCCTCTTTTTCTGGCTGCGGGCCCCGGTTCCGGCAAGACAAGGGTACTGCTCTGGCGTACCATCAACCTAATCGTATATCACAATATTGATCCTGAAGAAATATTTCTTTCCACTTTTACTGAAAAGGCCGCGGCTCAACTCAAAGAAGGGCTTTTATCTTACTTGGCCCTTGTTACCAATAAAACGGGCAAGGCTTATGACATTGCCGCCATGTCCATCGGCACTGTTCATTCCATCTGCCAGAAACTCATCACCGACCGGCGTTTTGCAAAAAACAGAACCCGGCAACATCCGCCTGCGCTAATGGACGAACTTGCTCAATACTTCTTCGTATATCGGCGGGCCTTTTGGGATTCTCTCTGTATTGCCGCCGGTTTTACCGATGGTGATGAGGGCATACAGGAAGTAAACCTTTTCTTTGGGAAGCTCTATCAAGGTAAACCGGTCAAAAGCCGCCACAAGGCCGCAGTTGAGTTAATCGGCCTTTTTAACCGTTTTTCCGAGGAGTACCTGGATCCCACAGCCTGTACAACCACAAACAAAATCCTTAAGAAGCTGCTAAAGATGTACAGAGCCTACATGGAAAAACTTGACAATGAAAAAAAGGTTGATTTTTCTTTGCTCCAAAAAAAAGCCTATGATCATATTGCGGCTTTTGGTAAATCGGGCAGCATCTTCAAGCATGTGATAATTGATGAATACCAGGACACCAACACCATCCAGGAAAAGTTGTTCTTTACCCTGGCTGCAGGATACAAAAATATTTGCGTTGTAGGGGACGACGATCAGGCGCTCTATCGCTTTCGCGGCGCTACAGTTGAAAACCTTGTTCAATTTGAAAACCGCTGCAAGGAAAAACTAAAACAGAAAGCCCGTCGTATCGATCTTTCTACAAACTACCGATCCCGAATTCAGATTGTAAAGACTTACACGGATTTTATTGAATTGGCAGATTGGAAAAACCCATCGGGCGGCGCTTACCGGGTGGAAAATAAAAACATAAAAGCCCATTCTTCCGATGCACGGACTGGTGTAGTGGTCTCCGAAAAGAAAGACGCGAAGTTTGTTTATCGCGACATTGTAGAATTCGTGTACAAATTAAAGCAGAAAGGAAAAATTACCGATTACTCTGAGTGTGCTTTTCTCTTCCCGGGTATACGAGACAATGCCCGTGTTCAGGGTTTCAAGGATGCATTTAAGCAATTCAATGATGATAACAATCTTACCGGAACCGATGACGAGATAAGAATATACGCTCCCAGAGCCGGGCGCTTTCTTGACCTTGATGAGGCCTGCGCAGTATGGGGTATGCTGCTTCTTGTTTTTGACCGTCCTTCTTATGGCGCGGGCATTAGCGGAGAGTTGATTTACTTTCGGGAATGGCTTAAAAATTGTAAAAAATACGCCACGGAAATTTGCGCCAAAGACAAACAGCTTGCGAACTTTATCAAAGACATAAAAACAGAAATAGAAACTGCCAATAATGATTACAAGGCGCTGAATAACACAATAGCCAAAAACGGCTGGCAAGGTAAAACTGCTTATAAGAAAAGCATGAGCCGTATTCTGGCGGAAACTTCCGGCTTATCACCCAAAGCAAAGCGCAGCATAACAAACCATTTCTTTAATGAACTTGTAGAATTCCGCGAAAAAGAAGGCCGCCCCTTTACCGTTGACTATATTGTCAACCGGGCTTCTTCTCTGGACTGGTCTGTTCTCGATTTCTTTTACCAGCTTACAGGTTTTGAGCATTTCAGGAAAATGATTGACCTTGCGGAGAACCATGGCGACGAGGGCCCCATCTGCAATTTGGCTTTAATCGCAGACTATCTTTCAAAATATCAGGATCAATACGGACCTATTATCTCCGCCGGTTTTCTTCAGGAAGATAAATTCTCCCATAGCCTTTATTCCTCGTTTACCTATGCGCTCTGGCGGCTGGCGGAAACGGAATTCGAAGACAAGGACGACCCATTCCCCAGGGGCCGGATATCTTTCCTTACGATACATCAGTCTAAAGGACTTGAGTTTCCTGTAGTTGTTCTGGGCAGTCTCTTCCGGAAAGAAAGGGAGGCCGATATAAAGGAAAAGACAGTACGCAAGCTCCTACACAAAGAAAATGAAGGGGAACCTCTGGATCGCATCTCAAAATTTGATACTATGCGTATGTTCTATGTCGCTCTGAGCCGTGCCGAAAATCTTCTGATTCTTCCCCAATACACCAGGGGGAGTGCGGCAACAGATGAATTCAAAGAACTTATTGCCAGTTCTTCTTTTAAGGAACTCAATGCTTTCGATCCACGCGAAATGGACAAAGCAAAGAAACATGATAAAAAGGTTACTGCGATTTATTCGTACACTTCGGATTTTATGCTTTATAAGCGCTGCGCCAGGCAGTATATGTTCCTGCGGAAATATGAATTTACAGGAAGCCGAACCCAAACCATGATGTTCGGAAGCCTTGTTCATCAGACCATCGAAGATCTCCATCACTTGTTAATTGACAAAAGAGAAAAGGAGCTGCCTTATGACTGATAAAGAAATAGAAGAGGAATTGCAAAAAATGTTCGAGATCAACTATGAAAGTCTTAAACTGCAAGGCGGTCACTCTCTGACTCCTGAAGTACGGGATGCGGCCTGGAATCAGGTGCTTTATTATTTTAAAAAACTGCGGAAAGTTGTAGCGGAAAAAGTCAGTAAAACAGAAGTAAAACTCACTCTTCCCGAGCAAGAAACCCCTGCCGGAAGGCGCTTTACCATAGAAGGCATTGTTGACATTGTTACAGAAAACGAAGAAACCTGGATGTACGACATAAAAACTCACGAGGCCGGTTTTATCGAAAAACACAAGGAAATGTACGAACAACAGCTTAACGTCTATGCCTATATTTGGGAACACCTGCAGGGCAACAAACTTGACCACACAGCGATTATTTCCACGGTGCTGCCATCAGGTCTGCGCAACGCGCTTAGGGACAGGCCCATAATCCCGGAAAAAGTTAAATCAGAAGCCGATAAATGGAATCCGGTTGTCCCTTTGGCTTTTAGTCAGAAGAAAATAAAAGAGACCATTCGGGAGTTTGGAGCCGTAGTAGACGATATAGAGGCAGGGGAATTCAAGCCTGCCACGCCGGAAGAACTCGACACAGCCGATGGCGGCAAGGTGAAATTTGTTACGCGCTATTGTATCATGTGCGATGGCCGTTTTTCCTGCTCGTCTTATCGAAAATATGTCGCTAAAACTACCGGCCGCAGTCAGGCGGATTTTAAGAGATACTACAGCGTCTACGACGATGAAACTGCCCAAACCGATTACATTCTGTCCAACCTGAACATGGACATCATCAACATGGAGTTCGACAAACCGGAGTAAAATGCTGGGTCGCTTGGTTATTGTGAGTTCAAACTGAACGCAAAAGACAGGTAATGGCTACAAGGAACGAACAAGGCTGATGATAGCATCCTTGATTTCGTCTTTGGGCTTTTCTTCATTTTCAGGGAAAAAACTTTTAGGACTTACCTCAAGCGCAGAGGCAATTCTTAGCAAGGTCTCCACCGAGGGTTTCTTTTTCCCCTTTTCAAGACTCGCCAGGAAACTCTGCGACAGGCCTGCCTTCGTTGATAGATCAAGCTGGGATAGGGATTTTTGTGTCCTCAGTTCCTTTATCCTGCCAATCACATACTGTAATTGTTCGTTTGCATCCATAGAGAATAAAATAACGCCTATAGTTGTTGACACAATGCTCTATAGATGATAAAATAGCTCTATAGAGCTATTCTGCACAATCTGAATTTGGACATTATGAACATGGAGTTTGACAAACTGGGGTAAAAAATGGCAAAGAAATTCGATAATTCATTTAAATTAAACGAAGAACAGCTTGCCGCCCTTAAACAGACTATCCCCGAAGCCTTTAAGGACGGTTTTGTAGATATTGGCGCTTTGAGCGATGCCCTCTCTGATTACCCAGGAGAGGATGACCTTGACACAGATGATAACCTTTTTGGTCTTTACTGGCCCGGCAAGAGAGCCGCTAAACGTGCTGCCGCCGTTCCCCCATTGGGAACTCTTATCCCCGTTCCCGGTGACGGTGTTGATGAGGAAACCACCCGAAATATTTATATCGAAGGTGATAACCTTGAAGTTTTGAAGATTATTAAAAAGGCCTACACAGGCAAAATAAAGATGATCTATATTGATCCGCCGTACAATACTGGAAATGATTTTATTTATAATGATGATTTTTCCGAGACCGAAGAATCGTATAAGAAACGTACAGGACAGATTGATGAAAGTGGTGAAAAAACGACCACAAATAATAAATCCGATGGCCGGTTTCATTCCAAATGGTGTTCGATGATGTACCCCAGATTGTTTCTTGCAAGAAATTTACTGGCAGATGACGGTGTAATAATAATAAATATTGATGAAAATGAGGTCACTCATTTGCAAATGATCTGTGATGAGATATTTGGGACAGAAAATAATCTAGGAACAATAATATGGGACAAGCGAAATCCTAAAGGTTCTGTTAAAGGCGTTTCATATCAACATGAAAATATTTTAGTTTATTCAAAAAGCTCTTTTGTGTTTTCTGAAAACTGTAAAATGTTACGACCCAAAAAAAATGCACCAATGATGATTAGTAAAGCAGAACAGCTATATAAAAAAATTGATGTATCTTATTCTTTTGAACAAGCAAATTGCGATTATACCAAATGGGTTAATTTGCAAAAAGAATTAACTGGAGGAGAAAAAGCATATAATAGCTTTGATAGAAATGGTAATGTATTTCGGCCCGTATCTATGGCTGCTCCAGATAAACCTGAAACACGATCTCATCGACCGTTAATACATCCGACTACAAAAAAACCATGCCCTGTACCTGCAAAAGGATGGCGTTTTCCTGACAAATCAATGGATCAGTTGCTAGCTGATGACGAAATTATATTTGGTATTGATGATACTACTCAACCATGTCGAAAATATCTTTTGAAAGATAATATGTATGAACAAATTTCTTCATTACTGTATTACGGTGGCAGTGATACTGATTTGCTTTCTTCTTTGGGAATCCCATTTGATACACCAAAAGTCGTAAACATTGTAAAAGAACATATACTTTCTTTTACAAAACAAGATGACATCATCCTTGACTTTTTCTCCGGTTCCGCTACAACTGCACATGCTGTAATGCAACTTAATGCCGAGGATGGTGGAAATCGTCAATTCATCATGGTACAACTTCCTGAAGTATGTAAGAAAGACAGTGAAGCTGCCAAGGCTGGTTTCAAAAACATTTGCGAAATCGGCAAAGAACGCATTCGTAAAGCTGGCAAGAAAATAAAAGAAGAAGCCGGTCTAAACGCTGCCAATCTTGACATTGGTTTCAAAGTCTTTCGCCTTGCCCCTTCCAACATAAAATCTGTTAAACCATACACAGGAACCAATATCAAAGAATTATCCGACTTATTTTCCGGTGACCCGCTTGTTGACGGCTGGAAGCCTGAAAACCTAATCATCGAAGTTATGCTCAAAGAAGGTTTTCCTCTTGATAGCCGTATAACCAGGCTGGACATCTATAAAAAGAACAAGGTGTTTCAGGTTTCTTCAGATTTCTGTGACCATTCTCTCATCATCTGTTTTGATAAAAATATCGAAAGCGACACTGTAGAAAAACTTGATTTGGGCGAACTCAACATTTTTATCTGCCTTGACAGCGCCATAACCGACCAGGTAAAAGCACGGTTGGACGACAAAGGCCGGATAATTACGATTTAAGGATATGTGAAAATGGCAAAAGAGATAAAATTCAGATTTGATGATGACCAGCCACATCAAACACATGCCATAGAAAGTACGCTCAATCTCTTTAAGGGTTTTGAAGAAAGCATACCCGATTTTGAACTTGGAGATCGTCTTTTCCAGAACCGCCCTGAATGGTATGAATTTGACGAAGAATTACTTCGCGCAAATTATGAATCGGTAATTGATGAAAATAATAAAATCAGGAATCCTGATGGTACGGGACAACCAATAATTCCAAACTGGATGGATGCAAAATCTGACGGCCAAATGCTGGAAAAAACAATATTCGAAGCGGATACCTTTACATATCCTGTTTTTACACTGGAAATGGAAACCGGAACCGGCAAGACCTTTACTTACCTTAAAACTATGTTTGAGCTAGAACAACACTACGGTTTTGCCAAGTTTATAATCGTAGTACCCAGTATTGCCATTTATGAAGGAACTTTGCAGGCTTTGCGCCAGACAAAAGAGCATTTTAAATCTCGTTACCGTAACAAAACCATAATTCCTTTTGAGTATAAACTAAGCAATATAAATAAATTCGCAACCACATCGGATCTTGCCGCTATGATTATTACTATCGACAGTTTCAACAAGTCAAGTGTCAATGTTATATACCAGCCAAATGACGGTTTTCCAGAAGGTCTTCCTATCGAGTATATCCAGAGAACCCGTCCCATTCTAATACTCGATGAAAGTCAAAATTACACATCGGAAAAGTCAGAAGAAGCCCTGCGGACATTAAAGCCCCTTTTTGCCCTTAATTACAGCGCTACACCCAAAAAAAAGAGCGGCCTTATTTATTATCTCTCGCCCTTTGATGCATTCAGAGACAATCTTGTCAAAAAAATTGAAGTTGCCGGAATTACAGAATACGATAACGTCAATGATGATAACCATAAGATGTTTTTGGTTAAAACTGCCAACAACAATGGCGCTATATCCGCCAAATTACAGGTTTTTGTAATGCAAGATGGAGTTAAATCCTGGCAGGAGATAACCGTTAAGAAAGGAACAGACCTTTATTCCGTAACAAAAAATCCCGACCTTAAAGATTTTATCGTTGAAGAAATAAATATTAAGGAAAATAAAGTAACATTTACGAATCAGAGTTTCATTTCCGGTGAAAGCACTACCGGCATCACTTTATCAGAAAGAGAAGTCCGCCGTGTTCAGATAGAAGAAGCTATCAAAATACATTTCGATAAGCAGCGCCGCCTCCGCGATTCAGGCATTAAAGTTCTTACCTTGTTTTTTATTGATTATGTACCCAACTATTTAGGTGAAGAACCCTTTTTGCGTACTTATTTTGAGAACGCTTTTGACAAACTAAAGAAAAGCGATGATTACTTCAAAAAATTTGATGCCAAAGAAGTTCACGATGGCTACTTCGCCAAAAAGAAAGACAACTCTGTTGTTGAGGATTTTGATGAATTGGCATCCAAAGACCGCGAAGAAGCCCGTAAATATTCGTTTAACCTGATAATGCAGTCAAAAGAACGGCTTTTAAGCTTTGATGAAAAAGTTTGTTTCATTTTTGCCCATTCCGCCATTCGTGAAGGCTGGGACAATCCCAATGTTTTTAACATCTGTTTATTGAAACAGCCAAATTACAAAACCGACAAGCAAAAAGACTCTCGCCGTCAGGAATTGGGACGCGGGCTTCGTATCTGTGTAAACCAATCCGGCGAACGTATCAACGATGATGGTATCAATATACTCACGGTCATTTGCCCGGAAGGTTACGATCAATATGTAAAAGGACTTCAGGATGAATACATAGCAAGCGGCGATGCAAAGCCGCCACCCGAACCTTCCAGTTATAAAAGTTTTGTTAAGCGTAAGGAAGAGGTGTATCAGGACAAGGATTTTAAGAAATTTTGGAATACCCTTTGTAGAAAGACAGCTTACAATATCAACATCAATACCCCTGAACTAATAAAAGAATGTTCAAGAGAGTTTAACGATAATGTGGTCTTCCCGGAAACAAAAATTACAGTTACAAAGGGGAAATATAACTTTTATCGGTATACATTATCTCTCATTGCTGTCCGTCTTGGCTGGGCTCATATTAAACTTACAATCATTGATATATATGGGAAAAAACACGAAACGATTCAATGGATAAGGCAAAACGAAACATTTTCAAGTAGTATACGGGAAAAATATAAGGATATTTGCCCAAAAGATTTCACTGTTATTATAATTAACGAAACCGATGTTTCCATTACGTTCAGTAACAAGGAAGTTATAGATCGAGACACGTCTTACTCATTTGACGGCACTCCTGTAGAAAGCCTTGACCCTGAGTACAAGCAAGCGGCGCAATCAAATTACCCAGTCTTCGACTTCATCTCCAGAACTTCTTCCGTTACCAGTCTTACAAGACCCACAATTCTTAAAGTATTTAATTCGATCAGAGATGAAGAAAAAGAGAAAGTATTTATTAACCCCGAAGGTTTTACAGCGTTATTTATTCAGACAATTAAGGAATCGCTCGCCGACCACGTAGCATCAAAAATTGAGTATGTTCTGAATGAGATTTATTCTGTAAAAAGAGATACTTCTCATATAGCGACTGAACCTGCTCAATTTACATATCAGATTCCGAAGGAAGAAGACCAAATGTCGCTATTTGCCGCAGAGCCTACACCTTCTTATGGGGACAAACCTTCCGCCAAGGACGCTCATATTGCAGAATACTTTCCGCCATTGGTAAAATTTCCACAACGTGAACTTATAGAAGGTTCTGAACATAGTCTTTACTCAGACATCCAAATCGACTCTACAATAGAAAAAAACTTTATCGGTAAGAAGATTCAAGTAGAAGACAAAGAAGGTAAAATTATTTGTTATTTCAAATTTCCTGCTAAATTCAAAATTTTCATACCAAAAATCCTTGGTAAATACTATAATCCTGACTGGGGTATTATTCGCCAAGACAAAAATGGAAACACAAAAGTTCAGCTCGTTCGTGAGACCAAGGGCAATGAAGACCCGGAAAAGCTTCGTTTTTCAAGCGAGGGGCGTAAGATTAAATGCGGTAAAAAGCATTTTAAGGCAATTGGGGTGAGTTATCGTTCTGTTACGGATGAGACACCTGCTTGGTATACGGATGAGGTGGAGTAGGGGATGGTTTTTGATGATGAGAAAATACCGTCTTGTCAAACCCCCAACCGATAATGTAAAATCACTCAGGAGATGCTTCTGTATGAACACATCCAACGATAACAAAGTTCGCTGTCCTTGGTGTCTTGGGGACGCGGATTATCTGCGTTACCACGACAAGGAATGGGGTGTTCCCCTAAAAAATAACCGGAAGCTTTTTGAGTTTCTTGTCCTTGAGGGCGCTCAGGCGGGTCTTTCCTGGCTGACCATTCTAAAGCGCCGGAATGGTTATCGCCTGGCTTTCGATAATTTTGATCCGGAAAAGGTTGCTCGCTATGGGAAAAAGGACATTACCCGGCTTCTTAAAGATCAGAGGATCATTCGGAACAGGCTCAAGATAAATTCGGCCATACAAAATGCCAGAGCATTCTGCGAAATGGAAGAAGCTGGGGAAAAATTCGGAACATGGCTTTGGAAGTGGGTGGAAGGAAAGCCAATCGTGAATCATTGGAAAACCCTTGCGGAAATCCCCGCTTCTACGGAGCTTTCTGAAAAAATTTCCAAAGAGCTAAAACAGAAAGGCTTTAACTTCGTGGGTCCAACCATTATCTATGCTTTTATGCAGGCAACTGGGCTTGTGAACGATCATCTGGTCGATTGCTACCGGTGGCGGCAGCCATGATTTTAAAACTTGAACATGCGCCGGAGAACAAAGATATAGAAATAGTAATTGCCTACCCGGTAAAAAATAAAACCGTTGATCGTATTGTCTCATTGATAAAATCGGTTGACAAACAAATTGAATGTTATTCCGACGACAGCATGAAACGTGTAGATGTTTCCGATGTTTATTACATTGAAAGCATTGATAAAAAGACAATTGCTTTTTGTGAAAAGGAAAATTACCAGATCAGAAAACGCCTCTATCAGGTTTACGAGGAATTGGCGGATAGCGGCTTTGTCCAAATCAGCAAATACTGCATTCTGAATGTCAACAAACTGGAGAAAATCGCCCCTTTGCTCAACAGTCACATGGAAGCGGTACTGTCAAACGGAAAATGTTTGTATGTTACCAGAAAGTATCTTGCCGGTATAAAGCAAATCCTTAAGGAGAATAAATAAAATGAATGAACTGAAAAAACTTATCAGTAGTATTATGTTTTCCACGGGAGCTTCGCTGGTTATTCTGGCGGCGTTTTTGCTGGTTACAGGTTCGGAAACAAGTTATGTCCACGCGGTTCTTGAAATTTTTGCCGCAAATATTGTAATTAATGTTGGGCTTTTTTTGCGCTGGAAAATTGAGATTCGTTATATAATCCTGGAATATTTGAGTGATGTCATCTATATAATTGCTGTTCTTGTCGTCTTCGGCGCGGTATTCGACTGGTATTCAGTAGTACCGGTATGGCTTCTTGCTGTTATGGCGGCTTTAATCTACACACTTGCCACGATAATCAGTATTTCCAAATCCAGAAAAGATACGGACGAAATAAACGAATTACTGCAAAAACGCAAGGGGAAGGAATAAAAAAGTACAAAAAAGCTCATTTTTTTTCTTGATGTGATATACTATGATTAAAGCAAAGAGACCTAAAACATAGGAGAGTAATTATGATTAAAAACCCAGTGCTTACCGGCTTCCACGCGGATCCTTCCCTGTTGTGCGTTGGCGATACGTTTTATATAGCCAATTCCACTTTCGAATGGTTTCCCGGCGTTAAAATAAGCAAATCGAAAGATCTGGCAAACTGGGAAACGGTAGGTTATCCCTGTGATAGGGATGCCCTTCTGAACATGGAAGGCAACCCAAGAAGCTGTGGAATTTGGGCTCCGTGCCTTAGCTATGCTAACGGCAAGTTCTATTTGGTTTATACCGATGTAAAACTGTGGACGGGCGACTGGTTTAAGGACTCTCCAAACTACATAACAACCGCCAAAAATATTGAAGGTCCCTGGAGCGATCCTGTCTATATCAATTGCTCGGGCTTTGATCCTTCGTTATATCACGATGACGATGGAAGAATGTATTTCCTGAATATGGAATGGGATTATCGCAAGGAAGGGAGCGCCCAATTCAGCGGTATTTTAATTACGGAACTTGATCCAAAAACCTTAAAGGCTGTTTCAAAACCTGTTAAGATATTTAAGGGTTCGGGAAAGGGCAGCGTAGAAGGGCCGCATATTTGCAAGAAAGACGGATACTATTATCTGTTTACGGCGGAAGGCGGAACAGTGTATGCCCATGCAGAAACGGTAGCGCGTTCTAGGAATCTAAATGGACCTTATGAACTGCATCCCAATACATTTTTGAGTTGCACTGAAAAATATCCGCAGGCTCCGCTGCAAAAAACCGGCCACGGCCAGATCGCGCAATCTGCGGATGGCAGATGGTGGTATGCCTGCTTGTGCGGGAGGCCGATTGATGTGGACGACAGCCAGCAGCCGCGCCGTTGCCCGCTTGGGCGCGAAACCTCAATTAACGAGGTTATCTGGAAAAACGATTGGCCATATTTAAAGAACGAAACAACCGTATTGGACGAACATTTTGACGGGTATGGAGAAAAACAGCCGGATGCCGCAAAGCGCTATGACTTTAAGGCGGGGAATGACAAATGTCTTGAGTTGGATTTTCAGTCGCTGCGTTCCAAAGCCAAATATGAATGGAAAGACGGTATGTTAAGAATACATGGCGGCAACAGCCCGTCGTGCGGTTTTGGGCAGAATATTTTAGCCAGACGCCAGCAGCATTTTAAGTTTGAAGCGGTTGCGTCTGTTACACTGCATGGCGGGAATTTTCAGCAAATGGCCGGCCTTAACTATAGGTATGATGAATTGACGTATTATTTCCTGCGAGTTGCGTTTAATGAGGAGATTGGGCAGAATTCACTTGGAATTCTTAGCAAAGTGCGGGGGAATTTTACTCTGCCTTTGGGTCAGAAAGAAATACCGGTGGGAACAGGTCCTGTTCACCTTAAACTCAAAGCTTGCCGGGAAAGCGCCAGGTTTTCCTATTCGCTGGATGGCGAAAACTTTACGGAAATAGACTACAACATTGACGTAACTGTTCTTTCGGACGAGTGTGCCACACCGCTTGGCTTTACGGGTGCGTTTATTGGAATGCAGTGTGTAGACTTGCGCGATAAAACGGCGACGGCTGATTTTGGCTATTTTGTTTATACGCCCATCTTGACAATAGACTGACGGTCGGTCTATACTGACCGTGAAGGAGTTGTCATGAAAATAGAAAAGTATCGCCACCCCTTTATTTTTTACGGGGTCGCCGTTCTTGTACCCTGGACTTTGTGGTTTATTTGCGCAGGTATTTCCCATTCCCCGTTGTGGGACAGCCACGGCTGGGTGATTTTTGGCAGCATTTTGGGACTTCTCGGCCTCCTTGCGCCGCTGGCTGTG
>LIUG01000015.1:12944-13265 GCA_001462245.1 Candidatus Fibrimonas termitidis
TACACGTTCCTTGTTCCGTTTGCGATCATACTTCTGGCGCAGGCAATCTCTTTACTGCTGGGTCGCAGTCCTGAACAGTTTATGCTGGTGGAAAAATTTTCCTTTAGTGCGGGAATCTTCCCGGCCTGGTTTCTCATGCTCATCGCCCCCATAATCGAAGAATTTGGCTGGCACACCTACGGCACGCATTGTATCAGGCGGCGTTTCAACCTTTTTGTTACCAGCACCATTTTTGGCGTTATTTGGGGGATCTGGCATATGCCGCTGTCCTTTATCAAAGACTACTATCAGAACGTTCTTGCAGAAACCGGCATCCTCTAT
>LIUG01000015.1:13422-13589 GCA_001462245.1 Candidatus Fibrimonas termitidis
GGCATCCTCTATTCGATCAATTTTTTGGTAAGCCTTATCCCTTACATGATCCTTGACAACTGGTGTTATTACAAAACCAAACGCAATATGTTTATCCAGATTGTAACCCACCTGACTTGGGGTTATTCCATGGAAATTTTCCGCACCCATCCGGACAGCAAGGTGAT
>LIUG01000015.1:13729-13831 GCA_001462245.1 Candidatus Fibrimonas termitidis
GGTGATTCATACGGTTTTAATTTGCATTTTTAGCGCTTTTGTCGTTATCAGAGAACGTAAATACTTCTTTGATAAAACATTTGAAGAGGAGAGAGAAGAGAG
>LIUG01000015.1:13839-14543 GCA_001462245.1 Candidatus Fibrimonas termitidis
AGAGAGAAGAGAGAAGAGTAGCGCATGAGTGGTAGAATAAACCTGTTGTGCCGAAGGGCTTTCTTAATTTCCCTCTGTTGTTTTATTGCGCTCAACGCTTATGGGCAGGAAAACGAGGAATCAAATAATCCTTTTGTTTTTTTTGTTCCGATGGGTTATGAATATATTCGCATGGACAGCCAGTCCGTTCACAGTTTTGCCGTCGGCGTCGGTTTTTTGTCGGGGGAACAGGATATACCCTTTAACGAAGTGGAACGCCGGTTCTTTGTTATGGCGCTTTACCAGCCTTTCGGAGTTGGGGCGGGTATTAAACATGATATGAAGTCTTTTGTTCTGTCCGGTAATGCGACAGATTTTGAATTGCAGCAGACTTCGATTTTTGCGGTTGTTGATATTTCAATTCTGAAAATACAGGGCGGCTGGATTTTTGACAGCGATTACCTTATTGACAACGAAAGCTGCGGCAGTCCCGGCAGGGGGTTCTATGTTGGTGTCCAGGGAATGATTCCCTTATATTCCAAAAAGTAGTATAATGAAAGGGAAACATGAGAACCAGTAAAGAACCGGAGATACGAAAGGGAGAAATTCTTGATGCCGCAGAAAAACTTTTTGCCGCAAAGGGCTACGAGGCAGCAACGGTAAACGATATTCTTGAAGCCGTCCTTATTGCCAAAGGAACTTTTTATTATCATTTTAAATCAAAA
>LIUG01000015.1:14675-15970 GCA_001462245.1 Candidatus Fibrimonas termitidis
TCAAAAGAAGATGTTTTGGACGGCATTGTTAAACGCCAGATTGACGCAGGGTTGAAGAGGGCAAAGGCCATTGCCGTCGATCCGCGATTTTCAGTAGAAGAAAAACTGTTGTCGGTGATTATGGCGCAGAAACTCAAAAAACCTGCAAAGAAAAAAATTGTACCGATTATCCATGAACCTGCCAACGCATTGCTTCACCAGAAAATTCTTTCCGAATATGTTCTTGGGCTTAGTCCGATTTTAACAGAAATTGTTCAGGAAGGAATCGCTCAGAAAATATTCAATGCTCCTTATCCCAGAGAAACTACCGAGATACTTTTGACTGCGGGTCTGGTTATTTTTGACACAGCGTATTTCCAGTGGACTGGGGAAGAGCAGGCGCAGCGTGTATCCGCTTTTATTTACGCTATGGAGCGTCTGACTGGAGCAAAACCAAACAGTCTGGCGAAATTGTCCCGTATCTTTACAATGGAAGGAGCATAGTTTTATGAGGCAAAGAAGTAATTTCCCTAGCTCTTTGTTTTCTCGCTGAAATACTCCCAGGCTTCCTTGTCGGTGAATTTGTGATGTACGATTTTGCCGATAGCATCGGCCATGACTGTGGGGTGGTTGCTCTGGAAAATATTTCTGCCCATATCAAGGCCGCGTGCGCCGCCCTGCATTGACCGGTAGGCCATGGTCAGCGCTTCCTTTTCGGGAAGTTTTTTTCCGCCGGCTACCACGATGGGAACCGGACAGGCGGCAACGATTTCTTCAAACTTGTCGCAGTAATATGTCTTGATGATGTGAGCGCCCAGTTCGGCGACAATGCGGGTCGCCAGCTTGAAGTATCTATCGGTACGTTCCATATCTTTCCCCACGGCGATGACGCCCAATGTGGGTATGCTGTAGCGGGCTCCAGCGTTGATCGCCCGTGAAAGGTTGTCGATGCTGGAAAGCTGGCCGTCCGCGCCGATAAAGGTCTGCACCGCCAGGCAGTCTGCGTTCATGCGAATTGCCTCTTCAATATCCACCGAGACCAACTCGTGGCTAAGGTCGTCGTTGAGCATCGAAGAACCGGCGGATACCCGCAGGGCTATGCCCTTTCTGAAATTCGGTTTGACGCAGGTTCGCAGCGCACCCCTGGTCGCCATCAGCACATCAACATGATCTATCAGGCTGGGGATGAGCAAATCCAGCCGTTCAAGGCCGGATACGGAACCCATGAAATAACCGTGATCAAAGGCAAACATCACCGTATTGCCGCTTTCGGGGCTGAAGATATTGGTTAGGTGTTTCTTCATCCCCCAGTCAAG
>LIUG01000015.1:16119-17264 GCA_001462245.1 Candidatus Fibrimonas termitidis
TTTCTTCATCCCCCAGTCAAGATTTGCCGCGCCTTTTACATGAAAATCCCCGTTCATCGCAAAAGGCTTGTCAATATGATAATTTTTTTCAACCTTGGTATCTTCTCCATCGGCCATGATCATCCCCCTAAAAAAGTGTTTGCATATTATATAGCACAAATATATACTGTAAGTCTATGCCAGATTATCTTATGGCAGTTGACGCTGGAACCGGCAGCGTCCGCGCCGTTATCTTCGACACTCAGGGCCGTCAGATAGGCTGCGTTCAACGTGAATGGCAGCACCGCGAAGATCCCCGCTATCCGGGCAGCATGGACTTTGACTGGAAAACCAACTGGGATCTTACCTGTTCGTGCATCAAGGGAGTGCTGGCGGAGACCGGCCTTAAAGCGGCGCAAATCGCCGCGCTGTCCAGCACCTGTATGCGCGAGGGGATTGTCCTTTACGATGCGGCGGGGTCGGAGTTGTGGGCCTGCGCCAATGTCGATGCCCGCGCGGGGGACGAAGTCGCTCAGCTTAAACAAATTGATCCGGGGCTTGAACGGGAGTTGTACCTTGAGTCGGGGCAGACCTTTGCGCTGGGGGCGCTCCCCCGCCTGCTCTGGGTAAAGAACAAACTCCCCGATGTATACGGCAAGATCGCCCGGCTTGGTATGCTCAACGACTGGATCATCTACCGGCTTTCCGGCGTACTGGCGGTGGAGCCGAGCAACGGTTCGACTACCGGCCTGTTCGATCTTAAGACCAGAACATGGGACAAAAGTATCGCCCGCCGCTGCGGCTTACGGGACGATATTTTTCCCGATGTCAAGGAATGTGCGACCGTTGCCGCGACAGTGTCAAAGGCGGGCAGTGAAGCGACGGGGTTGACGGAAGGTATGCCCCTGGTTGTCGGCGGCGGCGATTGCCAGCTGGGCACAATTGGCGTTGGGGTAACCGGGGAAAACGAAGCGGTGGTATTTGGCGGCAGTTTTTGGCAGTACGAATATAATACCGGTTCAAGCCAATGTTCCCCCCAATGCGATGTGCGCGTTAACTGTCATGCTGTTGACAACCTGTGGCAATACGAGGCGTTGGCGTTCAACCCCGGACTGGTGATGCGCTGGTATCGGGACGCTTTTTGCGCCGAAGAAAAACGCCTTGCC
>LIUG01000016.1 GCA_001462245.1 Candidatus Fibrimonas termitidis
TGGAAAATCAAGGTTTTGCATATAAGCGAAATTTGGAAGCTATAAATGGCTGTGGTTTTTCCTTTCTTTTCCCAATGCCTAGTTCTTCTATTTTATTTTCAATGAAGCTTTCCGCTTTGATTTTAAGGCAAAAGGGAAGGGATTTTTACGATGCTTTATTTTTGCAGCAATTCGGGGAGCCGGATTATGCTTTTTTGAAGCATAGAGTCGGGGTACCTAGCAAGGCAAAGTTATATGCCAAAATCGCAGATGTGCTGAAATCTACGGATCTTGAACATAAATCCAAAGATTTTGAACACTTGCTATTTAATAAGCAGCATACGCAAAAGGTTAAAAATTTTGAAAGGTTGTTTTTGGTGAATTAATCTTGATGTTTTTTTCTATATTCTCCTAAACAATCAAACTTAGGAGTTTTTTATGAACAGGGTAGCTACCTATATTGTCATTGCCGCAACGGTTATAGTTTCTGTAGCGGTGGCCTTTGTAATTGCACGCAAACGCAAGTGCTTGATAGAAGAGGACTAAGAGTCTTTGAGAAAAAATAACGCGCTTTTTTTAGCAGCGCTCGCTTTCCTAGTGCTGCTCCTTTTTGTATTTGGCGATTTTGTCTTTGATAATTCAAAGCTTATGCTGAACAGCGACCAGCTGAATGGCATAGGTTCCCGTTATGTTAGGGCCGGTGATTTTATTTTGCCGGAATGGGAAAGTTCGCGTCTCGGGGGCATTCCAACTATAGACGCCCTGTTTGGGGATGTTTATCACCCGCTCACTTTGATTTATTTTATCCCCGGACTGGACCCGGACAGAGCTACAGGCTTTAAGTTTATATTGACAATTTGGTGCGCCTTTATTGCGGCTTATATATTGGCAAAATATTTAACGGACAAGTGGCAATGGGCGGCTCTGCTCGGCTTTTTATATGCGTGCAGCCCCCAGTATTTCACATATGTATATGGCGGGCACGATGGCAAAATGATGACTTTTGCCGCTGCTCCTTTTGCGATGTATGCCTTAATCAGGCTGTTACGTGAAGGTTCAATAAAACACGGGATTTATTTTTCGCTTTCCGTTGTTTGGATGGTGCTTTCCCCGCATTTGCAATTGGTTTATTTCTTTTTATGGGGTGCCGGGCTTTACACTTTATTTGAAATTTTTTCCAATCCGCTTTCCGCAAAAGTTCGCAGCATTCGTTTAGGGCTTGCAGCTCTAGCTCTGGCTATTGGCCTTGCTATTTCCGCTTTTCAAATAATTCCGCCTTATTTATATACAACAACGGAGTCTATTAGAGGAAGTGCAGAGAAAACAACCATTGAGCATTCCGCAAGCTGGAGTTTGCACGGCGAAGAACTTGCAGCCATGATTTTGCCGGGTTTTTTGGGAACGGATGTCGGTAAAGAAAATGGTTATTGGGGCCAAAATCCATTTAAATTAAATGCAGACGGCGCAGGGGTTCTTTTAACCTTCCTAGCTCTTTGCGGGTGTTTGTTGCCCGGTAACAGAAAGCAAGCGTTATTTTGGTTCTTAGGTTGTGTTATAGCTCTATCTTATGCCGTAGGCTTGCACTCGTTTTTATTTAGCACATGGTTTAATTTTATTCCGGGCGTCAAAAATTTCCGTGCACCCAGCATGGCTATTTTCTGGCTTCCCCTAGCCTTTTTATTTTTAGCCGCCCCCGTTCTTAAAAACTTTGAAGAGAACAAAAAAATTCTAAAACAAGGCGCAATTCTATTCGGAATATTACTGGTTGCCATCCTATTTTTTCGCTACGCTTGGGAAAGCTTAAACGGCACTCCCGTAGCGATATTTATAGTCCTATTCGGCGCATATTTTATAAAAGTCCAAAACTCTCAACTCTCAACTCTCAACTCTCAACTAAAATTAAATATCATCCTCTGGTCCATCCCCTTTATAATTTTAGCGAGTTTCTTTTTAAATCCTGTAAGCGGAAGTTATTTTAAGCCTGTGGATTTTGTAAAAGCCGGTGAATTGGTTTCTTTTTCCATTACCTCTTTTGTGATATGCGCTGTTGTGTCGGGTGTGGCATTTTTTGTTTTCAATGCAAATATGAGCACAACCCAAAAAGCTTTGATTTTAATAGCGGTTGCCGCTGTAGATTTAGCCATTGTGAATTTTCCATATATTCAAAATGTTCAAAGAGCCGCTTATTACAATCCAAAGCACACGATTATTCAGGCTATTAAACAGGACAGCCCAAACGACTATGAACGTCCTCGCATTTTTGCTTTAACGAGAAATCCAGCGATTAGCGGGAACAATCTGGCCTCTTACGGTCTAAGAAATGCCCTTGGTTTTCACGATAACGAAATAGCAACATACCGTATTTTCAAAGAGCAATTGCAAAATACCGCAATGCTGGATTTAATGAATATAGGCTATATAATTTACGATACCGAGCGTGGCACCGGAATAGAGAAAAACCCCGGCGATTTGGGCAGGGCAAAAGTTTATTACAGTTGGGAAAGCGAAAATTCCGGTGAAAATATAATTAAAAAATTAAAGGACAATAATTTTGATTATAAAAATGTTTTATTACTGGAAAATGCAGGTGGTACGGAGAATTCAGGGCAAGGTAACGTAAAAACCACCAGTGCAAAACATGACAATATCATTTTTGAAGTTGAAAGTTCTGCCGCAGGAAAATTGTTCGTTTCCGAGAATTACCACAAATATTGGAAGGCAAAAGTAAACGGTGAACCTGCGGAAGTTCGCAGAGCGTTCAGCACATTTATGGCTATTGACGTTCCACAGGGAAAATCCGTTGTGGAACTCAGTTATATATCCGATAGTGTTAGAATTTCGCTCTGGATTGGACTGGCAGGTTTGGTATTGCTTTTGGGAACGGTGGTTTGCTTAAAAATCAAAACCCCTTGGTATGCCAAAGGCAGGGACCAAGGGGTGTTACATAGGTAAATATAGAAAATTTTTGGGAAAATGTCAAGGAAAATCTTATGGAATATGAGTTTTTTGAAAAAATTTTGTCACTGGTTAGGTTTGCGGTAAGTGTTTTGGACAGAATATGAAAATAGTTATAAAAATTGTTGTAAGTCTTTTGCTAATTGCTTTAGTGTTATGGAAATTTCCTATTTCCAACATAATAGCGAATTTAAAAAATGCGCACCTTGGCTGGATTTTGCTCGCATTTTTGCTCGGTGAACTCATTATTCTCAGCCAAGCTTTTCGCTGGCATTATCTTTTGCTCGTTCCCAAAGAGCAAAAACCGAAATTTTTCTCTCTCTTAAAATATACTGCTGTAGGCTATCTTTTTAATTTGCTCGCTCCCGGCGGGGTTGGCGGAGATGCCTACCGTTCCATTGCTCTTGGCAAGGTACACAATGTTATAGCAAGTAGCGTAGCATCCGTTTTTATTGCCAAAATTTTAGGACTTATCGCTTTGTGCCTGCTGTTTTGGCTCGCATTGCCCCACTTTGAGCAAATTCCTGAACAGGCTATTTGGTTTATGGCTGCCGTATCATTGCTTTTAATAGTACTCTGTATTTGTTTGGTATTTAATCCTTTCAAAAAAGGAAAATTCGGGCAATTTGCGCAAAAATTAAGGGATTACAAAAAATATCCCTTGCGATTGCTCGCAGCGATGTTCGGCTCGCTTTTTATGCAGCTTTTAGTTGTTTTAACGCAACTGGCACAATTCAAAGCGGTCGGTATTTCCGTCCCCGTTAGCTTGGTTTTTATAGTTGTTCCCGTTACGGCTTTGTTAACGACCATTCCGATTTCTTTTAACGGAATTGGGGTTAGGGAATGGAGTATGCTTTCCTTAACCGCCTATGCGATAAACTCCGAATTATTGCTCGCTTCCATACTTTTAGGTTATGCAGTGATTATTTTGCAAGCGGTGCAGGGGTGGGTAATCAGGGTTTTCTACATTAAGTAAATACTGATTAAGTCATACCTTTGAAATAATGCTGTAATGCGCAGTTGTGTAAAAATCATATATAAAGGGAATTTTCAGTATGGCCGGCAAAATTTTCGGATTTAATCCGAATTTTATTTTATAACTCGGATTTATCAGATAACAGGTTTCCTTTTCCATCTTAAACCCGGATTTTTTTAACAGTTTTTTATAATCGCAAACGGATAGCTTTGTTTTCCAAACTTCATTGCGCAATTCTTTTATATAATTTTTATCCTCGCCAAAAGTTTTCAGTATAAACTCAAAAATACACCAAGGAAGCAAATGATAATAAGGCATCTTAGACAGCATTGAATTTTTACAGCCCTGCTGATGACCACCAAAGGGCATTCGCCAAGGCGGAAAAGCTACAAATATAATTGCATCGTCTGCTAAAAAATCTTTCAGTTTTTCAAAGAAAGCTTTTCTATTTGCCATGTGCTCAAGCACATCCCTCACCAAAACCAGATTCGCCTTTGGAACCGAGCTTGGATTTATTTCATAAAAATTTTCCCTCAGCAAAGTCAGATTGTTTAAATTTTTGCCGTCTTCAAAAAGTTCTTTTGCACGTTCCATTGATATTTCGCTTTTATCAATGCCTATAACTTTGCAACCCTTTTCCAAAAACGGATATAAATTTCCGCCCAAGCCGCAGCCGACTTCCAGCACCACAGAACTTTCCGAAATTTTTTTCACGGACTCAATATAAGGTATCACAAAATCGTTCATGCCTTTTACCAATTCTTCGAAATACAGTTTATAATCTTTATGCCGATTTTGCATTTTTATATTTTCCCCCGGCATTCACAGGTTGCTAAAGCCAGTTTTGGCAATAAATCGGCCATTTTGCCCATAGTTTTGAGCAAGGCGAGCA
>LIUG01000017.1:0-1098 GCA_001462245.1 Candidatus Fibrimonas termitidis
GTGTTACCGATGTCTCCGTACATAACCGTTACTTATGTCATTGGGTCGTACCCCTAAATTGGTTGGAAATATAAATTAAAGAATCTTGAATGGATAAAAGGAAAAAACTGAATTCTACCATTGTTCGACTAAATTCTACTGTTTTTTTCATCGTTAATGCCGATATTTTATCAACTTGTGCATATAGGAGGTAAATTATGCAACAAATTTGGACTTTAAGGACAATCTCCTTAATCTTGGGATTCGCTCTGGTAATTCTTGGCTGTGATACGGATAAAGCCCAATTATCCAATGCGAAAAATGCGGTTCGGGCTGCTTCGTATGCGAATAAAGAAGTTTTGTTTGCTGATTATTCGTATAATGCAAACGGGGAATTATTCTTTAAAACCGAATACGAGTACGATTCCTATGGAAGGCCAACAAAACACAGAAGCTATGATAAAAATGGCGAATCGTCTGGTTATTCTGAATTTGAATACAATTCAAATGGAATAAAAACTAATGGCAGACATTATAGCGGACATGGGGAATTGGTTTCTTCTTTTGAAGCGGAATACAATTCCAATGGAAATTGGACGAAAGCACTCCACTATAACGAAAAGTCTGAATTGTGGGGCTATACTGAATTCGAGTACGATTCAAGAGGGAACGTGACAATACAAAGAGAATATGAAGCAAATGGCGAATTTTCCTCTTATTTTGTACACGAGTACGATTCCAATGAGAAACTGACGAAACTCAACCATTTTAATACAAATGGAGAATTGATCGCTTATTTTGATTACGAGTACGACTCCAATGGAAATCTGACGAAACAATTCATACATAGTCCAAATTGGGAATTGTCCAGACAGGAATACGAGTACGATTCCAATGGAAGACATACGAAACGTAGGGACTATAATGAAGCCGGGGAGTTGTCCTCTTACATTGTTTCTGTTTATAGGGAACTATAACCAACAACTTGGCTGTTACTGTGGGGGCATTGCCCCCACACCCCCAACCGCCCTTTCGGGCGGTATTTTCTTGGAGAAACTTATGGAATATAAAGAACTTATACCAAATTTAATGGAAAAAAAAGGAATTCTACCATCATTC
>LIUG01000017.1:1266-2437 GCA_001462245.1 Candidatus Fibrimonas termitidis
ATCATTCGACTAAATTCTATTGTTTTTCACCTTCATTGAGCTATAAATTTTAGTATCTCAGTAGTTGAGGTAACAAGCAACGTTTGGAGGTTTATATGAAGAAGGCGGGTTTTGTTCTGCTGATGGTCGGTTTGGTTTTGGGAAATGCATTTGCCCAAGAGGAATGGAATTCTTCCCAAAGATTTTCTGTAATGGTGGATATTTTTCCCGCTATTGAAGGTGCGTTTGAAGGTAATACGGGTTTTGGATTTTTCTTTGAAGCAAGGGTTAGTAATTATTTTTCAACGCTTTTGGAATTTAATTTTTATGTAAACCCTTCTAATGATGATTTTAACCTTGTTGCTATGGGACATGGCAGGATATATCCATTTAAAACAACAATAGGAAAATCGTTTTTTGATCTTGGACTTGGTTACCGAAGGCAAAAATGGGAAACCGATGATGTGCACGCTTTAATAGTGTCATTATCGGCAGGGTGGAAATTTATACTGGGAAAAGGTTTTGTAATTGAACCGAATGTAGGGTTTTGGAGTAATATTGTTGAATTCAAAGGGGAAGCGTCTACCACCCATGCTCCAATAGTAGGAGTAAATTTGGGCTGGGCATTTTAAGAAAAATGGTAATAATTAATTGGCAAATAGCCAAAAGGAGAATAATTGACATGAAATTAACAAGAAGGCTTTTGTGGATTTGCATTTTTGGGATTTTAATTACAGGTGGTATTTTCGCACAGGAAAATAGGAAGTCATTTGATCTTGGGCATAGAATAACACTAGGGTCATATAATGAATTCAATAGCGTGAGCAAACGAGGGCTAATGGATGTTGGCTATGATTTTGTTTTTAGTACGGCGTATTTGACCTCAACTTATAATCTATTTGACTTGGGCATAGGGTTAAGCGCAATATTTGTGTGGGATGATATAGGGAGATTTGAAGTGCCAACCGTGGGCTTCGCTTTAGAATTGCCTGTAAGAATTTACGCCCCATCAATACGAGGAGCCAGGCTATTTTTGGGAACAGATATTCGAATGGTAATGTACACAGAAGAATATCCAACGAACGGGACAATGTTTAATGTTGGGTGGCGTGTAGGGCCGGGAATGGATTATGAATTGAACAATGGCGTACGCCTTTTTGGGGTATTGGGTTGGTGGCATACTTCAAATGCG
>LIUG01000017.1:2565-2937 GCA_001462245.1 Candidatus Fibrimonas termitidis
GCATACTTCAAATGCGAATATTTATGGGAAGGAACGTAATCCTTCGGTAAATGGTATAGGCATTTCATTTGGCATACAATATAAGTAAAGGAATGGTTAGCCAGTGTATGAACGACCACTATAAAGCAAGCAATAGCAGGACTTATATATTATCATATCATAAATAATTAAGGGGTGTTTATGTATTTTAAGAAACTTGTTGGAAAAAAGTGCTATTTATCACCAATGGATATAAATGATGCAGAAAAATATACTGAATGGTTAAATGATTTGGAAATAACAACGGGTCTTGGCCATGTATATGAAGGCATATTCAATGTTGACGGCGAAAAGGAAATTATAAAAGAATTATCTCAAAAACATAATTATTCA
>LIUG01000017.1:3086-3291 GCA_001462245.1 Candidatus Fibrimonas termitidis
CATTGAGACAAATGAATTAATTGGGAGTTGTGGTTTTTTGGAAATAGATAATTTGAATCAAACGGCTGAAAATGGAATATTCATTGGAAACAAAAAATTTTGGGGCAAAGGATATGGAACAGAAGCTATGATATTATTAATGGATTATGGATTTAAGGCATTAAATTTACATAATATCTTTTTAAGGGTATTCTCATTTAATGAA
>LIUG01000018.1 GCA_001462245.1 Candidatus Fibrimonas termitidis
AAAAAGTGTCAAAGTCAGGAGCGTGTCAAGAAGGGGGTTGTCATATTCGTCTATTATTATGGCGACTTTGCCTTTGCTTGTGACAAGGCTTTTAAGAGTTCTTTAAATTTTCCGGGGATAAAATCGTCAGGCAAGCTAACGCCGTATTTCTTCGCATGAGAATCCAGACATCCGTTTATCAAGCTAATAAGTCTTTCTTTCCCTGCCGAGAAATTTCCCGCACTCATATCCAAATGCACCACAGGGTATTCTTTCCATTCCCAAGGCAGGGTTTCTATGGCAAGCCCCTTGAATAAATCTTTTTTATTTTCAAAAATCGCTTTTAGCGTTGAACAAGTTAGGGATTTTCCAAAACGGCGAGGGCGGGCAAAGAATGCGGTTTTGTCAACATACACGGCAAAGTCGTTTATTACATCGGCGAAGGTTTACACACCTGAGAATGGGAGTTTGCGGAGCATTGGAGTTAATTTAGAAAAAGCTCATTTACTATATTCCCCTTATGCTACCACAAAGTTTTGTTGCATTAGATGTAGAGACCACAGGCTTAAACGCCGATAAGGACGAAATTATAGATATTGCCCTTGTTCGCTTTGAAAACGGGAATGTTTCCGCCACTCTTGATTTTTTGGTAAAACCTCAAAAAAAATTGCCCTCTTTTGTCAATTACTTAACGGGGATCTCGCAAAGCGAGCTGGACGAGGCAAAGCCTTTTAAGGAGATAATCCCGCAAATATTGGAATTTATAGGCGAAAAACCGCTGGTTGCGCACAATGTTGCTTTTGACTCAAAACTTTTTACTTTTGCCCTGAGCAGAAACGGGGTCAAAAACAATGAATTTATTTTTTGGGACTCACTTGCCATAGCACAGGCGGCTTGGCCCTTTGAAAGCCATAAATTGGTAAATTTGGCAAAATTTTTAAACATCGAAGTTACAGCCTCGCACCGTGCCCTGCCGGATGCCGAGGCTTGCGGGAAAGTCTTTTTGCTCGGGCTTGCGGAATTGGAAAAAAACGATGATTCCGTTAAGAAAAATCTGAGAAAAATGGCAAACGGCACAGTTTATGAACCATTGTTTTAAGGAAATTTGAGATGCAGATAACCGAAGTTTATGAAAAACTGAATTTTGCCCCCAGAGAAGGGCAACTTGGCTACAGCGAATTTGTCGCGGAAAGCTTAGACGCAAACAGCCGTTCAAAACAGCAATTCACGCTGGCAGAAGGCGAAACCGGGATCGGAAGAACTTTGGGCTATTTAATACCTGCCATGCTCCGTGCAAACGAAACCGGCGAAAGGATTTTAATCACGGTAGCGACAAAGGCAAAAATAAAACAAATTTGGGAAAATGACATCCAAAAAATTTTGCCCTTTTTGAATGGAAAAATTCGCCCGGCGTTTTTAAAAGAGAGATTCAGCTACGTATGCTTGCGCAAATTTCACAACTGCGTAAACGAACCGGATATTTACTTAACGGCAGAAGAACGGGTGAATTTTTTCGCCGTGATAACATGGCTGGAAAAAACAAAAGACGGAGACTTGAACGAGGTTCTGCACTACAACCGCACCCCTATTCTCTGGAAAAAAATAGCATGTGAAGCAGGGTCTTGCCTTGGTGCTCAATGCGAGCATTTTTCAAAATGCCGTTTTCAGAATGCAAAAAAGAATGCGGAAAATTCCAACCTGCTTTTGGTGCAACACCATCTGTTTTTGCAAGACTTGCAAATGGATTTTGCGATTTTGCCGCATTCTGAAAAAATTATTTTTGACGATGCCTACAGGCTCCCCAAAGAAAGCCAGAAAAATTTTGGGAAGCATCTGTATTTTTATGCGCTGAAAAATACGATAAAGCAGAATATCTGGTGCAAAAAATGGGAAGAGCAAGCGGCGGAAAGCGAGAAATTATTCTTGGCCTTGGTAAAAGAAATTCAGAATTTTTCTCAAAAGGTAAAAAAACGCAAAATTCCCTACACTCAAAACTTGTCTTCGGAAACCGAAATTTCCCCTGAAGCGTTGCAGAATTCTTTAAGAGCCTTGTTAGAAGTTATAGAGCAAACCGGCTCGGAATTTTATGCCCAAAACGAAATAGGCAAAGCAAAGGACTGTATGCAATTTGCTTCCGATATAAGAAAGATTTCAAGCGACCTAGCATTCTTTTTTGCTGCCTCCCACGATGAATTTGTGTACTGGATAGACAGCCCCTCCAACCCGCTTCAGCTGACATTTAGCGCAGAACCGATAAATGCTTCCGCAAAGTGGAGCAAGGCACTCTATCCGAATTTGAAAGCCGCATTTTTCACTTCCGATACCATCAGCATAAACGGGCAATTTGACTATTTAATAAATCGCTTGGCTTTGTTCGGAAAAAATGCAAAGACAAAAATTTTCACAACCAGAGCGCCGGAGGAAAATCCCGATGTTTTGGCAGCGGAATTTTTGCCCAAGCCAACAGACGAGAAATTTCCGGAAGAATTGGCAAAAACCCTGTGCGAAATTATTTCCAAAAATAAATACAACACGCTTATTTTCAGCGATATGGCCTCTATTTCAAAACTCCGCACGGAAATGGAAAAAAGCGAAACCTTGCAAAACAAAACCTGTTTTTTCCAAGGAGCAGACGGGAACTTTTTCAATCTCTTAGGTTTTTTCTCAAAAGAAGCGGGCAATGTTTTGGTTGGCACTCCGGATGAATTAAAATCTTTGGAAGAGATGGAATTGCCGGAAAACTGCCTTATAGTGATATCGCGCCTTCCATTCCCGGACATGACCGACCCGGTCCTTTCCAAGCGAATGGAAATTTTGAAAGAGCAAGGCAAAAACAGTTTTATGCTGGTGACAATGCCGGAAACAGCCTTGACTTTGCGCAGGGCTTATTCCGCTATTTTGCGTTCCTGCAAAAAGCAAAAATTGCTTTTGCTGGACAGCCGTGTTGCGAGCGAGCAGTATGGAGCAAAACTCCAAAAGCTCTTCCCGAATTTCAAAACCCTGAGCCACAGAATATTCGCCACGAGTTTTTTTGAATCTATCTCTTCCTCAACCTAATCTGCGAAACCTGCATTTTTTTTGGCAATTCGCCACGCAGCAGATTTTCTGCTATGGGTGCTAGGGAAAATTCAGTGGTGCTTGTAATCAAGTAAAAAGTTTCATATTTCGGCGCATTGTCCAATTCATAGGCGTTTTCCAAAGAAACTACTTTCCCCGCTTCAAGTTCCGCCGCTTTGCCATTGCGTCCGGAGAGATGTATGGTCAAAATTCCGTTGCCGTCCACGCTTAAAATGACTCCGTAGCACTTTTTTTCCGCAATATAACGCACTTGCAGCAAATCGCCGGCATTTACATAGCTGTTATTAGCCAGTTTTTCGGTGGATTTCCCGGTTTTGCGCCAAATTTCCAAACCAGCTTTCAACCCTTTTATTCTAGTTCCGTCTTCGTTTATTACAACAGAATTCGCAAGATTGGTTTCCACGGCGTTTTTATCGAAAAACACGGTCATCATCGCAGTTGCGGCCATTATCAAGGCGGCACAGGCGGAAAGATACGCGCGCCACCTGTTTTTTTGCTTAATCACCGCAAATTTGCGGAGATTAGCATACATTTTCTCCGCAGTCCGCTTTGCCGGATATTTTTCAAGCAATTCTTCATTGCTCTTTTTCAGTTGCTCAATCTGCGAGCGAAATTCGGTGTTTTCGCTTTCCAGAGTTTTGAGGGCGGTCATTTCGCTTTCGGGGAGTTCCCCAAGCAAGTAGCGTTCAATTTTCCAATCTGGAATCATAGAGCCTCCAATTCAATTAGGGTGCTTTTAAGTGTGCGAAGCCTTTTGCGAACCCCCGGAACAGACATTTTTACCTCTTTTGCCACCTCTTCAAGGGTCATGCCGTCTATAAAGTGCAAAACCGCTATGGTTCTGCTGCTTTCCGGCTGTTTTTTGAAGAGGCGGTCTAAAAGGTCTCTGTTTCCAGCCTCATTTTCGATGTCTTCCGCACAGGATATTTGCGTAAGCATTTCATCGCAGCTTATGTTTTCACCCCTGCGTTTTCTATCTCTTATGTAGTTCAGGCACATATTTGTAGCCATTCGCCATAAGAGGCTGGACGGATAGTCGGCATTCAGCGAGTTTCGCTTTTCCCAAACCTTGACAAAAACCTCTTGGGCAATATCAGCCGCCGAGCTTTCATCGCCGAGCAGCCTTTTGCACCGCCTGAGCACCATAGGCGCATAGCGTATATAAAGCTGTTCCGCATTCAAAGTCTGGTCCATACTCCTTTAACACCCGAATTGGAGAAAGATGTTACTTACTGGGGTAAAATAACAAAATTTCTACTTTGCTTTAAATGCGTGAATTCAATGTAACCGGTCTTTGTGTGCCGGGCAAACATTATATGGTGGATATTTCCGAAAAACTCCGCCAAATCATGGTTATGGTAGAAAAAGGCGATTATTTCACTATAAACCGTGCTAGGCAGTATGGGAAAACAACAATACTAAATATGCTGGAAAAACAATTGCCCAAGGAATATACGGCCATAAAAATCAGCTTTGAAGGCGTGGACGATGAAAAGTTTGAAACTCCGCAGGCTTTTTGCCAAGCCTTGCTCTATCTATGCGCAAGATACTTTAGAAACATGGAATTGCCCGGCGAAGAGGACTGGAAAGACGATTCTGTAACGGATTTTCTTTTGCTTGATAATTTTTTGACAAAAGTTTGCCGCAACAAAAAAATTGTATTAATGATAGATGAAACGGATAAAACCTCCAATAATACAATATTTTTAAAATTTTTAGGCATTCTGCGGGACAAATACCTGCGCCGCAACAGCGGAAACGATTATTCCTTCCAAAGCGTAATTCTAGTCGGCGTTTACGACATAAAAAATTTGAAGATGAAAATGATTAAAGCCGGCACCCATCAATTGCAAGACGGCGAAAAGCGAATAAACTCCCCCTGGAACATAGCGGCGAATTTCAAAGTTGATATGTCTTTTTCCGCCCCGGAGATAGCCACTATGCTAAACGAATATGAAAAAGACCATCAAACAGGAATGGATGTAAAAACAATATCAGAAGAAATTAGAGCCTATACCAGCGGCTATCCTTTCTTGACTTCTCGGCTTTGCAAAATCATAGACGAGGATTTAAACAAAGACTGGACGCTGAATGGAGTTCTCAGTGCGGTTAAACTTATCTTGGAAGAAGACAGTGTTCTTTTTGACGATATAATCAAAAACATGGAAAGCAATAAAGAATTATTTGATTTATTGCACGATATAATTATTTCCGGCGAAAGTTTTACTTACAATCATTTCAATCCGGCAATACGTTTAGGGGTAATGTTTGGAATTTTATCCAATGAGGGTAGAGCACTGGCAATTCATAACCAAATTTTTGAACTATTTATTTGCGAATATTTTATTTCTTTGAAAGACACCAATCCGCAAAAAGGCATAACCAAAACTATTGTTTCGGAAATAGTGGAAAACGGCAAATTCAACATGGAACTTTGCATAAAGAAATTCATGCAGCATTATTACGAATTGTACAACAAATCCAAAGAGAAGTTTTTGGAAAGCGAATGCCGATTATTGTTTTTAACCTATATAAAACCTTTTATAAACGGCACAGGCTTTTACCACATAGAGAGCGAAACGAGAAATTCGCTGCGAACGGATTTGATTATTGATTACGGGTCGCAGCAATTTATAGTGGAACTAAAAATCTGGCACGGTGAGCAGAAGCACGAAAAGGCTCACGAGCAGCTTATAAAATACTTAAACTCTAAAAATAAGAGCGAAGGCTACCTGCTCACCTTTGATTTCCGCAAGCGTCGGGCCAAAAAGCCCAGCGCAAAGTGGGTAAGGAAGGGCAAAAAGAAGTTTTTGGACTGCCTAGCGGTGTAGGATTGTTGAATTCTATCCCCCTCCATATGCCCAAATTTGTCAAAAAATCGTCTTTTTTTCATATTTTTTTAAAAAAAATGACAAAAAACAAAATTTTTCTTGACAATACCGCAATTTTTTTCTATATTATTAGTTAGAATTCTTTTATAGGAGATAAAAAAATGAAGAAGAAATTCTTTTCAACGTTAGTAGCTGTTTCAGCTCTCTTTTTTGTCACAGGGTTAGTAAGTTGCTCTGATGATGATGCCAATGTCTGCGAAGAATTTGCAGATTGGGGCCAATGTGATGCAGCTTGGACTAATGCTTACTATGCCTGCGAAACTGAAGAGTGCGAAAACGCTCTAGAATATGAGTGCGGCGACGATCCTTCGGGGTGTGATGAAGAACCTCTTTGCCAGCTACAATTCATTGCTGATGAAGGCTGCGCAGCAGAATAATAGTCTCAAGTCTAGGTTTTGCTAGCGTAAGATTAAAACTCGTGCTACACTTGAATCCTAGTTAAAACGCAACGTCAGGATTCTTCTATTCTCCGCCCCCTGCAAAGGGGGCATTTTTTTAGTAATTTGCCCAATTGTCAGAACCCCGATACCCCAGATTTTCAAGATCATTCCACCCCAATCCTTTTCTTAACCTCCGCCAAGGAAACGCCGCTTTCCAAGAGGGAAAAAAGCGTTTTCAGCTTTTCCTGATTTTTAGCCTCATTTTCTTCCCGGCCCTCTTCTCGGCCTTCCTTCTTAGCACTAATCAATGCAGCCTGCTGATCGTATTTGTTCATCATAGTTGACCAATACTCCGATTGTTCTTCTGCTGTGAAATTAGTAAATTTGGCTATCGAAAACAAACGCTCGAAGAGTTTGCCGCTGAGCTGCTCGGGCCTTTCCTTGAACTCATGGGCATGGCGAAGGGCGAAAATAAGCCGGTCTCGGAAAGTCTTACACTCCTCCAAGGATTTATTGAATTTTGTAAGCCTCACAAACACAAGGTTTATGAAATTGTACCTGATTTCGGGGTGCTCCTCGTTGGAAAGGGAAAGGTATATGGGTTTTTAATGACCACGTCCGTTATTGGCTGTTTCAGCTTTTTTTCCAGAAAAGCATTGAGCAGCGCAATGAGCAAGTCTTTGTCTTCCTCGGTTGCGAAAGCCTTTTTGAAAGGCAGGTCTAGTGTCAGATCGGCGTATCCTTCTTGTGGTGCCTGGTCTTTTGTTTCCATTTGGAAATCCTCCGTTTTTGTTTTCTGTTTACTTAGACGGAGAAAACGGGAAAAAAAATACGGAAAAGTGAAAAAAGATTATTTTATTCGGCATTTCCTATGCCTCACCCCTTCGGGGCTGTCCTTCGGACATTCGCCTAATGGCACATCCTGTGCCCGGCGCGCAAACTAAACCCCATACCCAAACAAATTTGCCCAATTGTCAGAACCCCGATACCCCCAATTTTCAGGATTTAGGGGATTTTAACGCTAGTACGCCGTTAGTTCGTTTGAATCAATTTCAACCGCTTTGCCTACCTGCCTAATCACGCCAATGCCATACTTTTTTGCCTCTTCCAAAGAGGCTTTTCCAAATGAAAAGCCCGCTATGCCAAGATATGCCTTGTATTTTCCATACTGAGGGAAATATTTTCTGAACTTTTTTACCCTGTCCTCTGCAAACTCCCTGACAAATTTAGGGTGTATTCTATTCTTAACCTCTATCAAAGCAACAGAATTCCCATTTACCAAAACAATATCAAACTCAATTTCACCGCTCCTATTGCTATGTTTCAAGTTTGGAATCATTCCTTTATACTTAATGCCTCCAAAAACCAGCTTCTTCGCCAGTGCATTCTGAAAATACTGTTCCGCATGGTAACCGAGATTTTCATCTATACCACCCATTTTTTCGCACAATTTCTCTATTTTGCGATCCGTTTCCTGCATTTTACGGTCGGTCTCCTGCATTTTGCGGTCGGTTTCCTTCATTTGCAGAGAGGTTTCCTTGACTATCCTGTCGGTTTCCCGGATAATAGCCCATATTTCCTCAGAACTCGCCACTTCTTTTTCTGCCATAAACACTCCTTGTTATATTCGCAATAAATATAACAAATATTTTCAAAAAAAGCACAAACACCCTTAATTTGGCAAACATATGTTGACGGATTTCAAAAAAAATTACTTACTATATTTCCTTTATGCACAAAATCCTCTTTCTTCTCGCCTTTGCTGCCTCTTTTTGCTTTGCGCAAAACGTCAAAAACAAAATTGTTTTGGATGATGGCACTGAAATTATTGCCATAGATGACCAGCCTAGAGAAATGGAAGCTTCGCTCTTTAGCGGCAAATTAACCGAAGCACAGAAATTGGCTTATATGCCGGGGGGAAAAACTCCGGCATCGGTAAATGTGTTTTTGGTGAAAACCGGCGGCAAAACCTACCTTATAGATGCGGGCTTTGGAAACGCCATTAAAGATAAAAGAATAGACCCTAAAACCATAGACGCAATTTTAATCTCACATGAACACGGCGACCATATTTCCGGGCTTTTGCTAAACGACTCCGCTGCCTTTTCTGCCCCGGTTTTCATAGCCAAACCGGAAAGCGATTACTGGCTGAACAAAGAAACTCCAAATTCGGATTTGCAGAAAAAAGTAGCGAATGTTTACGCAAACCGCTACAAAACATTTAACTTTGGCGATACCTTGGGGCCGGGAATAGTAGCTATAAGCGCAGTAGGCCACACGCCCGGGCACACGGCCTTTTTAATAGGAAAAGAAAAGCAGAAATTTTTAATGGCAGGGGATTTTTTGCACGCCGCCGCGCTTCAATTCCCCGAACCAACCGAATCTGCAAATTTTGATATGGATAAAGAACAGGCAGTGAAAACCCGCATATCCTTAATGGAATTAGCTGAGAAAAACGGCTGGATGATAGCCGGTGTTCATGTTCCGAATCCGGGATGGGGCAAAGTGAGCAGCAACAAAAAAGGCGGGTTTATTTTTAGGCAGGCTTATTAGTAATCCGTAATTCGCACATAGCTTTCCGGCACATTCAAATTCCACACCCCGTTTTTCCACTGGGCCTTTGGGTCTATGTTTTTTATTTCCAATTGCAGAGACGGATAATTATCCGTCTTTACAACAACCGATGCAATGTCCCCATTATATTCCAAGGTTAAATTCTGAGGATTTGAAGCATTGCAATCAATGGAATTTGTCTTTTGCCCAAAAAACAATGCTGCGAATTTATGAATATCAACGCCGCCGTAAATAGGAACAAAAACACAATCTCCTAGCCCTTCCATATAACGCTCGTTTTGCGGAAAAACAATTTTCCAGCCATCCTTCTTCCAAAGAATGCTCGCTGCGCTCAACCCAAAAGTACCGCTCAACTCCAAACGGTATTTCTCATTGGGAACCGCAAACAAAACCGCAGACAATTTCTCCTTAACATCTCCCTGCGAAACAGAAACCACAGCCTTCACCTTTGCGCTATCCGGCAATGCCTGCTGCTTATTGCTTTCAAAATAACCCAAACCCTGTGGCTTTGACGCACAGGAAAGCAACAACAAAAACGCCAAATAAAAAAACTTAACTCTCAACTCTCAACTCTCAATTAAAAATTTCACTAGCTACTCCCTTATCCTAGACATATACCCCTTCGCTCTCTCATGCAAATTCAATGCTTCGCAAACCTTAGCCAAATGCAGCCAAAGTTCCTTTGCATCCATTCCGCTTGCTTCCAATTTTTCAAATATATCCAAAGCCTCTTGGTATTTGCCCATCTTGTAAAGCCCCCAAGCTTTGGAATCCAAATAAGAACGCTCATCAGGAGAATATGTCAAGGCTTTTTCCACAAGGGACATACCTCTCTCCAAATCCATATCACGGTCAATTAACATATAACCCAAATTATTCATCGCAATATGATTTTCAGGATCTTGCGCTAAAAACTGCTCAAGCCAAATTACAGCAACGGTAATGCTGTCCATAAGCTCATAATTATTCGCTATTCTAAGCGCTACCGCAGATGTTAACTCTTTTGAAGGATGCATAAAAAATATGGTTAATAAAACTTCATTCGCTTCCTTATATTTTTTCAAAGAGGATAAAATTTCCGCCTGCTGATACCCGTATAAAGCATATTCTATACCGTTGGTTTTGAATGCTTCACCCAGTAAACCTGCAATTGCGGAATCTGATTCATCGGTAATCCGGTAAAAAATAAGCTGCTTTTCCAAAAGGCGAGGCGGATAGTCAAGCTCTACGAGCAAAATATCGTAAATTCTTTTAAGTTCCCGGCAAATTCTATCAAGTTCCTGCTCATCTTTTTTAAATTCCAAAGCCTTCAACTGAAATTCAAGTAATTGCGCATATTCATACAAGGCGTAGTTATCGTTCATTTTATCCGTGGCTTTTTTATAAAAAATTTCCGCACTGTCCAAGTTTCCGTATTCTTTATAAAGCCTAGCCATATAAAGAAAATTATCCGCTGTAGCTTTGGGAGTTTGAACCGCAAGCTTCAATAAGGGAAAAGCTTCTCCTATTTTATTCTGTTTCAATAGAGTTTTTATGAGTTCGCTTAACAAAAAATTGCTTGCAGGATCATTGGCCAGCGCTCTCTTATAAAATAGCTCCGCAAAAATGATTCTATCGGCTTCCAGCATATCCAGAGCGCGCAAAAAATTCTCATGGGCAGCAGCAGCACTCGGAGAATCCGCTGCCAGCATGGTATCCAATTTCGCAAGCTCCGCCGCCATATCTATTTCCGGAAGTTCCGGCACATCTGTTTTAGCAGTATCCCCAGCTGTAGGCACAGTTGCAAGCTCCGGCGACTTAGCGCAGTTGCAAAGCAACAAAAAGAAACATAAATAAAACAACCAATTCTTCATCCCAAACTCTCCACTCTCAACTCTCAACTAAAAAATCACTCCGCGACCGTCAAATCTATTTCCGTCCCCGCTTCCAAATACTCCCCGGGTTTGGGGCTTAATTCCAAAACCGTGTTGGGCAATTTGTCTTCCAATTGCATTACTATTACGCCACCCAATTTAAATCCCAGCGAATCTATAATTGCGGTTGCCCTTACAAGCGACATTTCCCGCAAATTCGGCAGCAGAATTTTCCCGGAGTTATTACCGGAAGATATTACTATATCCACCTTAGAACCTATGCGAACCTTTTTGCCGGCATTGGGTTCCGTGCGAATTACCACTCCTCTTGGAATAGCGGAATGCGCGCCTTCTATCTTTGAACCCGGTAAAAGTTCAAGCCTTTGCAACGAAATTTCCGCCTGCCTGAGGCTTACTCCCCGTAAGTCCGGAACGCTCACCTCTTGCCTGCCCTTGGAAAGAGTTAAAAAAACTGTTCTGTTCTCTTTTACCGTTCTGTTTGCTGCCGGCATTTGAATCAACACCCTATTTGCCGCAATTTCACCGCTGTACCTGCCATCTTTTGCCCATTTTACATTCAAACCCGCATTTTTTAAAACAGAATCGGCTTCTTCTGCCGGTAAGTCCACAACACTGGGTACAAGCATGGTTTTAGTTGTACGACCCGCTATAATAGGCATAATTATCCAATTTGCAACAATCGCAATAACAAACACCGCAAGCATCCAAAAAACAATGGCAAAAAGCATCGGATGGCGGTTCAAAAATTTAAATATGCGCTTCACTGAGCTTAATATAGTAAAAATTTCTATATTCCCGTTATGTCTGCAATTCCCCATTTTTGGCTCTTGGTTCCCATCTCCGCAATAGTTGCCCTAATTTTCGCACTGCTTTTTTATAAAAGCATGATGAAAAAATCGGAGGGCAATCAAAAAATGAAAGACATAGCCCAATACGTTAGGGAAGGTGCTATGGCTTATCTCAAGCAACAATATAAAACCGTCTCGATAGTATTCGTGGTTTTATTCATCATTTTGACGGCGCTCGCGTTCCTGAAAATTCAGAACCCCTTTGTTCCCGTAGCATTTTTAACCGGCGGCTTCTTTTCCGGGCTATGCGGATTTTTAGGCATGAAGACTGCGACCCAGGCCAGCAGCAGAACGGCAAACGGAGCCATGCAAAGTTTGAACCGCGCATTGCAGATAGCTTTCCGCAGCGGAGCCGTTATGGGCTTGATAGTGGTTGGCTTCGGTTTGCTGGATATTTCGCTCTGGTTCATATTGCTGAACTACGTTTATAACAATAATATATTAGGCTTTGGCTTGAACTATACCGAAACACAAAAAATGGTGGAGATAACCACCGTAATGATAACTTTTGGAATGGGTGCGAGCGTTCAGGCATTGTTCGCACGTGTGGGCGGTGGAATTTATACGAAAGCGGCGGATGTAGGGGCAGACCTTGTAGGCAAGGTAGAGGCCGGCATTCCCGAAGACGACCCTCGCAACCCGGCAACAATAGCGGATAACGTTGGAGACAACGTCGGTGATGTTGCAGGAATGGGTGCTGATTTATATGAGAGTTACTGCGGTTCTATTTTAGCTACTGCTGCTTTGGGCGCGGTTTTGCCGCAATTGGGAGTGGCGGCTGTAATAGCTCCTATGCTCGTGGCAGCACTTGGAATTTTATTTTCAATTGTCGGCATAATGCAGGTTCGCACAAAGGAAGAAGCGACCTCTAAAAATTTGCTGCGCTCGCTTTTGACCGGAACTCTGAGCAGTTCTATTTTGATTTTAGCGGCGGTTGCGGCTCTCGCATATTTTGGAATAATACCTTGGGGAATTTTTGGTTCTGTTATTTCGGGTTTGATAGTAGGCGTGATAATAGGGCAATTCACAGAATACTACACTTCTGATATTTACAAACCAACGCAGGGCATAGCCAACCAAGCGAAGCTGGGGCACGCCACAACAATAATAGAAGGCATAGCGATTGGAATGAAAAGCACGGGGTTCCCTGTTATTTGCGTTGTTGCCGGTATTCTTTTCGCATTTGGATTTGCCGGTGGTTTCAGCGATTTGTCCATGGGGCTTTACGGTGTTAGCTTTGCCGCAGTCGGAATGCTCTCCACCCTAGGCATTACCCTTGCAACCGATGCCTTTGGCCCAATAGCAGACAACGCCGGAGGCAATGCGGAAATGGCAGGCCTGCCCCCTGAGGTCCGCAAACGCACAGATGAATTGGATATGCTGGGCAATACCACCGCAGCCACAGGAAAGGGCTTCGCTATAGGCTCTGCTGCTTTAACGGCAATTGCGCTCCTTGCAGCTTATATAGAAGAAGTAAAACACTGGCTGGGCAGCCTTGCTTCCGATGCAAACGGATTTTTTAATGTTGGCACAGTTGTATTCGCAAGTTCCGGTGAAAAACTTGCGGAAAAATTTGCGACAAATTCTGCCGTCAAAATCATAGAAAACGGAAACCGAGCTATAAGCGAAGATGGTTCCCTTGTGGGCTTGGTTGCGCAAAATGCGCATATAACGGATTTTTTAATCGCATATAATTTAACCCTGATGAATCCCATGTTGCTTTGCGGATTATTTATCGGAGCCATGATGGCTTTCCTCTTTTGTTCCATGAGCATTCAAGCGGTGGGCAGAGCGGCAGGCGCAATGGTAGAGGAGGTTCGCCGCCAGTTCCGTGAAATAAAAGGAATAATGGATGGAACGGGCAAACCGGATTATGCTCGCTGTGTTGCAATCAGTACGGCGGGTGCTCAAAGAGAGATGATTTTGCCGTCTTTAATGGCGGTAATCACTCCGGTTTTGGTGGGTTTGATTTTGGGCGTTCCGGGTGTGTTCGGGCTTTTGACAGGCAGCTTGGCAGCGGGTTTTTCCTTAGCCACCATGCTGAACAATTCCGGTGGCGCATGGGACAATGCAAAAAAATTCATAGAGAAAGGCAACTTTGGCGGCAAAGGCTCAGACACTCATAAAGCCGCAGTCACAGGCGATACCGTAGGCGACCCGTTCAAAGATACAGCAGGCCCCGCTCTGAACATTTTGATGAAACTTATGACCATGGTAAGCGTTGTGTTTTCCGGGTTTGTTGTGAAGTACAGCGAAGTATTTATGGGTTTGTTCAGGTAATAAAAAAACCGCATTTTTTGTTAAAAAAAATGCGGTTTGAATTTGCTAACTATTATCCCAGTCTTTTCTCGATAGCAGCCAATTCGTCCTTCAACTCCTGCGGCAGCTTGTCTCCGAACTTCGGGTAATGATTGGCGCGGATATCAGCGATTTCCTTTTTC
>LIUG01000019.1 GCA_001462245.1 Candidatus Fibrimonas termitidis
TAGCATATCCCAATCTTTTTTGCCTGGCACATACCAACCGGTGGGGCACGCTTTTTCCGCTTCGTCCAGACTATACAGACGTCCGTCGATTTCGGGATCTTTGCCACCGACTATTTTTCCGTTAATCTTTTCAATACGTAGATTTTCGGCTAGCCAGTAGTTACCTTTATATTTTGCTACCTTGTATGTTTCGCCGTCCCTTGGGTCGGTAAAGACAGTTGAGTCGGCATTGAATTGAGCCATTGCTATGTTGGCTAGCAACAGCTCAAGAATAATACCGAGCGTGAATTTTACATTCATTTTTGAATTCCTTTTCGCCTTAATCCATTAGTTGTCGCATTTTTTGCTCGTGGCAATGTCACAGAATTTAGGACTTAACTTCACGCAATTTTTATCCTCTGGTTGCTTTGCCTCAATTTCCGTATTCTTGTTCATAGCAACGGCCCAAACATTTCCGGCTTTGCAGTCACCTAAATTCACTTTGTTGCTTATGGCTAAAACAGCATAGCTACCTTCAATGCCGCATTGGTATGTGAAAAATTCGCTATTGGGAGGAGTATAGCCTATTTTCTGGCAGTTGCCAATTCTCTCATTTTCAAGAATATAAACCTGTTGCAACTTGCTCCAAGTACTAGCCGCCAAGCCTACTTCTTGTGCCATTGCTTTAGGAGCCCCTCCCATTGAAATGGCGACAAAAATAAGAATAAGGATAAGATATGTCGCTATCATAGCGACAAACGGAATTAACTGAGACTTTTTCTTGTATCCAGTCTTCCCATATTTTTCTTCCACATATTTTATCTGACCTTTGGCACTTGCAAAATACCAGACTATTAATGGGATCCAAAGTGTGATACCAAGTGAAAAAAAATTCAAAACAAACCATATTAGTGATGTTTTTGCCTTCTTTTCTTGTTTCAATGTTTTCCAATTCAAATAATGGAGAAACACTGCAAGCGGAGGTAAAAGGACACCCCAGTTTACGGAAGCAGATGGGTTCCAAAGAGCCGGTTTATCATCGGTGCTTTGGCTTGGATTTTGCCCGCTTTACAGAGAATTCCCGCATTTAGGGCAAAATGAAACGTTTTCGGGAACTTCCGTTCCGCACTTATTGCAAAATGGCATAAAGCCTCCTATGTTTATCCCACTCGGGTTCCATCACCAAAACCAGGGAGCATGTTTTGGCTAGGTTCGTCCTATTTTGGACTTGATCCATATTCATTTTTCTTAGCTTCTCCTTTAATACAACCTAGAAGAAGGGTACAAATAATTGAGGCTATGATTATTCCCACAGACCGTGCTGGCCAGTCGTCTATATCGTCGGGAAGCTCGGGAATCATAAAAATCAAAATATCAAGGGCTATTATCGGCAGAGCATACCAACTGCTCTCGCCAATATCATGCAAACGCCGGACATATAACGCAGAACATGGAAGCAACATACCGAGGAAATATAACGTAAGTAATGCATCCTCAAAAGTTTCCTCTGCATCGCCGAAAAAGACGGTCATAAGTACGATTAATCCAATCTCAATTAGTATCTGGAAAAGTAAAAATCCCCAATATTCCTTTCTTCTCGCTCTGTCTTTAAAATTTACGTAATTTTTTAAGCATTTTATAAAGTAACCCCATAAAGAAAGGTTTTCAATATCTGCATTTGCTACAGGAGCAGCTTTATTTGCTTGATTTGTTTGCCCGCTTTGCAGGGAATTCCCGCATTCTTGACAAAATGAAACATTTTCTGGAACTTCCGTTCCGCACTTATTGCAAAATGGCATAAAAGCCTCCTACATTTATCCCACTCATTTCCATCACCAAAACCAGGGAACACTGTTTTGGCTAGGTTTGCACCACCTCAGTGCATCAAGATGCTTGCCACCAGCCATAATATGCGAGAATTAATAATGCTACAAATAAAATTATTTGCAGTGGCATCGCATATTTATAGCTAAACTTTGCTTCTTCCATAGGATTATATTCTTTCATATTTCCTCCTTCTCCTGTGTTGTGTATTCCCCAGTCCACTCATATCCGCAATAAACACAACGGCTGCGAAAAGCGTACCTTCTGTTAAAAACAGCATATTTAGTATATTGCTTACCTTTATATCCTCCTGCACTAAAACCATCAAATCCAGTCTTTTCAGTTTTATTGCCAATAAATTGTTCTGATATCAAATCATCGCTTAATCGTTTTTCGTACCATTTAGCTGCACATTTTTCGCAACCGCCAGCAAATAATGCCCTTCCTACGATAATAGGAATGCCACAAATTGCTACAATTATAAGAAAAGCAAAAGAACCGTATTCTCCAAAATCAGCGTTAAATGCAAATATTATAGATATGACAGCAATAATGATGCTTATTATAAAATTACGTTTAGCAACCGCTTCAAATTGTCTGTTTTTCTCTATATTTTGTTCTCTTTCTGAAAGTGCCCCAACGCCTGTATCAACACCTGCATTTGCTACAGGAGCAGTTTTACCGACTTGACTTGGCTTTTGCCCGCTTTGCAGGGAATTCCCGCATTTTTGGCAAAATTTGGCTTTCTCTGAAGCTTCCGTTCCGCATTTAGTGCAAAATGGCATAAAAAACTCCTATTGTTGTTGTTCTTCCATCGCTTTTTTTGCTTTTTTTTTCGTTGTTTTCGCAGCTTCACACATTTGCCCGAGAAAAACGAGTGCTACAAATTCATTTTGATCTTCTTCATCTATTTCAAACGCTTCCAAACCAAAACTGCCATCACCATCAGCCCTTATCCAAAACTGCATAAGCACATCAGCAGGTCTGCCGCTGGCAGTTAATCCGCTGATGTTTACATAAGTAATGCCATTATCAACAATACGCTCCCATTTAGGATTTTTTATAGAGCTATTGACCAGTTGTTCAACGGTATAATTCGGGCAGGATTCTAGGCTGCCTTTCTTTAACATTGAAATCGCTTCTACATTTTTTTTTACATCTTTTTTTATCCCTCTTGCGAACCCACCAAGTATTGTTAAAAATACAAGAAATGTGACCACTATTTTGGCAACATTTTTCATAGTGAACCTCCTTTATAATTGGAAATGACTTTAGGGGTTATAGCTTCGCATTTAGGAGGAACTTCGTTGCTACGGTTTTCGCAACATCCCTCTTCTTCGCATTCACATTCCGGTTCAAGGCCATACTCCATTTTCCAAACGCTTTTGGCTGGGCAGTCTCCTATTTTAGCTTTGCTGGTTGCTGTCAAATAACACGCATAACCTGCACCTTCT
>LIUG01000020.1 GCA_001462245.1 Candidatus Fibrimonas termitidis
AATGACTGAACAAACCATCATCGCCACGGAAAATCTCACGAAGCAGTATGGCTCTGTTCGTGCCGTTGAGAATGTGTCCCTGAATGTGAAAAAAGGGGAAATCTACGGCTTTCTCGGGCTGAACGGCGCAGGGAAAACAACAGCCATCAGAATGCTGCTCGGCATGATAAAACCGACTGCGGGGGCGGCGTATATCAACGGCGCAAAAGCCAACGCCGGCAATTACCGCCTTTGGGAGCAAGTAGGCTACCTTGTGGAAACGCCTTGCGCTTACCCGGAGATAACCGTGCGCGAAAATCTTGAAATCTTCAGGCGTTTGCGGGGGGTTGGGGATGCAAAAGCCGTCGGCGATATAATGGAAAAACTGCAATTAACCCAGTATAAAGACAGAAAAGCAAAGGTTTTGTCTCAGGGAAACGCCCAGCGTGTTGGGCTTGCGAAAGCCCTGCTTCACAAACCCAGCCTGCTTATCTTGGACGAGCCTACCAATGCGCTTGACCCCGCCGGAATAGTCGAGATACGGGAACTCCTGCTCGGCATGGCAAAAAACGACCATGTCACCGTTTTCATTTCAAGCCATATTCTGGGCGAAGTTTCCCGCCTCGCCGACCGTATAGGCATTATCCATCAGGGACGCTTGCTGCAGGAAATACAAACCCGCGAACTTGAACGCTTGTGCAAAAAGCGGCTCTCGGTAAAAACAGGCGATGCGGAAAAAGCTGTGCGTGTGCTGGCGGAGAAAGGGTTCAATGCCTTGCCCGCTGCGGACGGCACGCTTGAATTGGCAGACGAGCAATCTGTGGCGCACCCCGATGCCATAGCGGCGATTTTGGTTAACGCAGGACTGGCATTGCTGAGACTCAATGTGGAAGAAGAAAATTTGGAGAGCTATTTTTTGCGGACTATCGGGGACAATGGAGGGGCGAAAAAATGAATGCGTTGCGTGTGGCTGTTTGGGCAGAGCTTTTGAAGCTTCGCCGTTCAAAAGTGACTTGGGTGATTTTTGGGTTGTTTGTGTCCATGCCGGTTTTTATGAGCTTGTTCAGGCTGGGAATGTTTCAGGAACGTGCCGGCGATATATTCGGTGCCAACACGATTGCCGAGTATTTCAGCATGGTGGAGCAAGTGCTGGCCTTGCATGGCTGCATTGGGTTTGGGTTTCTCGCCGCATGGGCATTCGGCAGGGAGTTTTCGGACAGGACGGTAACGGATTTGCTGGCATTGCCGTTTCCTCGCTCAACGATTGTGCATTCCAAATGCATCGCCTTGATTTTTACTATGCTGATTTTGGCCTTTTGCCAATTCTTGGCTTCCTGCGTTATGGGTATTGCGGTGCCGGTTGAGGACGGCTTTTCATGGAGCTATGCCGCAGGAGTTTATGGGCGGCATATTTGCCTCACATTCATGCTGGCCGCCATTTCCGCGCCGATAGTTTTCATCGCAAGCGTAAGCCGCAATTATTTGCTGCCTCTGGGCGTTCTGATATTTGCGATGGTAATGGCGAATGTGGCGGGGAACATCGGTTTTGCCGCCTATTTCCCTTGGAGCATTCCGAAGGCGTACATTGAGGGTGGCACTTTGAGTGCGGTGAGCGTTGGCATTTTGATTGTCACCGGTGTGGCGGGAGTGGCGGCGTCTGTTGCGTGGTGGCGGTATGCGGATCAGGGGAAGTAGGGGCATTCCTTTGCCCGAAATATCATAGCCATCAATTCCCACGAAAAACTGGCATTCGCCAAAATTTCCTTTAGCTTTTGCGCTTCGGAACGAGTGAGCGGTTTTTTGCCTGTACCGGTTACCCCCATTTTGCCAAGGGTTTTCAATGCGAAAGCAGGTTCCTCAAAATCCTGAACATAAATGCATTCCGAAAATTCCAAGAGATCAAAGCCGGCTTTTTTGGAAAACTCCGTTAATTTATCCAAAGAAAAAAATTTCGCCGCTGTTTCCAACTGCCTGCCCGCCGCTTCAAAGTACGCACTGCGCAACTCGCAAAGAGTTTTTTCTCCGAATGCGCCGATGCATAAAATTCCGTTTGGCTTCAACCACTTTTTTACCCTTGATAAAAATTTGGGAACATCGGCGAACCACTGGAGTGTAGCATTGCAATAAATTCCATCGTATTTTATATCCGGTTCAAAACTCTCCGCATCGTTCTCAAAAAGCCGCCACTTTACATTCGGAAAATTCACCTGCAATTTTTCCCTGCAAATCTCCAGCATTTCTTTTGAAATATCCAAGCAATCCAATCTTTTTGGGAAAAGGCCGGCCAAATCAAGGCTCAAATGCCCCGTTCCGCAACCAACATCCAGCAATATAGGCAAAGTATCCGGCAAATAATCCAAAGAAAGTTCAAACAACTCCATTGCAAGCTCCGCTTGCGGCTCAGATGCGGAGTCGTACTTAGAGGCTTTTATGTTGAAGTTGGGCATTTGTCTTTCAATGCGTTTAATGCGCTGCCCGCTTTGAACCACTCCCACTGGCTTTCGTTGTAGGTCTGGCTCAAAAGAACTTCTTCTTGAGTTCCATCTGCATGGTGCAACAGGAGTGTGAATTTACGCCCCGGCTTAAAATTGGAAAGCCCCAAAATCGCTAAAGTATCGCTTTCCAAAATTTTGTCATAATCGCTTTTGTCTTCAAAACAGAGAGCGAGCATTCCTTGCTTTTTCAGATTTGTTTCGTGAATGCGTGCAAAGCTTTTTGCTATAACCGCCGCGACTCCCAAAAAACGCGGTTCCATAGCGGCATGCTCACGGCTGGAACCCTCACCGTAATTCTCGTCCCCTACAACCACGCTCGGGATTTTTGCCGCTTTATAAGCTTTTGCCGCCTCGGGCACGCTCATTTCCCTGTTGCCCGGCTGAAAAAGCACTTTATTCTTTTTATCGTTAAAAGCGTTCACAGCGCCTATCAAAAGATTGCCGGAAATATTTTCCAAATGCCCACGATACTTTAGCCATTCGCCGGCTTTTGAAATATGGTCTGTGGTACATTTTCCTTTCGCTTTAATTAAAAGCCTCGCATTCAAAATATCCCTTCCGTTCCACGGTGCAAAAGCTTCCAACTTTTGAAGCCTGTTGCTTCCCTCCTCTATTGCAATTTCCGCAGAGCTATCCCCCTCGGAAACTTTTACAACATCGGAATTTGAAACAAAACCTTTTATCGGCAATTCTTCACCCCAAGGCTGGGATAATTTTTGCCTTTCGCCGGCCTCATTTATCAAAAAATCCGTTTCGGGATTAAAGAGCAAGGAGCCGGAAAGCGAAGCTATTACCGCCATTTCCGGGCTTGAAACAAATGCGTGGGTTTGCTCGTTGCCATCTGCCCTGCCGGAAAAATTGCGGTTAAATGAGTGAACAATGCTGTTCTTTTCACCTTTTTGCGCACCTTCTCTCGCCCACATTCCAATGCAGGGGCCACAAGCATTTGCAAAAATTATCGCTCCGAAATCCGTAAATGAACGCAAAATTCCGTCTCGCTCCGCAGTGGCCCGCACCGCTTCGGAACCCGGATTTATGTAGAGCGGAGCCTTTGGTTTTATGCCCTTTGCAAGAGCATCGCGAATTATGAAAACCGCTCTGGAAAGATCTTCATAGCTGGAGTTCGTGCAACTGCCTATTAAAGCAGCGCTAACCTCCGGAACGCTTTCAAACTCTTCAAGGGATTTTTCCATTTCCGTAATCGGAAAAGAACGATCCGGGCTAAAAGGCCCATTGTAGTGCGGTTTTAATGTGCTCAAATCAATATCAATAACTCTGTCAAAATATTTTTCCGGTTCAACTTCAACCTCTGCATCGCAACGCAGGCAAGAAACTATTTTCTTAGCGGCATCCGCAATTTCCGCTCTGCCGGTTGCTCTCAAATATTTTTCCATAGCAGCATCAAAACCAAACACGCTGCAGGTTGCGCCGACTTCTGCACCCATATTGCAGATTGTGCCTTTGCCGGTGGCAGAGAGTGTTTTTGCGCCATCGCCGAAGTATTCTATCACGGAGTCCGTTCCGCCGGAAGTTTTCAATATGCCGGCTAATTTTAAAATCACATCTTTTGGGCTTGCAAAACCGCTTAAAGAACCGCGCAGCTTAACGCCTATTATGCGAGGGAACTTCAGTTCCCAAGGCAAACCGACCATTGCATCCACGGCATCTGCGCCGCCAACACCCACAGCCAGCATTCCAAGGCCACCGGCATTAACCGTATGGCTATCCGTTCCTATGAGCAAGCCACCGGGGAAAGCATAGTTCTCCAGCACAACTTGGTGGATGATACCCGCTCCGGGTTGCCAAAAATCAAATCCGTATTTTTTGCAAACGCTTTCTAAAAAAGCATAGACTTCCTTATTCTCATCTTTTGCCTCGGTCAAATCGGAGGCTGCATTTTTTCGTGCTTGAATTAAATGGTCGCAGTGCACGGAAACCGGAATTGCCGAGCTTGCCTTCCCGGCTGTTGAAAACTGCAAGAGGGCCATTTGCGCAGTAGCATCTTGCATAGCCACCCTGTCCGGGTTAAATTCCGCAAAATCCTTGCCTCGTACATAGGTCTTATCTTCGTTTTCATCAATCAAATGGGTGTAAAGAATTTTTTCCGTTAATGTAAGCGGCCGCCCAAAAACCCGCCTCGCCGCCAAAACTTTTGATGGGATTTTGGCGTAAATTTCATGAATTAGGTCTGAATTGAAAAGCATGAGGGGAATATAGAAATTACTTACTATATTTCCTTCATGCAGGAACTTATACGGAAAAATAAAAAGGTTTCCATTGTGTATAGCATAATGAACCGCAAAGGCGAAATTCTCATGGAGGTTTCGCCGTATGCGCCTGTGTTTTACCTGCACGGCTACCGCAACGAGAATATTGTTCCCGGCTTGGAAAACGCTTTGGAAGGGCATAAGGAAGGCGACGTATTTTCCGTGGAATTGCCGTTTGACCAAGCTTACGGACCCTACGACAAAAGGCTTTTGGTAGAGGTTTCAAAGGAGGAACTGGCGCCATTTATAGATGATTTTTGGGTTGGCGGCTATGTGGAAAGCTTTAATGACGAGGACTTTGATGAACTGTCCGATGCCGAGAGATTTTTTAAGGAAATCGAAGAGCAACACGAACCGGACGGCTTTATTATCCGTGAAATTCGCAAAAACACCGTTATCTTAGACGGCAACCACACCTACGCAGGAATGGATTTAATTTTCAATGTAAAAGTAATTTCCGTAACCGACGCCTCAATTTTGGAACTGGAAAACGGCTACCCAAAAGAAGCAGAAGACAATTACGACGATTACTAATGAGTTTAGCGGATACACCACACCGCATACAAAGGCACACTCTTAATTCCATTCTTAAAGCCAAAGTTCTTTGCAGAAATTCTTATTGCTTCTTTTATGCTATATTTCTTTCGGAATGTTTCAAGACTTTGTGAACGTACCGCCTCCCAAGATTTTGCTTCAATGGGTATAATTTTATTGTCAATCTGAATAACAAAATCGAGTTCTGCTTGGTTATTGCTTTCCCAATAGTATAGCTTATGCCCGTTTGCATTCAACTGTTGAGCAATATAGTTTTCTGTGATTGCTCCTTTTGCTGCATCCCCAAGAGTTCTGCCCAAAATTGAAAGATGGGAGTGGTTGCTCTTTGCCGAATATAACCCAACATCGCTCATATAAACCTTGAAAGATAAAAAGTCTTCATAATTTGCCAGTGATTCTTTTCCTTCATTCACTTTGTTGCATCTAATAATCACAGCCGCTTTTTCAAGCCAATTCAGCGAAAGTTCATACTCGCTCGCCCTTGCGCCGCTTTTAATCAAGGCATATTGAAATTTTCTATTCTCTTTGGCAAGCTGTGAGGGCAAGGTATTATAAACCGCTTCATTCCGAACCGCTTGTGCCTTTGTTTCGGTGTATTTGTTCATATCCAAAATATAATTGTTGCAGAGAGCAAGCTGCTTTGCTTTGACCAAAGTAAAATTATTTGTCTTTTTGTATTCCATAATAGCTTCCGGCATACCGCCTATAACAAGGTATTGCAAAAACAATTCCAAAGCCTGAGTGTGCAAGCCGCTTGCAAGCAGGGCATCGCTCTCATAGCATTTTTTAATCAGCGAAAGGAGTTTTGGGTTGAACTCCATCAAAAACTCCTCAAAGGTAAGCGGATACATATTCATTTCATCTACCTTTCCAACAGGAAACGAAAAACCCTCTCGTTTAAGTGCCACTCCGAGCAAGCTGCCAACAGCAATTATGTGATACTCCGAGGCTGTTTCTTGGAACCTTTTTAACGAGTTGAGCGCAGCGGGGCAAGTCTGCACTTCATCAAAAATGATGAGAGTATTTTCAGGTGAAATAGCTTGGTTGATGTTTGCCTCCAACTTGGCCTTTAGTGATGCGATAGAACTTACACCGTCTTCAAACAGTTTGCATAAGTCGGGATTGTTGTCGAAATAAAAATACGCAACCGAAGCATAGTTCTTTGTGCCGAACTCCATAATGCTATGGGTTTTGCCGATTTGCCTCGCCCCATAAACCAAAAGCGGTTTTCTGCCATCGCTGTTTTTCCATTGCAGCAGTTTTTCCTCTATTAGCCGTTTCATTTTCACCTCGCCTTTATAGGTAAAATACACTTTCAGGTATCCTAAAAGTGTATTTTGTTGAACGGTTTTAATTTAGAAAACTGTCCAAAAAGTGTTTAAACAGTGTTTAAACACTTTTTGGACACTTCAAAATGGCGTTTTTGAGCAAATTTGGCCGTTTTTTAGCTGGCACGATTATTGCCTTTATTAAAGGCGTGAAACATTCTGACAGGAGAAAAAATGACTGAGTTGAAACCAAAAAAATACTTTTTGATTGGTATTCCAAACAGCGGCAAGTCAACCATCGGCAAGCGGGCGGCGAAAAAATTGCAAATCCCGTTTTATAATACGGATAAGCTGGCTTACGAAAGATTGAATTTGGATCATCCGACAAGATTATTCCTGCCGAGCAACGTTAGGCGGCTTGCAGAGGAAAAATCTAAGCTTCTGGTTGAACTTGCGAAACTTGAGGGTTGCGCCATAATTGAGATCTGGCCGGAAAGCGTTCTGAGACCGTTTGATGCTAAAGTTATGAAGAAAATCGGGACTATAATTTACATTAAGCGAGAAACGAAACTTGCGCTTGCAGGAGTTAAGGAAGGTAGTCGGATGTTTCTTGAACACATGAATACCGGCAAAAAAATAGATATGCAATCGGAGGCAATAAATCTCTATTCAAAAGAAATCCATCATTTTGAAGCGTTGGCAGATTTGACGCTGGAAAACAACGGAAGTTTGAATGAGGCCGTAGAAAAGTTAGCGGCTATAATTAGCGGGTGAGCAAATTTCTATTTTCAAAGCAAAAGGAGATTGATTATGACTTTTGATGAAAAATTTGACATCGCATACAAGGCTTGTTTATTAAGCAAGGCAGGTGATGAAGAAGGTTATTATCGCCTTATGAAAACACTCCCCATGCAACCATGGTTGGCGAAAATTATTAAGGATAAAATGGGGGCCGATGTTCTCATACAAAGCGGCTGTAATTTATCGGAAGCGGAGGCAGAATTTGGACCCGACTGGCTTCGCTCTCCTGGCCTTGATCCTATTGAAAAAGCCCTGTTACAACAACGGGTTGACAACATTCCCGCTGCTCAAAGCGGGTATCTTGAAAAGCAGATAAAAGCGTTTTCTAACTAGCAATTATCAATAGTATTCAGCATAGGGCGTATTCCACCGCTTAGCTGCTTCAAAATTTGTCAGAACCCCGATGCCCCCGATTTTTAGGATTTAGGGGATTTTACCATTTCCCTCGGGGCTATCGGGGTTCAGACAAAGGGCTTCAAGGTGAGTCTTGCTATAATTATGGGGCGTATCCCACCGCTCACGGGCAGAGCGTATCGTTTGTGAGCGTTCCCTGCATTAACAGGGTGCCTATGCAATTTCCTATTTTCTATATTATGAAAATGTTTTTAAGCGGAGAGTTTATCTGTGTTTGCGGTTAAAGGATTTTATGACGGGAATTCGGTTGTTGTTGAGGAGCCTATACCTGTAAAAGAACGGTACAATGTGATAGTTACCTTTGTATCGTCTATTATCAATGAGAAAGGAAAAAGAAATTACTATGAAAAATTACAGGAATTTAATGGTTCAATAAAAGATGACTCTTTTGTTGAACAAAGCGATTTGCCCTTGGCAAATAATTTATCCAGAGATTTTTTATGAGTTATTTTTTAGATACAAATACATGTATATATTTTCTAAAGAATAAAAGTCAGGCTATTTTAAATAGATTTAGCAGTATTGATGCAGATGAAATAAAAATTCCGTCTGTTGTTGTAGCGGAGCTATATTACGGAGCATTAAAAAGTGCTAAGAAAAATGAAAATATTGTTAAGTTATCGGGATTTATTGCTCTTTATGATGTTGTTTCTTTTGATGAGAAATCTGCGGAAATTTATGGTGAAATTCGTAGAAAATTGGAAAGCATCGGAAATATAATCGGCGGCAATGATTTGCTTATTGCGGCAACAGTTTTGGCAAATGATGGAATTTTGGTAACCAATAATACAAAAGAATTTAATAGAGTGGAAAATTTGATTGTGGAAGATTGGTTGTAAGGTGTAGCACCCCCCGCCTACGGCTAGCGGCGGCAACTAGGATGCAAGCACCCTAACCGCCTAATCTTGAACACAACGAACACTATATAATTGGCTCTTTGGGTATTTTCCTATATAAGCACCATCGTGTTCGTAGCTTATGTGCAAGCGGTAAGCATTGTTATGGTCGGTACTGCTCTCTGTTGCACTCCACCAAATACCCTTGTTGACAACATACTTGAAATCGCCGCTTGCATAGCCTTTGCCGCCCGGTAAAGCAGCAAAACCGTACTTGTCCGTGCCACCTGATTTACCTTTGCATTTTTTCCAACCGCTCGTGGTTTTCAAATACTTGCCTATTTCTTCTTCATAGAAAAAATATTCTCTTTCTTTACCGTTCCCTTCATTCTTACTATCCACAAAGCGGAGCAATTTAATCCATTCCTCACAGGTAGGCAAATGCCAGCCCTGAGGGCAAACTTTATTTGCTTCGTCCCAAGTGGTGCATTTTTAGCCCATCTACGCCCTATCGCTAAGACATAAATATGCCCACGCTAGCGGCGGCCAGGGTGCTAAAGCACCCCAACCGCTTAGTTCTGGACGCAACGAACAGATAACAAATGCGTCTTAATGTTGCTGTACCAGCGGGCGTACTCTTCGTTGTAGGCAATGCCCAGATTGTAAGCGTCGCCGTTGCTCTCGTTCTCAGTGGAACTCCACCAACTGCTGCTGTAACCGACATCCCGGAAGGAGCTGGGAGGATAGACGAAGCCACCTGGCAGAGCCGAAAAGCCGTACTCGTCCGTGCCGTTGCGATTAGAATTCCAACCACTTGTTGCTTTTAACTTTGCTGCATCACAGTTTGTGCAACCGCTAGTGCTTTGAACATAACTTAACAACGCTTCCCACTCCGCTTGGTTTGGCAAATGCCAGCCTGTAGGGCAAACTGTCTTAGCCGTTGACCAATCATACAAACGACCGTAGGTCTCACAGTAGCTTGCCTGTCCGTTATAGCAACTGGAAGTGCCTGTGCCCGGATTGTAATTCAAATTCTCCGCAAACCATGTTTGAGTGCCTATCTTTACCGTCCTGTATGTCTGGCCGCCGTAAGTTATTGATGAAGCGGCTGAACTGTTGCTTGGCGAAACAATGGGAACCACAACATCCCCGACACACTCCTCATTTGCCGGATTATACTCCTCGCCGCCGCACTTGGCATAAGGCGTGTTGCCGGAGCAGAAATGCGTTGAGGGGTCATACAAGTAAGTGCCGCATTTTGAACGCACATTTGTGCCTTGACATCCCTGTTTTGCAGGATCATACACCGCACCGCCGCACTTCTCATACACGCTCGTGCCGGAGCAAAACTGGTCGGAAGGGGTGTATTCCTTGCCGCCGCACTTTGCATAAACACTGCCACCGGAGCAAAATTGAGTTGCCGGAGAATACGAAACTCCGTTGCACTCAAATGCAATATCACCATCCGCAATGCAGCGAACAGAAAAATAATCCACAGCCGAAGCACCGGTTTGAACTTCGGGGGGATGGTTTATAAGATAAGCAAGATAAGTGTTGCCGCTGCTCGTCCAGTAAAAACCGCTTTCCCCCCTTTCCTTCCAGCCTAAATCATAGTTGATATTCGTATTATAATTTCCGGCTTTGATATAAAAACCTGGTGACATAACACCGCCGCTAATCAGGCCGTTCCATTCCACAGTGCTCGGTATATGCCAGCCAGCCGGGCACAAACCCTGTGGCGAGTTTCTGTCAATAGCCACTGCATACTCGTAAACCCTGCCATATCCATTATTGCAACCGGAAGCATCCTGGTGAGGATTTGCAACAACATCAATCTCTACTCCATAGCAATAGCCAAGCGTATTGTTCCTTGAATAATTCAAATTCTCCGACATCCATATTCTCCCGTTGGGGCCAGGCTCAAATTTATACCTTTTGCCATCTCTTGGATCTATAAAACGACCGTCCTCGCCGACTTGCCCAATCTCTTGTGATTCGGAACTGCTACTTGTGCCGCCATCTGAACTACTGCTTGTGCCATTGCTAGAACTGCTACTGCTGCCACCGGAAGAAGAACTTAAATATGAACTGGACGAGCTTTGCCCAAAAATCTCTGCCCAAACATCATCTCCCGATTTTATATCCTCCGAACAGGATAGCAAAAAAGTTGACAAAATTAGTGCGGCAAAAGTTAGAACTTTTTTCATAAAAGCCTCCTAAAAGAAAAATGTAGCTGCCCCGCCAACGGCAAACACGCCGGCAACAATACCGAAAGCGGTACGTTGTGTCTTGCTATCCTTAGCTGAATTCTCTTCTTTCTTATAATCTTTCCACTTTTTATCAGCTTGAGAAGAAGGTGGATTTGCTTTTAATTCTTTTTCCATTTTCTTCATGTTGTCAATTTTGTCTTGCACATCCACATGGCTATATATAGCAAGACCGCCAAAAACAGCTGTCGCAGTAAAAGCAGCAATCCTAGTCCACCCGCGCCAGCCAAGGCCATCGCCGATGCTTCTTTCTTTCGCATCCTTAGCCGCCGCCTTCATAGCATAAGCATAATCCAAACCCTGCGGCTTCAAAGCCCCGCTCAGAAGGGAATCAGCACGGAGCTTCCATGCACCATAGCCAGCCGTCGATTTATAACGCTCTATCTCGTCAAAAGAACCCTCAACCTTAAAGTCCAAACCATTCCTCGAAAGCAACAACTTGGACATAGCCAAATTCACACTCCCCGCCTTGGTTTCAAAGGGAAAATTGATATACTGCAAACTCGTCACAAAACCCGGAATGGCACGATCCATAGCCTTTGCCGTGTCTCTCGGAATCCCAACCTTGCCCTTGAAATAAAATGGAAATTTCTCGTTTTCGCTGTCTTGCGCCACAAGCTCAAATTGCTCCCTGTCCGCATCGTAAGCCCCAAGCTCTATTTTTGCACCAAAAGAAGGCTCGCTTGCAACCGTGCTTTGCACAGCTATAATGTAATCGTTCAGCACATCAACGGAACGCTCCAGTTTCTGCTTGTAAACCCCGTGCTTTCTCTGCAATTCCGCCACCTGCCGCATACCCTCTCTTGACCAAGAATCATGCCTCTTTTTGAAGGCATCGGGGGTCTCGTCCGGCGCCTGAGGCTCAAGAGGGGGATAGCTGTTGGGAAAATCTTCAAGGAGCTTCTTTATCTCGCCATCAACCTGCGCCTTGCGTGCTTCGATGGTTTCTATTCTGGACTTGTAAACCTCAATCGTAGCGTCTTTGCTCAATATTTCCACAAAATCAATTTCATTTTCCGTGCTGAATATGCTCTTTTCCTCCA